>JAZNMQ010000049.1:0-26362 GCA_045579745.1 Candidatus Flemingiibacterium sp. | reverse complement strand
TCGCCATCCAAATCGGCAAAGCAAGCGCGCAACCCCGAAGGAATTTATTGAATTATGCCTATTAAAGCTTAGGGCGGATGAACAAATACAAAATCGCGGCAATGAAAATGGGGCTGTTGCAAGTTGAAAACTTGCAACAGCCCCGGGCGCGGATGCGCCCAAATACAGCGGTTTATGTGTGCTATGCACACATAAATGGAACCCTGAATGGGTGACAAGCTGTATTTTATGGGAGCTGTTGCACCTAAGTGCAACAGCTCCTTTATATTTCGTCTGCCCTTAACCTTTTAACCGTAATCTCTATGAATGCTTTAAGCTCCAAGCCTTTGTCATTTATCCAATATTCTTTCAGATTCTGAATAACACCGAATTCATAAGCATTTTTTATCTCGCTTTTGCAAGCACGGACAACCGTATCGATAGTTACGCCTAAGCTCCTTGCGACATGCATCGCCGCCTCATCGAGCGTCATATTCTCCACACATAGAATTGCTATTATTTCCCGCATATAATCGAATCCTCGCCGATTCATTCTGAAGCCGAGCTGTATGAGCATTCGCGACACCTTTTGTTTTATAACGCTGTTTATTTCCTGCATTTCATCCCCCATAACGCCGTTTTATTAATTTTACCACAACAGCATTTCAAATTCAATTGACAGCAAAACCAAAAGGCGTGGAAATGGCTTGACAAATCCGCCAACTTCTTTTAGGATTTTGTCGATTAGTATACTGCATTGAAAAAGCACTCACAAATCCAAAAAGATTTAAGTGAGTGCTTTATTCTTTATTCATTTGATCAGTTGTCGAACTCAAGCGCGGCGCGATTCATTGCAATATAGTTTTCATAAGGGATGTATGCCGGTATGCTGTTTCCGCTTCCAAGAACATAACCGCCACGGTCAGCGCTTCTCTCGAGCATCTTGCGTGCGCGGGTATAGACCTCCTCGGGAGTGCGGGTCGCGAGGAAATTGATATCCATGCCGCCCATTACAGCAATTTTACCCTGCAATTCTTCATAAGCCTCTTCAACAGGCGTTATGTTATCCTCGTAGGAATGACGGCCATCAAACTTCAGATCGTAGATGGTATCATCAATGATTTCATTATAGTAGCCGCATGAGTGAAGCATGCACGGCTTGTTATTTTTGTGTGCCGCTTCGACAATCTTCTTATGCCATGGGAAAACATATTTTCTCATATCCTCAGGCGATAAGAAAGTCTGCGTGTTGAATCCCCAGTCGTCATTGGAGCAGATAAAGCCTACTGTTTCTGCGCTTGCACAATTTTCGTAATACTGAACAAGCCGTGTTCCAATGTTTTTGAAGATCTCCGACACAAGCTCGGGCTCCTCGAAAAGCATTATGCAAAGATTGTCATATCCAACCAAGTTTATTGCATTCTCCAAAACTCCGTCAGGACCCATACACATTATTTTCATTCCCTCGGGAAGAAAGCCCTTAGCTCTTTCAAGTGCGGAGTAATCGGCCTTTGTCATATCCGGCCACTCAAACTTTTCAAACGATTCCCAATCCGTGATAAGTCCGTTTCCGTTGAGCGAGAGCGTGCTTGATTTTTCGCGTTTATCCGGACGGAAGCCAAACCCGCTCGCATGTGCTGTAACATAGTCATAGCCTGCATTCGCCATTGCGAGCGCACAGAGGTGTAGATATTCCGACGCCTCTGCATAGTCTGAAAGACGGTCATATACCTCTTGATTGAGGTATAGCTCGAATATAGTTGCACGGTCGGGCTTCTCTTTGCGAAGAATCTTCAGAAGATTATTTTCAAAATCAGGCGTTCTCTTTTTCATTTTCTTCTCCCAACATTTTTATTTTATATTTTAATTATATTCTTCTTTAGCTTGATTTTCAATAACCATAAGTGATATAATATATACAATACTTGATATTGCGGAGGATTAAATGAGCGCAGTTTATGAAAACGTGACAAGAATAAAATCAAAATACAGCATCTCGTTCCTGCACAACTACACAAGCCTGCCAAAGCAAATGGTAGATCTGCATTGGCATGAGGTTTACGAGATACTGTATATCAGGCGCGGACATGGCGAACAGCGAATCAACGCCGATACGATATCATTGAGCCCCGGCGATCTGGTCGTTATTCAGCCGGGCGATCTGCATGCGACCAAGGCTGTAGCCGACGACGGGTGCGATATCGACTTTGTTCAGTTCTTTGATACGGTGCTGTTTGATAAGGAATATGTTTCAAGTCATATCAAATCAGGCGTTATTTGCTCCGATGGAAGCAATTTCAAACGAATATTCGACGCATTCAACAGCTGTGATACAAATTTTGAGCAGGACCGCGAAATCATCATGGCAGGACTTGCACAGCTCCTTGTCGGATTTGTGCTCCGTGAATCTGATTCAGAGTACTCGCCGTCCTCTCAAGCTATCGAAGCTGTTTGCAGATATTTGGAGCACTCCGACGATTTGCTGCTTGAACATACGGCGGCACAATTCGGCTACACACCGGAGCATCTCAGCAGACGCTTTCATAAGGAAATCGGAGTTTCATATCAAAACTGGTGTCAGCGAATACGCATGCAGCGTGCAGTAAAGCTTCTGTCAGACAGAAATCGCACAATTTCCGACATTGCATATATTTTGAAATACAGCAACGAGAGCAGCTTTATAAGGGCATTCAAGAGCGTATACGGCACATCGCCAAACGCTTGGCGAAAATATATGCTTTCGGAATTTGAAGCGGATGCTTCGCGCGATGGTTGAGCTAAACGCGGTTGATGTTTATTAGGACAACACTCATCCTACCAAAAATAAAGTATTGCTTCAGTATAGGTATGAATCTGCTGCGTGGAAAACATCCGAAAATATGTTATAATATAATCACAAAAGCGCTTTTGAATATTATATGGAGGTAGATGTTATGTCTATCGGATCGACTATAAAAAAACTTCGCCGTGAGCGTGATATGACGCAGGAACAGCTTGCGGAGTATCTCGGCATAACCGCAAACGCAGTATCGCAATGGGAATGTGACAGAACTGCGCCCGATATTTCGCAACTTCCGGGTTTAGCCAATGTTTTTGATGTTACCACAGATCAACTCTTGGAAGTTGATATTTTACAGAAAAAAGCAAATATTGAAAACATACACAAAAAAGCATGGGCGTTGTGTAATTCGGGTGACAAAAAAGGTGCGGTCAAAATCATCCGCGAGGAATTGCCAAAGTATCCCAACAACTACATGCTGATGGCAGATCTTACGGTCTTTCTTTATCAGCTGGCGTTTCAGCAGAAATGTACACCCGAGGAACATCTTGCGTTTTGCTCCGAAGCTGCCCAGTACATTGACAGAATTATAATAGGCTGTAATGATATAAAAATCAAAGGAACAGCAATTGAATTGGCTTGCAGTATTTTTCCCGCGATAAACAGACATGACGATGCGCTAAAACTTATTGATGCGATTCCCGATACATCAAAAGATGAAATTCTGACAGCATTATACAGCGGAGATAAATTAATTGAGCATGTAAGAAATATGATAAGCAAAGCCGTCAGTACAGCTGCTGACCAAACAATTTGGTTGGCAGCTTTGCGGAAAGAAGACGATAGTTCTCTATTCGACGATGACCAACAGATCGTGTTATATGAGAAAGCGATTACGTTTTACAAAACTTTATACGAAAACGGTGATTATTATTTTGATGCAGAAAGTCTTGCCGAAGCAGAAAAGCATATCGCCGACATTTGGGTTCAAAGGAAGAATACCGAAGAGGCATTATATCATCTCGAGGAATGTGTAAGATATGTTGTCATGTTTGACACTTATGATGAATCAAAAGTCACATACAACTCTATAATTCCTTTCGGCAGATTACCGGTTGGTATCAATTGGAACAATGGATGGAACAAAAGCCATGATATGCTGATGAGATTGGACGATGATGCGGCTTATGATTTTTTGAGGAATCATCCTAGGTATAAGGTTTTGATTGAACAACTTAGACAAAATGACAATCTGAAATAAAGACGAAAAAGGAGTAGCCACACATGTTTTAATGTGGCTGCTCCTGCTTTTCACTCCGCCGCATCCAGCATATTTTCAATAAAAATCCCGTACCCCTTAGTCGGGTCATTCACAAGCACGTGCGTCACAGCCCCAATCAGCTTGCCATCCTGAATAATCGGCGAGCCGCTCATTCCCTGAACGATGCCACCTGTTTTTTCGAGCAACTCCGCATCAGTCACATTTACAATAAAATTCTTGACACTTCGCCCCGAACGGTCTATCTTTGATACATTCACTTTATATCGTTTTACACCCAAGCAGTCAATTGTACATAACATTTCAGCTTCTCCCTCGTGAATCTCGTCCGACAGCGCTATCGGAACAGCCTCGTCGCGAAGCCCAATCGGAAGCTCGGCAAGCAGTCCATACACACCGCATTCCTTATTTCCAAGGATCTTTCCTATTTTCCCTGAGCTGAAATAACCTTTTAATTCTCCCGGACTTCCCGGACGTCCTTTTACAATACCGCTTACGGCAACATTAACAACATTTCCGCGACTAAATTCAATAAGCTCGCCTGTGTCAACGTCGCAAATCCCATGCCCTAAGCCGGCAAACCGTGCTCCATCCGCATCGATGTATGTCACCGTTCCGATGCCCGCCGTGCTGTCCTTTATCCAAAGCCCCGCACGGTATCTCCCATCCTCTGATGAGCGAACGGGCGTAACATCGAAATTCAGCTCATTCCCACCGCGAATTACCGTCATTGAAAGGGTTGAGCCTTCGCATGAGTGAATTTGAGCTACGACATCCTCTGCTGTGCTAACGCTCTTTCCGTTTATTTTAAGAATAACATCCTTTGATACAATTCCCGCATCCTTCGCAGGGCTAAAGGTGCCATTATCGCACTTCACCTCACCAACTCCGAGAACAGTCACTCCGTCCGAATATAGCTTTACACCAAATGGCACGCCCCCCGGAATAAGCTTTATATCTTTATAATCTCGCGCATCAGACTGATTTGACGAGATGATCGGCTGAGCTTTTATATCAAGGCTCAGCTCATCAAAGACATCGTCCTCAGTTGATAAAACAGCTTCAACCGCTTGCAAATCAAAATCAGGTAAAAGCTGCTCAGCTATGCCTGCACATGCGATGCTCTGCTCAGACGTGCATCTGCCGATCACGCTGCAAAAAACTGCAACAGAACATAAAGCGACAAGAAATGCACGCGCTGACAATCTAACCTTTTTTAAGTTCATTTTTCTTCTCCACATCTGATATTGCGGCCGCTACCGTCAAAATCGTGTGGCTCGCTTTATTAATGTGCACATCGCAAAAGTATTTATGAATAACAAAATTTATCGCGGTTTCCGTGTCGTGCAGGATTATAATTTTTCAGGAACTTTTTTATCAAAACTTCGTCTAATAATATATTATTGTGTAAAAGCAAAAGAAAAAGTAAAGCAGAAAGCCTTATTTATTTTGAGGAAATGAAAAATTTTATTATGAAAATCAATCAAAAATTCGGCAAGAATTTCTTACGGATAATAAAGAAAAAATATGTCTGCATACCGCTTGCCGCAATCATTTCAATCGCGCTTTTATATTCCCTGCTTGTCTTTTCAAGCATACCTCAAATCGCATTTTTGCGCGGACTCTGGATCGAAACCGCAATGACGACAGCCGATCATCAATGGCTTGCAACAGCGTTTATTCCAAAGTACATAATTGACGATGTTATGAACAGCATTCCGGACAATAGCGAGGTAATAGGCGGAGAGGATCATCTTGTCGAAACGACTGCCGGCGAGGATACAAGCTCTGCCGACACTGAGCCGGTTACAGAACCGATAGCTCCCGATACTACCGTACAGGAGGAGGTTGAATTGCCGCCCGAAGTAACGGACATCCTCGGTCAGGCAAGCCTTGAGGTAGGTCAGAAGGACTACGCAGGCAACACGGTTTTAATTAACGATATCGAGCAAGGAATAGTTGTATCCGAGGTTAAAGGCGCCTCATACCGCGGACAGATAATGCTCATAGACGATCCGTCAAGAGTATACCTCGGAACGACCACCATGAAAGGCACGGAGGGGCTTCGTATTCGGGCTATGATGTCGCATTACGGTGCAATCGCCGGAATAAATGCGAGCGGATTCTCAGACCCCAACGATTCGGGACATGGAGGAGATATAATCGGACTTTCATTTTCAGACGGCGAGTATTGGGGAAGTCCGGTGAGCTATTACGGGGCTGTTCTCATGACAACAGACAACAAATTAGTTGTCGGCAATGTAAGAGATTGGGAAAAATACGATTTGCGCGCCGGCATTCAGTTCGGCCCCGTACTTATAGCCGACGGACAAATCAAGGTCGAGGGCTCGAATGGATATGGCATCCATCCTCGCACAGCAATCGGTCAGCGAGAGGATGGTGTTATCGTATTTGCAATAATTGACGGTCGCCAGCCTACATGGAGCATCGGCTGTACGGTAGGCGAGCTTGCCAAAATCATGGCTGAATACGACGTTGTAAATGCGTCCTGCTGTGACGGAGGCTCAAGCAGCGTTCTCGCGTACAAGGGCGAGGTTATCAATAAAAACAGCTCATTAAACCCAAGCTACGGCAGACGGCTGCCGAACGCATGGTTGGTAGCACCTAAGGAGATAAATAATGACTGAACGCGACAATCATTTTATGAGGCGGGCGCTTGAGCTTGCAAACGAAGCCGCGAGGCTCGGCGAGGTTCCCGTAGGCGCTTTAGTCGTCATGGACGGAAATATAATTTCCGAGGCATACAACAGGCGCGAGCTCGATAAAAATGCGCTTGCTCACGCTGAGCTGCTTGCGATAGATGCGGCTTGCAAAAGGCTTGGCGGATGGCGTCTTCACAAATGCGAGCTCTATGTCACACTTGAGCCCTGCCCGATGTGTGCGGGAGCAATCATAAATTCGCGCATAAAACGCGTCATCATAGGTGCACGCGACTCAAAGGCAGGCTCGCTCGGAAGCCTTGTTAACCTTAATTTCTATCCTTTTAATCATCACCCCGTGGTGGAATTTGATGTGCTGGGAAACGAATGCGCGGCGGTTTTGCAGGAGTTTTTCAAGAAACTGCGCGCAAAGCATTGATTATTACGAATATTTGACATAGCACCATAGAAATTAACAAAAAACAGACAATTCGCTCGGGAAAAATTTACCTCTCCCGAGTGAATTTTTTCTATAAACATCTTGTAGGCGAGAATGAAATATGGTATAATAAAAGCGATAATTGCCTCCGCGCTGCTTCGGCGTAAATAAGGAAGCTTTTATTTGATCATAAATTTTCAATAACCTAAAACCTTAAGGAAAATTTATGATATAATAATTATGTCTATTTAATTGCTTTATACTCATGGAGGATATGATATATGAAATACCTTGTTTTGCTCTGCGACGGAATGGCAGATTACAAAATTCCGGAGCTGGGCGACAAAACACCTATGATGGTGGCAAAGAAGCCTATGATCGACGAGCTTGCAAAGCATTCGCTCTGCGGAACCGTTTCAAATGTTCCCGAGGGAATGGTTCCCGAAAGTGATACTGCCAATATCGCCGTGCTTTCGTATGACCCGAAGATCTATTCTAAAGGACGCTCCCCTCTCGAAGCAGTATCAATGGGACTGAATATGCGTCCCGATGACACCGCTTATCGCTGCAATGTCGTTACAATAAGCGAGGAAGAAGAAAATTACGACGATAAAACCATGATCGACCACTCTGCCGACGAGATCACAACCGCCGAGGCAAGCGAGCTGATCAAGGCAGTCGAGGAGCATTTCGGCACAGAATTCCGTCATTTCTATACCGGTGTCAGCTATCGCCATTGCATGATTTGGAATAATACTCCAAGCGAATACGATTTCATGCGTCCGCACGATATCCTCGGCAAAAAAATAAAGGAATATCTCCCCTCGGGCGAAGCCGGAAAGCCCTTTTATGAGCTTATGAAGGCAAGCTACGACATCCTCAATCATCATCCTATCAATGAGGCTCGCCGTGCCCGCGATCTGCGTCCTGCAAACTCCATCTGGCTTTGGAGCCCGGGCAAAAAGCCTGCGCTTCCGAACTTCTATGAAAAATGGGGACTTCGCGGCGCTGTTATTTCCGCGGTTGACCTTATCAAGGGCATCGGCATATGCGCAGGTCTTCAAAGCATCGATGTTGAGGGTGCAACAGGAAACATTCACACGAATTGGACCGGAAAAGCAGATGCAGCCATCGAGGCATTTGAGGGCGAGAAGGATTTTGTTTACATCCATGTTGAGGCGCCGGATGAATGCGGTCACAGATGTGAAATCGACAACAAGGTGCGTTCCATCGAGAAAATCGATGAGCTTATTTTGAAGCCCGTTTATGATTATCTCGTTTCAACCGGAGAGGACTTCAAAATCATGGTGCTTCCCGACCATCCCACGCCCATCTCAATGAGAACACATTCGATGGATCCCGTACCGTTTATGATCTATTCTTCAAAAGAGAAAAAAGACGGTGTAGAAAGCTTTACAGAGGACACCTGTAAAGCGTCCGGCTTATACATTGAGCATGGTTATAACCTGCTGTCATACATGATCGAAAAATAACTCCCAAAGATTTTGAAAAAGCGGAAAGGTGCTCATATCGATGAATAATTCAACAAACGAAAATGAAAACAAGGCTGCAGATTCCGCAAAGGTTGATGCCCCCGCCCTCGTATCAAACAAATTCAAGATTGCTCGCGAGATTTATGATTGGGTGGAGATATTTGTTTTCACAATAACGGCTATTCTGCTCGTATTCACATTTTTGATACGCATCGCGTATGTTGACGGACCTTCAATGAACCACACTCTGCACGATAAAGAAATGCTTGCAGTCAGCAATCTTTTCTACACGCCAAAAAACGGAGATATCGTTGTTTTCCAATCTCCCGACAGCGGAATTGAGGGCGGTCTTGTCAAGCGAGTTATTGCAACAGAGGAACAGACTGTAGATATTGATTTTTCGACCTGGACCGTAACTGTTGACGGAGTGGAGATTGACGAGCCGTATGTAAACTATGAGATCGGAACATTCATGCGAAGATATGATATTCAATTTCCCGTTACTGTTCCAAAGGGCTGTGTATTTGTAATGGGCGACAACCGCAACCACTCCAACGACAGCCGAAGCTCTCAGATTGGATTTGTAGACACACGCTTTATCTTCGGGCGAGTGCTTTTCCGCATCACGCCTTTAAGCAGATTCGGATTAGTAGACTAATTACGGAAGGAATTCTATAATGCCATCTCAAACGATACAATGGTTTCCGGGGCATATGGCGAAAACCCGCCGTCTGATTACAGAATGTCTGCCTCTTGTTGACATAGTAATCGAGGTGCTTGACGCACGCATACCGTTAAGCTCAAGGAACCCCGAGCTCGACCGTCTGACGGGTACAAAGCCTAAGCTGACAGTACTCAGCAAATCCGCGCTTGCCGACCCGACAATAAGCAAAAAATGGAGCGAATATTACAAAAGTATAGGCGCTCAGGCGATTTTCTATGACACGCGTGATGGCAGCAATATTAGCGCAATCGCACCTGCTGTTCGTACGCTGATGGAGGAAAAGCTTGAGCGATACGAAGCCAAAGGTATGAGCGGCCGCAGACTCAAGGCGATGATTGTTGGCATCCCGAATGTAGGAAAATCCTCGCTTATCAACACGCTTTCAGGTCACAGCAAGGCTAAGGTTGAAAACCGTCCGGGCGTTACCGTGAACAAGCAATGGATCCCGACCACAATAGGCATCGACCTTCTTGATATGCCCGGTGTCCTTTGGCCCAAATTTGAAGACAAAACGGTTGGCGAAAATCTTGCTATTACGGGCGCGATCAAGGATGATGTGCTCGATATTGAGCATATCGCGATCCTGCTCGTCGGAAGATTAAGAAAATCTGCGCCTGATCAGCTTTCTGCAAGGTACAAGCTCGGTGATATGACACAATATGAGGAGCTTGAGGATTGGGAGCTTTTCGAAACAATCGGAAAAAAACGCGGTTTTCTAATTTCGGGCGGAGAGATAAGCTACGAGCGCACAGCAAATATGCTGCTTGACGAATACCGTGCCGCTAAAATCGGCAGAATTACGCTTGAGCTTCCGCCGGAGGCAAAATAATGGATTGGGCTATCGAAAACAAATATTACGCAGAGGGTATAAAAATAATCTGCGGAACAGATGAAGCAGGGCGCGGACCGCTCTGCGGACCGGTCGTTGCAGGTGCTTGCATCCTGCCTTCGGGAATCGAGCTGCCGTATCTCAACGATTCAAAAAAGCTGACTGAAAAGCGGCGTGATATGCTCTATGACTTAATTACTCAATCCGCGATCTCATGGGCCATCGCATATGCAACGCCCGAGGAAATTGACACGCTCAATATTTTAAACGCTTCACAGCTTGCAATGCGCCGCGCGGTTGAAAAGCTAACCCCGACACCCGAGCTTGTGCTGGTCGACGGAAATATCGCGCGGGATTTCACCTTGCCGACTGTAACATTGGTCGGCGGAGATGCGCTCTCGCCATCTATTGCCGCGGCATCGATCCTTGCAAAGGTTACAAGAGATCGCGAGCTGATCGCACTCGACGACAAGTTCCCGACTCTCGGTCTTGCAAAGCATAAGGGTTATCCGACAAAGGCGCATTACGCCGCATTGAACGCTTATATAGACGAGCATGGTGCGGCTCCGGATATCTACCGCCGAAGCTTTTTAAAGAATCTTCACAGAACATGAGCTACAAAAAAGAAATTGGCACACGCGGCGAGGAGCTTGCCTGCAGCTATTTAACAGATGAGGGCTACAGCATCGTTGAGCGTAATTTCCGCGTTTCGCATGACGAGATAGACATAATTGCCGAGAACGACAAATATATTGTATTTGCCGAGGTAAAAACACGCGCACAAACTATAACCAACCGCCGATTCGGTCGTCCCGCATCGGCGGTTGACTATGATAAGCAGAAAAAACTGCTTCGCGCTGCTCACGAATATCTCAGGCGGTTTCATCCACAAAAGCAGCCGCGCATAGATGTTATCGAGATTTATCTTCCGCCGATCCGCGAGGATACGCCCGTCGATATCGCCACCCTCGTTCCGCTGAAGATAAATCATATACGCAACGCTGTTCACAACTGATTTAAGGACGGTATTTATGAATAATCTGCCTATTTTCGATCTGCACTGCGACACACTTTACGAATGCCTCAAATCAAACAAAAGCCTTATAGACAATGATTTGCACCTCTCGTTCAAGAGATTATCGGAATACAAGCGGTTCTGTCAGACCCTCGCTATGTGGAGCGATGACAGCATTGATGAAGAAACTGCTTGGAAACGATTTTTTGAAGCGCGAGAGCTGTTGGAGCGTGAGCTGAGAGCTACCGATGAGGTTCGTCTTTGCACAAACGGCGCACAGCTTTCCGAGTGCGAAAGAGATGGAAAAAGCTCTGTATTTTTAGCAGTTGAGGGCGGCAAGCTGCTTGGCGATAATCTCGACAGAGTTGATATGCTGTATGAAGCCGATGTGCGCTTTTTGACATTGGTTTGGGATAAGATCTGCAAGATCGGAGGCGCACACGATACGGATGTTGGCTTGACGGAATTTGGAAGACAGGTCGTGATACGCGCAAATGAGCTCGGTATCATCCCCGATGTTTCCCACGCCTCAGATAAAATGACAGATGAAGTGCTCGAAATCTGCGAGGGCTCAGGGCGAGTTTGTGTTGCTACTCATTCGAACTCGCGTGCAATTTGCTCCCATCGCAGAAATCTGACCGACGAACGGTTCAAGCGCATATCAAGGCTCGGCGGCATAGTCGGAATCAGCCTCGCCACAATGCACCTGACTAAAGAGGAAAGCTGCACAATCGATGATATCGCGCGCCATATCGAGCACTATTTGGAGCTCGGCGGAGAGAGAACAGTTTGCCTCGGCGCTGACCTTGACGGAGTGGAAAAATTGCCGCAGGGCATCAATTCTGCCTCGGATTTGTATAAAATTGCAGAAAAGCTCGGACGAATTAACTATACCGACGATTTAATTAAAAACATATTTTATGCAAACGCCCGAAATTTTATTTTCCTATGGCTAAAATGAAATTTATCTGTTATAATATATGCTGAGTAATTGTGTGATATATAACTTAACGGTTATTTGTTCGTAGAAAATAATTATGGAGGTTTTCATGAAATACATCAGTACACGCGGCGGAAAAGACTGTGTCAGTGCCGCAGGAGCTATCAAGCAGGGGCTCGCGTCGGATGGCGGTCTGTTCATGCCCGAGAGGATCCCGAGCATAGACTCTCAGGAGATTATTGAGCTTTGCGAATTATCATATCCCGAGCGTGCAGCATACATACTTTCGAAATTCCTTACAGATTACACCTATGAGGAGCTTATCGAGGACTGCAAAAAAGCATATTCAGAGGATCGTTTTGTTGGCGGAGCTGCTCCGATACATAAGCTGAATGACGATACCTTCGTGCTTGAGCTGTGGCACGGCCCAACATCTGCGTTCAAGGATATGGCTCTTCAGATCATGCCAAGACTCCTTTCAAGCGCGCTAAAAAAGACCTTTGAGGATCGCACCGCATTTATCCTTGTCGCAACAAGCGGCGATACGGGCAAGGCGGCTCTTGAGGGCTACAAGGATGTCGACGGCGTAAAAATCATGGTATTCTATCCCGTCGACGGAGTCAGCCGTGTTCAAAAGCTTCAAATGTCAACTCAGCTCGGCGAAAATGTTTCCGTTTGCGCAATCGAGGGCAACTTCGACGACGCACAGACGGGTGTTAAAAAGATTTTCTCCGACACAGCTATGGCAGAGCTTCTCAACGAAAACGGAGCATTCCTCTCAAGCGCGAACTCAATAAACTGGGGCAGACTTGCACCTCAGATCGTTTACTACATTTCAACCTACTGCGACCTTATCAATCAAGGTGAGATTATTATAGGCGAGAAAATTGACTTTACCGTTCCGACCGGAAACTTCGGCAACATTTTTGCAGCTTATATCGCAAAGATGATGGGGCTTCCGATAAATCGCCTCGTTTGTGCATCCAATAAAAACAACATCCTGACGGATTTCCTGGAAACCGGAACATACGACAGAAACCGCAGCTTCTACACAACCATGTCACCCTCGATGGATATTCTCATTTCGAGCAATCTCGAGCGTCTGCTCTATCTTCTCGGCGGCACAGAAACAACCGCAGAGCTCATGAAAAAGCTGAATGACGAGGGCTGCTATACCGTCAGCCCTGAGCTCAAGGCACAGATCGATGAGCATTTCACCGGACTTTACTGCGATGAGAACGGCACCGCGCTTGAGATCAAGCGCACCTTTGAGGAGGACAAGTATCTTATCGATACCCATACCGCTGTAGGTCTTAACTGCGCAAAGCAGTACATGAATATGAGCAAAAGCGGTGTCAAGATGGTCGTTGCATCTACAGCAAGCCCCTATAAATTTGCGGCAGATGTTTACAAATCCATTACCGGCAAGGCACCGACCGATGAGCTCTCTGCGCTGAACGAGCTGTCCGAGCTCACAGGTACCGAGATTCCCTACCCGCTTTGCGATATCGACAAGCGAGAAATTCGCTTCAAGACCGTCATAGACAAGCAGAGCATGCCTGACGAGGTCAAGAAAGCGCTCAACATTGAGGCGTGAGCTGAGTTTCACAGCATCCAGCCACACACCTCATGGGCATCGTGGCTGCAAGGAGGAACATCATATGCTAAGAGATCTTGTATTAAAGGACACAAAAAAAGAAGAGTGGAATGAAATTCGTCAAAGGATCCATGACAGAATTATGGAAACCTTTAACGATGCACCTGTTCCGCTCAAACCGATAACCAACAGATATGAGATTGTGGATGAATATGAAAGATATGGCTTAAGGCATTTGAAAATCCGCTATCATATTCTGGATGATGAATGGAATGAAGCCATCTGTGTCCTTCCTAAAGATATAGAAGAGAGAAAATCCGCTCCGGGTATTATTACGATCCACGGAACTAATGGTGCAATTGGTAAATATGGCGCGGTTGATGTAGAAAATGCTCCGAGAAGAGCTTATGCAATTGAATTAGCACAAAGAGGATTTGTTGCAATTTCTCCCGATCAATACGGTTTTGGAAGCACCATTGCCGATATCAGCGAATGGGAATTGACCAAGCAGTTTTATGAAAAGTATCCGGATTGGTCAATTCAAAGCAGACGGCTGCTCGGGCATATACGGGCGTTGGATGTTCTTGAGCAGCTCAGTTTTGTTAAAAAGGGCGGCTTCGGTGCAATCGGAAATTCCCTTGGCGGCTCCGCAGTTTTATTCTTGGCGGCTATGGATGAACGAGTAACAGCATCCGTGGTTTCCTGTGGAATCAGTCCAAAAATCACGAATGTGTATCGAATACTGAATGCCGGAAGATCTGCACAGCCTAAAGTTGCCGATATCATTGGAAGAAACGGAAGGATTCCGTGGGATCTGCACGAAATGATAGCACTGTGCGCTCCAAGAGCGGTCATGTGCTGTGAGCCCTTTAACGATCCATACAATCCTTACCCCGAAACCACCGTGTCCTGCATCTTAAAAGCGACCAAGGTTTACGAATTATTGGAGCAGCCTGAAAAAATTGCATTTTATATGCATGGTGATTCTCATGATACAGTTGATGAGGTAAGACGCATGGCTTATGATTGGCTGGCGCGATTCCTGACCGCAGATACAAAAAAGTGAGGCATTGACAAGCGGAATATTCCCGACGAAATCAAAGAAAGCCTCAATATCGAAGCTTGATCTTTTTTGGCGCAGTACTGTGCTTCACTCATCAATTTCATCTGATCTTGCTGTAGATTCAGTATTTCCCATGATTCAACGAGTATTTCGCAAATCAACGTTCAACGGAGGTTTTTATGTCGCTGTATGTTTTGTCAGATACGCATCTCTCACTGAGTGACAATAAGCCGATGGACATTTTCGGTGCAAGATGGTCGGGCTACACTGACAAGCTTCGCGAGCGTTGGAACAGAATTGTCGAAAAAAACGATACAGTCGTAATAGCCGGCGATATCTCATGGGCAATGAGCCGCACGGGCGCACTTGCTGACCTTGGGTTTATCAACGGGCTGAACGGCAACAAAATTATCGGCAGAGGCAACCACGATTATTGGTGGACATCGCTTAAAAAGCTTAACGAGCTTTGTGTTGAAAACAATCTCGATACAATTAAATTTTTATACAACAACGCTTACATAGCAGAGGATTTTATAATCTGCGGCTCGCGAGGCTGGTATATAGATGAAACCAACAAAAAAATGCCAATGGAAGCGGATTATCAGAAAATCGTCGCAAGAGAGGCAATAAGACTGAAGCTCAGCCTTGATGAGGCTGTAAAGCTCCGCGATGAGGCTTTCGCGTCGGACGGAATAAAACGCGAAATATTGGTTTTCCTGCACTTCCCGCCTGATTTTCGCGGTTATGTTTGCTCGGAAATAGTCGCCGTATTGCAGAGCTACAAGATAAAGCGCTGCTACTACGGACACATACACGGCGTTTACGACATTCCGCCAAGCAAGGTATCCGGCGGCATAAGATATACGCTCACTTCGGCAGATTTTCTTGATTTCACCCCGATGCCCATACTACCTTATGATAATTTTTAACGAAATTCTGAAATAATTAAAAACTTATCAAAAATCTTATTGACTTTACGGAAAAATATAGTATAATATAATTTAGGATAATTTTAAATGCTCGCAGTCTGCGTATAGTGCAAAGATATTGTGCTGTGCTGTGGCGCGGCAATCATCTTTGGAGGATTATAAAAAATGTTAAAAAGTGTAAACAAACCCGAAACCAACATAGTTGAGATCGAATTCACAGCCGATAAGGCTACCTTCGATGCCGCTATTGACAAGGCATACAAGAAGAATGTGAAGAATATCAACATCCCCGGTTTCCGCAAGGGCAAGGCTCCCAAGCATATTATCGAAAAGATGTACGGCAAGGGCGTTTTCTATGATGAAGCTCTCAACGATATCGCTCCGGACGCTTACTCCGAGGCTATGAAGGACCAGGATTTCAAGATCGTTTCCCAGCCTGAATTCGATGTAGTTTCCATCGATGACGACGGCGTTACCTTCAAGGCAAGGTTCTATGTAAAGCCTGAGGTAGAGATCGCTGATTACATCGGCATCGAGGTAACAAAGACTGTTCGCGAAGCTTCCGATGAGGATGCTGACAAGGAAATCGAGCAGACTCGCGCTCGCAATGCTCGTCAGGTTGAAATTACGGACCGCGCAGCTCAGGACGGCGATATCACCGTTATCGACTTCGACGGATATGTTGACGGCGTAGCTTTCGATGGAGGCAAGGCTGAAAAGTACACCCTTACCCTCGGTTCCGGTTCCTTCATTCCCGGCTTTGAGGAGCAGATCGTTGGCAAGAACATCGGCGACGAGTTCGATGTTAATGTAACCTTCCCCGAGGAATATCATGCAGCAGAGCTTGCAGGCAAGCCTGCAGTATTCAAGTGCAAGCTTCACGAAATCAAGTTCAATGAGCTTCCCGAGCTTGATGACGAGTTTGCAAAGGATGTTTCCGAATTTGATACTTTTGCTGAATATAAAGCAGATGTTAAGGCAAAAATCCAAAACAGATATGACAAGAACGCTGACGCTGAGGTTGAGGAGCAGATCATCAATGCTCTCATCGAAAAGCTGAACGCTGAGATTCCTCAGCCCATGTTCGACGCCGAGGCAGAGAACTTTGTTCGCGACTTCGACGGCCGCCTCAGAATGCAGGGTCTTGATCTCAAAACATACTTCAAGTACACAGGCCTCGATCTCGATGCTCTCAGAAAGCAGGTTGCTCCTCAGGCAGAGCGCCAGGTTAAGACTCGTCTTGCTCTCGAAAAGATCGCTGAGCTCGAAAAGATCGTTCCTACCGATGATGAGGTAAACGAGGAGTACGACCGCATGTGCAAGGCTTACAACCTCGAGCTTGACAAGGTTAAGAGCATGGTTGACGCCGAGATGGTTATCGCCGATGTTTCCGTTAAGAAGGCAGTTGAGCTTGTTAAGGAAAAGGCTGTTGTAACCGAAAAGGCATACGAAGCGCCCAAGGCTGACGAAGCTTCTGACGCTGAATGATTCTGACATAAATCAACATGTGGGCGGCCGTTGGTCGCCCATATGCATCTAAAAATATAGTTTATATCAAATATTCTAAGATTGAAAGGTGATTCAAAATGGCACTTGTTCCAATGGTCGTTGAGCGTACCGCACACGGTGAGCGCTCCTACGATATTTACTCCAGACTTTTAAACGACAGCCGAATCGTATTTTTGTGCGATGAGGTAAACGACCAGGTTGCTTCACTTGTTGTTGCACAGCTTCTCTATCTCGAAGCACAGGATCCCGACAAGGACATCAGCCTTTATATCAACAGCCCCGGCGGTTCTATCTCCGCAGGCATGGCTATTTACGACACCATGAATTTCATCAAATGCGATGTTTCCACAATCTGCGTGGGAATGGCAGCAAGCATGGGCGCGTTTCTCCTTGCAGCAGGTGCAAAGGGCAAGCGTCTTGCACTCCCCAACTCTGAAATTATGATTCATCAGCCGCTCCTCGGAGGACTTCAGGGTCAGGCATCCGATATCAAGATTCATGCTGACCATATTATTCGCACACGCGAGCGTCTTAACACGATTCTTGCGGAGCGCACGGGTCAGACCATAGAGCAGATTGAAAAGGACACCAATCGCGATAACTTCATGACTGCTGACCAGGCATGCAAATACGGTTTGATTGACAAGGTCATCGCAAACAGAGAGAACAACTGATAAAGGGCTATTAAATAATGTCAAGTTCAAAGAATAATCAATCAAATATCAGACGTTGTTCATTTTGCGGCAGAAGCGAGCATCAAGTGGAATTTCTGATTCCCTCTCCGACCGGCGCGATGATTTGCGATAACTGCATTGATGCGTGCAATGAGCTGATTTACAGCCACGAGCAGATGTCGCAGCAGGAGGATGAGCTGTCACTCGGAACGCTTCCAAAGCCTGCTCAAATCAAGGCAATGCTCGACGAGTACGTAATTGGTCAGGATGCCGCAAAAAAGGTGCTTTCAGTAGCGGTATACAACCATTACAAGCGTATACTGAACGCGCCCAAGGCAAAACGAGGCAGAAAACGCAATGCCGAAACAGAAAATGCAGCGGATGATGTGGAAATTCAAAAAAGCAATGTTTTGCTTCTCGGTTCCACAGGTGTCGGAAAGACCTATCTTGCACAAACACTCGCAAAAGCGCTGAAGGTGCCGTTTGCAATTGCAGATGCTACAACGCTGACCGAGGCAGGTTATGTCGGCGAGGATGTTGAAAACATTTTGCTTCGTCTTATTCAAGCCGCAGATTACGATATCGAGCGAGCTGAGCACGGTATCATTTACATCGACGAGATTGATAAGATTTCGCGCAAGAGCGAAAACCGCTCTATAACACGCGATGTTTCGGGAGAGGGCGTTCAGCAGGCACTCCTAAAAATCCTTGAGGGAACGACAGCCAATGTTCCCCCGCAGGGCGGACGTAAGCATCCTAACCAGGAGTTTATTCAAATTAAAACAGAAAACATCCTCTTTATCTGCGGAGGCGCCTTCGATAAGCTCGAGGACCTCATAGCGGAACGCCGCGGCAGTCAGCTCGTCGGATTTACAAGCGATGTCAAAAAGCAGGAAGAAAAGCTGAAGCAGGGTATCTTCAAGGACGTCGTACCTCACGATATCGTGAAATACGGCTTAATACCCGAGCTTGTCGGAAGACTTCCCGTAATAGTTTCGCTTGACAGTCTTGATGAGGAGGCGCTCGTTCGTATTCTCACCGAGCCTAAGAACGCGCTTGTTAAGCAGTACAAGAAGCTTGTCGGAATGGACGGCGTAGAGCTTATTTTTGACGAGAGCGCAGCTCGTGCCATTGCAAAGCTTGCAATCGAGCGCAACACGGGAGCAAGAGGACTTCGCGCAATAATTGAGGGCATTATGACTGACATAATGTACGACATCCCCTCAAGAGATGACGTTTCAAAGGTCATAATCACAGACAAGGTAGTAAACAACGAAGCTGCTGCCGAATATGTGACAAAAGTATAAAGTACACAAAAACTCAACGGAGCGCAAAAATGCGCTCCGTTCTTTTATATTCCTGCTTAAGTTCTTCAAATATACAGTAAAACCGCCTTGCTTGCATGGTATATTCACCTTGACTACGCTCGATTATTGTGTTAAAATGTAATAGACAGAGTATTAATTTATCCGATTTTAGAAATGGGGCAGCAAGATAATGACAGCTTTACATAGCAGCAACTCTCAAAAGTCGAAGGGCGATCTATCAAAGCACAGATTTGAAAATAAATCAATTGTTATTTTCTTATTATTGGTATACGCGCTCATGCTTGCGTGTAATCTTATGACCGATTTGTTAGTTGATGATTACACCTATTACTATTCGCTTGTCGACGGTTCAAAAATTGAATCATTTTTCGATTTGTTCCCATCAATTTATGCGCATGCCCACAAGATGAACGGACGCCATGTCGCGCATTTTTGCGCTCAGCTTTTCCTGTTTATTCCGCATATTATATTCAAGCTTTTTAATCCTCTGATTTTTGTTGCTCTGATCGTGATAATCGCACGCATTGCAGATAGGAAGCTTAAAATGCTCCCGCTTTTGCTTAGCTTTGGACTGATCTTCATTTTCGAGCCGGTATTCGGGCAAATAAATCTTTGGCTTGTTGGAGCATGCAATTATCTTTGGGCTTACGTTATATGCCTTTTTTGGCTGTCGCTGATGATAAAATGCTGTACAAGTCAGAATGATGCAGAGTCCCCGCTTGCTCTGCGCATTGCAATTATTCCGCTCGGGCTTATTGCAGGAAGCTGGAGCGAAAATGTGTCCTCATCTACAATATTCATGGCGATGCTTGTGCTGATTTACATTTACATTCTGAAGCGAAAAATCAGGCTTGAGCTGATTCTTTCGTTTGCCGCAGGGGTGGTTGGATTCCTGATATTGGCGTTCGCTCCTGCCGAATCTGTAAATAAAATATCATCGCTCAGCCTTGCTATGCTTTGGAGCGGCTTCAAAGCAGCAACGCAAATGCTCCTTAGCTTTGCTCCGCTGATTCTCTTGCTTGCCGCACTTTTAACTTTATCGCTAATGTCAAGCAGATTTTCTCATCGCAATATTTGCGCATTAATTTTAACGCTTGGCGGTCTGGCTTCAAACTATATTTTGATATTTTCGCAGTATTATCCCGAGCGTTCTGCGGGATACACCGTCGTTTTATTCAGCGCCGCTTGCGCAGTTTGTGCGTATGAATTAAAAACGCAGGGCTCACGAAAGCTTATCGCATGTATACTCAGCCTGACAATGGCGGTTACCGCATACTGTGTTGTTATCGCTGTACACGATATTCACATGACGCACGAAGCAACAAGTGCCAACGAAGCGTATATGAGGGCATGTCATGAACAAAATATACTTGACGCCAAAATCCCCGCCGTTTCTCCCAAAACAAAATACAGTCCTGCATGGGATCTGAAATACATCGACTTTGAAGATCCCGACACCTGGCCAAATCGAAATATGGCAAGATATTTCGGGCTGAACTCGGTTATTGGCATAAGACAATAGAATAAAAACATGCCCCTTTAATAATATAATCCTCAAGGCTTGTCACGCCGAGGAATTAATTTTGCAAAATCCGCTATAAAAGGTAGACAATCCGAGTTAAATATGATATAATGATATATTATCGGAAATATGAATCGGAACGGATGATTATATGAAAATCAAATGCTTGCCGCTCGGTGCAATGCAGGTAAATTGCTTGCTGATTCAGGATGAGCAGACGAATATCGGCGCGGTGATTGACCCGGCAGACAACGCCAAAGAAATACTTCGCATGTGTCAAATTGAGGGAATTGAGCTCAAATATATTCTACTCACCCATGCGCATTTCGACCATATGCTTGCCCTTGAGGAGCTTCGCGAAGCAACGGGCGTGCCGCTTGCGCTTCACAGGCTCGAAGCGGCGTCACTGCTTGACCCAAATATAACCTATATGGCGCAGTTTGCAAAGGGCTCTGCAAGCTCAAAACCGGCAGAAATATTACTTAGCGACGGTGATACGATAACGCTCGGCAACACAGAGCTCACCGTGATGCACACTCCTGGACACACAGTCGGCTCCGTTTGCTATTGCTCGGGTGATATACTGATAACCGGCGATACATTGTTTATGGGAACTGTCGGACGCTGTGATCTGTTTGGTGGCGATGAGCATGTTTTAATGGAGTCACTAAAGCGACTGAGCATGCTTGAGGGTGACTATACTGTTTATCCCGGTCATGGCCCGATTACAACATTATCAAACGAAAAGAATTACAACATATATCTAAAGCATCTCTAAACGAAAGGATATTAAAATGGATACAAACTACTTAGCTGACCTGCTTTATCCCAATATAACAACACTTCCCGAGGATATGGAAGCGCGTTATCCCAAGCGTGAGCTTCCCGAGGGTGCAAAGGTTACTCGTTTTGCACCGAGCCCGACGGGATTTTTGCACCTCGGTAACCTCTACGGTGCATTTACCGATGAGCGTCTCGCACACAACTCCGGCGGAATTTTCTATCTTCGAATCGAAGACACCGACGCAAAGCGAACTGTTCCGGGCGGCGTTGAGCTCATTATCAAAACTCTCGCAAGCTTCGGTCTTGAATTTGACGAGGGCGCTGTTATAGACGGTGACAACGGTGCATACGGCCCGTACAGACAGTCTGAACGAGCTGAGATCTATCAGACCTACGCAAAGCAGCTTATTCGCGAGGGCAAGGCTTACCCCTGCTTCTGCACAGAAGAGGAGCTTTCCGCAATTCGCGAAAAGCAGGAAGCAGAAAAGCTGAATCCCGGCTATTACGGCGAATTTGCGATTTGGCGCGATGCCCCTATCGAAAAGATTGAAGCAAAGCTTAAAGAGGGAGTTCCGTTCGTTCTCCGTTTCCGCTCAGAGGGCAATCTCGAAAATCACTTCAAATTCAACGACCAGATAAAGGGTGATATCAACGTAACCGAGAATGATATCGACCATGTTATCCTGAAGAGCGACGGCATTCCTACCTACCATTTCGCCCACGCGGTTGACGACCATCTTATGGGAACAACTCATGTCGTTCGCGATGAGAGCTGGCTTTCTACTCTGCCCTTCCACATTCAGCTTTTCAAAGCACTCGGCTTTAAGCTCCCGAAATATTGCCATACAGCTCAGGTTATGAAGCTTGACAACGGAAACAAGCGCAAGATATCAAAGCGTAAGGACCCCGAGTTTGCCGCAACCTTCTATCACGAGCAGGGCTATCCTGCAGCGGTAACACGCGAATACCTTATCACACTTTTAAATTCCAATTTCGAGGAATGGAGAATTGCAAATCCTACAGCCCCGATCGAGGATTTCAAGTTCACTACAAAGAAGATGGCAGTTTCCGGCTCGCTTTTCGATATGGACAAGCTGAGCGACATTTCAAAAAATGTCATCTCGCGCATGACTTCGGATGAGGTATACGACGGCGTTCTTGACTGGGCGAAGCAGTATGACGAGGATTTTGCAGGCAAGCTTGAAGCTGATCCCGATATGGCAAAGGCTGTTTTCTCAATCGGCCGCGGTGGAAAAAAGCCTCGTAAGGACATTGCACGTTGGGGAGAGGTCAAGGACTATATGAGCTTCTTCTACGACGATTATTTTACAGTTGACGACTCCTTCGGCGATTTTTCAAAGGAAGATGTCAAGGCTGTTTTAAACGACTTCATTGATAGCTTCAGCATCTCCGACGATTCTGGCGTATGGTTTGACAAGGTCAAGGCTGTTGCTGAAAAGAACGGCTTTGCATCCGATATGAAGGCGTACAAGGCTGACCCGACAGCCTACAAGGGAAGCGTTGCCGATGTGAGCGGATTCATCCGCGTAGCCGTAACAGGCCGCACAAGCTCCCCCGATTTATTTACAGTAATGCAGATTCTCGGTGCCGAGCGAGTAACTGCACGAATCAAAAATATCTGCGAAAGCTTATAAAGAGAGGACAATATCATGCCGATAGAAGCATCAAATTTTATTGAAGAATTTATCAATCAAGACCTCGCCGAGGGCAAGGTAGATACAGTTCACACCCGTTTCCCGCCCGAGCCTAACGGTTATCTGCATATCGGTCATTGCAAGGCATTGGCTATCGATTTCGGAACTGCAAAAAAATACGGCGGTCTGTGCAACCTCAGAATGGACGACACCAATCCCGCAAAAGAGGATTCCGAGTATGTTGACGCCATCAAGGAAGACATTCATTGGCTCGGATTTGATTGGGATGACAGATTTTTCTACGGTTCGGACTACTTTGAAAAGGACTACGAATATGCAGTAGAGCTCATCAAAAAGGGGCTCGCGTATGTTTGCGAGCTTTCTGCCGATCAGATGGACGAATATCGCGGCGACTTGACGCATCCTGCAAAATCACCGTGGCGTGACCGTCCGATTGAGGAAAGTCTTGATCTGTTTGAAAGAATGAAAAACGGCGAATTTCCCGACGGAAAGTACTCTCTCCGTGCAAAGATCGACCTTGCTTCAGGAAACTTCTGGCTCAGAGATCCCGTTATCTACCGCATCAAGCATATAAATCACCATCGCCACGGCGACAAATGGTGCATTTATCCGACTTACGATTTCGCTCATCCGATTCAGGACGCTCTTGAGGGTATTACGCACTCCCTCTGCTCACTTGAGTTTGAGATTCATCGTCCGCTTTACAATTGGGTTATTGAAAATGTAAGCGTTCCGCACAAGCCCCGTCAGATCGAATTCGCAAGACTTAATATTACCAACACCGTGCTTTCAAAGCGCTTCCTCCGCTCCATGGTTGAGAGCGGCCAGGTCGATGGCTGGGATGACCCACGCATGCCCACACTTTGCGGTCTTCGCCGCAAGGGCTATACAGGCGCATCGATAGTCGATTTTTGCTCGCGCATCGGCGTTGCAAAGGCTGACAGTCTTGTCGATATCAGATTGCTTGAAGCATGTATCAGAGATGAGCTCGGAGAAACAGCTCCGCGCCGTGTCGCGATCCTGAATCCGATCAAGGTCATAATCGACAACTATCCCGATGGCAAGGAGGAGA
The DNA here is from genome assembly GCA_045579745.1 of Candidatus Flemingiibacterium sp. Taxonomy (GTDB): domain Bacteria; phylum Bacillota; class Clostridia; order Oscillospirales; family CAG-272; genus Flemingiibacterium. The sequence continues at coordinate 2,072 of JAZNMQ010000049.1, read as the reverse complement.
GCTTCGAGCTTCCCAACCACCCACAGCATCCCGAAATGGGCACACGCAAGCTGAAATTCACCAAAGAGATCTATATCGACGCTGAGGATTTTGCCGAGGTTCCGCCTCCAAAGTTCTTCCGCTTAAAGCCCGACGGAGAGGTTCGTCTTATGGGCGCATATATTATAAAGTGCGGTGAGATTGTAAAGAACGATGACGGTACGATCAAGGAGATCCACGCTACAGCAGACCTTGAAACAGGCAACGGGAATCCGACAGACGGACGCAAGATCAAGGGTACAATCCATTGGCTCTCCGCAGAAAACACAATCGACGCAGATGTAATACTCTACGAGAACCTATTAACTCTCGAGGATCCCTCAAAGCTTCCCGAGGGCAAGGAATTTACGGATTATCTCAATCCGAACTCCGCAGTCAAGCTTGTAGGCGCCAAGCTCGAACCGTCGCTTGCGGATGCTAAGGCAGGCGATAAGTTCCAGTTCGTAAGAGTCGGCTACTTCTGCAAGGACACCAAGAATCCTAACGCCTTTAACCGCGTTGTAACTCTTAAGGACGGCTATAAGCCAACGAAATAATACCGAAAGAGAGAAGATAATCATGGCATACAAGATCAATACCAATTGCGTTCAAGCAGGCTATACCCCCAAGAACGGTGAGCCGCGTGTTCTGCCAATCTATCAGTCAACGACATATAAATATGAGTCGAGCGAGCAGATGGGGCGACTATTCGATCTTTCTGAAAGCGGATATTTCTACACTCGCCTTCAGAACCCCACCAATGACGCTGTAGCTGCAAAGATCTGTGCTCTTGAGGGCGGATTCGCCGCTATGCTCACATCCTCAGGTCAGGCAGCGACCTTCTATGCACTGTTTAACATTTGCAGCGCGGGCGACCACATTGTCGCTTCATCTACAATTTACGGCGGAAGCTTTAATTTAATCGGCGTTACAATGAAGCGTATGGGAATTGAAGCAACATTCATTCATCCCGACGCAACCGAGGAAGAGCTCGCGGCGGCATTCCGCCCCAACACAAAGGTAGTGTTCGCGGAAACTCTCGCTAACCCTGCACTCATTGTACTCGATATTGCGAAATTTGCGCGTCAGGCTCATGCTCACGGTGTTCCGCTTATCATCGACAACACCTTCCCTACCCCCGTCAACTGCAATCCGTTCAAATTCGGTGCGGATATTGTTACACATTCCACGACGAAGTATATGGATGGACACGCTACCTCCGTCGGCGGATGTATCGTTGACAGCGGCAGCTTTGACTGGATGGCACATGCTGATAAATATCCCGGCATGACAACACCCGATGACTCCTATCACGGCGTTGTTTACGCAAAGGATTTCGGGAAAGCAGGATATATCACAAAAGCCACCGCGCAGCTCATGCGCGACCTCGGCTCTATCCCCTCACCGCAGAATTCATTCCTCCTCAATCTCGGTCTTGAAACACTTCCTCTGCGCGTTGCGCGCCACTGCGCGAACGCTCAGGCTATCGCAGAGTATCTTGAAGCAAATGATAAGATTACATGGGTAAACTATCCGGGGCTTAAATCCAATAAATACTATGAGCTTGCACAGAAATATCTGCCAAACGGCTCATCGGGAGTTATCTCCTTTGGAGTTGCAGGCGGCAGAGAGGCTGCAACGAAGTTCATGGACAGCTTAAAGCTCGGTGCAATAGTAACTCACGTTGCAGATGCACGCACCTGCCTGCTTCACCCTGCAAGCACTACACATAGACAGATGACAGATGAACAGCTTATTGAAGCGGGTGTTTCTCCCGACCTCATCCGTCTTTCTGTGGGAATCGAGGATGTTTCGGATATTATTGAAGACATCGAGCAGGCGCTTGCTCAGATATAATCAAGTATTGAGCATTTATCAGCGCATCTATTTAGTAGCCTCAGCGCTCTGTCCGCTCGCAGGACTTGAACAAATGAGTAAAACTCTCGATGCTTTCGAGGAATAAGCATATAAAAGCCCAAGGAGCTGTTGCACTTAAGTGCAACAGCTCCTTGGGCTTTTATATGCTTATTCCTCGAAAGCATCGAGAGTTTTAC
>JAZNMQ010000048.1:0-12139 GCA_045579745.1 Candidatus Flemingiibacterium sp. | reverse complement strand
CGACGTCATTAACGGCAGAAAGGGCAAGGCGCGCGGAGTCCAGCGTCACGACAGCCATCCGCTTCTCGGTCATGCGACACCGCTTGACCATATGAAGCGCGACCTTTATATAATGAAATCGCACAATATCAACATGGTTCGCACATCGCATTACCCGAACGACCCGCGCTTTACAGCACTTTGCGACAGGCTTGGACTTTACGTCTGCGATGAAGCTGACCTTGAAACGCATGGACTGACGTTCAACGTCGGCTGGTCGGAAAAGGCTAATCAGCTGACAAACGACCCTGCCTGGACTGAGGCTTATGTTGACCGTGCGGCGAGAATGCTCGAGCGCGACAAAAACCATCCGTCGATAATATTCTGGTCACTCGGAAATGAATCGGGCTACGGCGAGAATCACAAGGCGATGAGCAGATACATAAAGGCTCGCGATAACAGCCGCCTCGTTCACTACGAGGGTGCGCATTACGGCTACACAAACGAGGTTCAGCAGATCGATATTGTTGATATGGAGAGCCGGATGTACCCCGATGCTAAGTGGTGCGATAGCTATTGCAAGGACGAGAAATTCACCCAGCCGCTTTTCCTTTGCGAATACTCTCACGCGATGGGCAACGGCCCGGGCGATCTTGGCGAATACTGGAGAGTTATAAGAGCAAATGACGAATTTTTCGGGGGCTGTGTTTGGGAGTTCACCGACCATTCGGTACAGCTGAAGGGCGAAAAAGGCGAGAAGGTGTTTACCTACGGCGGCGATTTCGGAGATATGCCGAATGACGGTAATTTCTGCGTTGACGGGCTCGTTTATCCCGACCGCAGACCGCATACAGGGCTTTTGGAGCTGAAGCAGATCCTTTGCCCGATCGAGGCGTGCGCGGTGGATATCAATAGCGGCGTTATTAAGATTAAAAATCTGCGCTATTTCACAGACCTTTCAGATGTTGAGCTCTGCTGGACGCTTGAAAATAACGGAAAAATTATCGCAGACGGCATCGTTCATTCGCTTAAGGCAGCGCCTCAGGCTGAGGAGCAGATTAAGCTTGACTACACCTTGCCGAGCGAGGGACTTTGCTATTTAAATCTCTCGTTCCGTCAGAATCGCACGACAGAATGGGCGGGAATCGGTTATGAGCTCGGGCTATATCAGATTAAAGCCGACACCGTTAGCCTGCCAAAGCGCGCCTCAAAGCCGATGCCTGGCGGTATCGGAATTGTCGAGTGCGATGAATACATAGAGCTTTCGACGGACGAAATGTGCTGCAGATTTGGTAGGGAATCGGGTGAGATCGAGCGCATTACCTCAAGCGGCATGGAGATGATAAAATCTCCTGCAAGGCTGACAGTTTGGCGTGCGCCGACCGACAATGACCGTTATATCAAGGGTAAATGGATGCAGCACGGCTTCCACCGCGCCCAGGTCAGATGCTACGATATGAAGCTTGGCGAGATTGGCGATGGCTTTGCATCGGTCGAAGCAGATATTTCTCTCGGAGGCTATACGGCGCGCCCGATTCTTCACGCAAGGGTGAAATATACGGTTTTTGCCGATGGCGAGCTTCGCGTTACATACGATGTAAAGATTAATGAATCGGTGCCATTCCTGCCTCGTTTTGGAATTGAGCTTTGCATGCCCGAGGAATGCGAAAACGTGAAGTATTTCGGGTGCGGACCTTATGAATCATACTGCGACAAGCATTTGGCATCACGCATTGGAGAGTTTGCCACGACGGCTACAGAAAACTTCGAGCCGTATGTTAAGCCTCAGGAAAACTCGGCGCACTATGCCACAAAATGGGCAATGGTTTGGTCGCATGCAGGTCATGGACTCTTAGCACATGCAAGGGGAGCGGACTTCTCGTTCAACGCCTCGCACTACTCGTCAAAGCAGCTCACCGAGGTAATGCACAATCATGAGCTGATTTCCGAGCCTGTGACAATATTCAATATCGACTATGCTCAGAGCGGAATCGGTTCAAATTCCTGCGGACCGTCGCTTATGCCTGAATATCAGCTGAATAAAAAGGAATTTATTTTCGACATAAGCCTAAAGCCCGTCTTTGCGAACGATACTGACCCCTACTTTGAGCTTTGTGCCATAAAGAGCACAAACCAGCTATGATCGCCTGCGGCGAGTTTAGAACTATGATTGGCTGCGCCAAGACATGATGCGCCTTCGGTGCAGTTTCGCAAGACTGAATTTTAGACTGCAAAATAAATAACAAAAGTAACGCAAAGGCACTTATGGTGAACAATTTCCATAAGTGCTTTTTGCCACCTGTCTGTTTTCTTAAAACAGGCGTAACCGCGTTTGCTATGCTTGCTAAAGAAAAAACGCGGGAGGAGCAAGCCCCTCCCCTACCTCGTATGAAGGATATAAAAAGACGTGAGGAGCGTCGTTTGTTTATGCTTTTCTTTATGATTAGAGAAATAATGTACATCCAAACTAAACGAATACCATCAAAACGAACAGGAGGCGGTAGGGGAGGGGCTTGCTCCTCCCGTTTATCGTCTTAAATCAACTCACCGCTTGTCAAAAAAGAGGACAGAGAACGTAAAATTCTCTGTCCTTTTTCTGAAAGTACGCTCCTGTTCGAGCGGCAGTTTTAGCTTTATTTGAGCGAAATTTCGTCGATGAGCTTAAGCTCCTCGTCGGTAAAGGTTGTGTTTTGAACGGCACCGACGTTGTCAAGAATCTGCTCGGGCTTTGATGCGCCTACGAGCACGCTCGTAACGATTCCGTCGCGCAGGATCCATGCGAGTGCCATTTCAGCAAGCGTCTGTCCGCGCTCTTTTGCCAACTCGTTGAGTGCGCGAATCTGATCAAGTCGCTTTTCGGTGAGTGCGTCAGCCTTGAGGTAGCCGTTTCTGCTGATTCGGCTGTCTTCGGGAATACCGTTTAAATAACGGTCGGTGAGCATTCCCTGAGCGAGAGGGCTGAAAGCAATGATGCCCTTGCCGAGTTTTGCAGATGTTTCCTTAAGCCCGTTGTGCTCTATACCGCGATTGAAGATGTTGTAGCTGTTCTGATTGATGATAAAGGGGCACTTGAGCTCATCAAGAATAGCTGTTGCGCGCTCGAGAGTTTCGCCGTTGTAGTTGGAAAGGCCTACATAGAGAGCCTTGCCCGAGCTTACAGCAGAAGCGAGTGCGCCCATTGTTTCTTCAAGCGGAGTTTCGGGTGTCATGCGGTGATGATAGAAAATATCAACATATTCAAGTCCCATGCGCTTTAGCGACTGGTCAAGGCTTGAGAGGAGATACTTGCGGCTTCCGCCGTCGCCGTAAGGTCCTGCCCACATGTAGTAGCCTGCCTTGGTGCTTATGATAAGCTCATCGCGGTAGGGCATTAAGTCGTTCTTTAAAATGATGCCGAAGTTCGATTCTGCGCTTCCTGCGGATGGTCCGTAGTTGTTTGCGAGGTCGAAATGTGTAATGCCGTTGTCGAATGCGGTGCGGCACATATTTCTCATATTTTCATAGGTAGCGGCATCGCCGAAGTTGTGCCAAAGTCCGAGCGAAACTGCCGGAAGCTTGAGCCCGCTCTTTCCGGTGGGGAAATACGGGAGCTTTTGATAACGGGAAGGGGATGCTGAATACATATTTTTTCTCCTTTGAAATTTTTATTTAGGCAATTGCAAAACTATGTTTTGCAATTGAAATCCGCTGCGGCGGGACTTTCCGAGGGTCGTGGCAGCCCTCGGGGCGGCGACCTATCGCCGCCAGAAGGTGTCTTTTCAGTCGGCAGAGCCCGCCTGAGCGACGCATTTTAATTGTAAATCGCCCTTCGGGCGATAAATTGTGTAGATTAACAATTGCCTAAATAATTTTTATTTGGTCAATTATAGCATACTGACTTTGCAAAGTCAAGCTGATGATTGTTAACTTTTAAGAATCTTTTTAAGGTATTGTCCAGTGTAAGAAGCCTCGCATTCGGCGATCTCCTCAGGAGTACCGACCGCGACGACCGTTCCGCCGCCATCTCCGCCCTCGGGTCCGAGGTCGATGATATAGTCAGCCGTTTTTATCATATCAAGATTGTGCTCAATGACAAGCACAGTATTTCCTGCATCAACAAGACGCTGAAGCACTTCGATGAGCTTTTTCACGTCAGCCATGTGAAGCCCCGTCGTCGGCTCGTCCAAAATGTAGATGGTTTTGCCGGTAGAACGCTTTGCAAGCTCTGTTGCAAGCTTGACGCGCTGAGCCTCGCCGCCCGAAAGTGTGGTTGAGGATTGACCGATCTTGATATATCCGAGCCCGACATCGCAAAGCGTTTGGAGCTTTCGTGCAAGCCTTGGCAGGCTTCCGAAAAATTCAAGCCCCTCTTCAACCGTCATTTCGAGCACATCGGATATGTTTTTGCCCTTATATTTGACCTCAAGCGTGTCGTGATTGTAACGCTTGCCCTTGCAGACATCGCAGGTTACATATACATCTGGAAGAAAGTGCATTTCAATGCATTTTACGCCATCGCCCTCGCATGCCTCACAGCGTCCGCCTTTTACATTAAAGGAGAATCTGCCTGAGGAATAGCCGCGCATTTTTGCATCAGCTGTTTTTGCAAAAAGCTCGCGAATATCGGTGAACAGTCCCGTATAGGTAGCGGGATTCGAGCGCGGAGTCCGTCCGATCGGGCTTTGGTCTATCGCGATTATCTTGTCGAGATTTTCGATTCCCTCGATCTTTTCATACTTTCCGGGATAGGTGTTAGCGCGGTTCAGCTCGTGAGCAAGCACCTGATACAGAATCGAATTCACAAGCGACGATTTTCCTGAGCCCGAAACGCCCGTAACACAGCAGAATAGCCCGAGAGGGAAGTCTACGGTAATATTCTTCAAATTATTCTGCTTTGCGCCGACAACGCGCAGATATTTTCCGTTGCCTGAGCGACGGAGCGCAGGTACGGTGATCTTTTCGCGCCCCGAAAGGTACGCGCCCGTTATTGAGGTGGGATGAGCTTTAATCTCATCGGGAGTGCCTGCGGCGACGATTTCACCGCCGTGAATGCCTGCTCCCGGTCCGATATCGACAATAAAATCGGACGCTTCCATAGTTTCCTCGTCGTGCTCGACGACGATCAGGCTGTTTCCGACATCGCGCAGGCGTTTCAGAGTTGCTATAAGCTTTGAGTTGTCGCGCTGATGAAGTCCGATGCTCGGCTCGTCCAAAATGTAGAGAACGCCCATCAGCGATGAACCTATCTGCGTCGCAAGACGGATTCGCTGAGCCTCGCCGCCCGAAAGAGTTCCTGCTTTTCGCGACAGGGTGAGATATTCAAGCCCGACGCTCTCCAAAAATCCGAGGCGCGACTTTATTTCCTTGATGATCTCCTTTGCAATCGCGGCTTCCATCTCGGAAAACTTCAGCTCGTTTACGAATTTGAGAGCTTTTGTGATCGACATGCGGCAGAAATCGTCGATGTTGATGCCGCCGACGGTTACTGCGAGTGAATTGGCATTCAGCCGTTTGCCGTTACATTCAGGGCAGGGCGTGTCCTCGATAAACTCCTCGTAATGCTCGTGTTGACTTTGGTCGAAGCGCGATTGTATTATGTTGATTATTCCATCGAATCTGACTCTGTTGGGACGAGCCGTACCCTCCCAATATCGGATAATATCGAAGGTTTCGCTTCCTGCGCCGTAAAGGAGCACCTTTAAAGCCTTAGCGGAGTAGTCCTTTATGGGCGTATCGAGCGTGAAGCCGTATTTTCTGCCTACAGCCTCGAAAAGCGGTCCGTTCCAGCTTTCCTCCTCGAGCGATTTGAAGCCGTTGACCTTGATCGCACCCTCGTGGAGCGACAGGGATTTGTCGGGGATCACCTTTTCGGGTGAAACAACTCTCATCTCGCCAAGTCCTGCACATTTCGGGCAGGCTCCGAACGGATTGTTAAATGAGAACATTCTCGGCGAGAGCTCGCCGATGCTTATTCCATGCTCCTCGCAGGCGTAGCTCTGTGAAAACGAAAGCTCCGTTTCGCCGTCGAAGCTCTCGCCGTCGCGCAGAACTATCGAAATTACAAGATTCCCCTCGGTCAGCGAAAGTGCCGTTTCCACCGAATCGGCAAGACGTGTGCGCATATCCTCGCGGCGCACAAGTCTGTCAACGACAATTTCGACTGTGTGCTTTTGATTCTTATCGAGCTGTATAGCTTCCGAAAGCTCGTACATTGAGCCGTCGACTCTGACACGCACATAGCCGCCCTTTTTCGCGTCCTCGAAGATCTTTTCGTGCATACCCTTTTTGCCGCGAACCATCGGAGCAAGCACCATAAAGCGCGTGCCCTCAGGCAGGAGCATTATGCGGTCGATTATCTGGTCAACCGTCTGCTGACGGATCTCGCGTCCGCAGATCGGGCAATGCGGGATTCCGACGCGTGCGTAGAGCAGTCGCAGATAATCGTATATTTCGGTAACAGTTCCGACAGTCGAGCGCGGGTTTTTCGAGGTCGTTTTTTGGTCGATGGAAATCGCGGGCGACAGTCCCTCGATCGAATCGAGGTCGGGCTTGTCAAGCTGTCCGAGAAACATTCTCGCATACGATGAGAGCGATTCCACAAAGCGGCGATGACCCTCGGCGTAGATCGTATCAAACGCCAAAGATGATTTGCCCGAGCCTGAAAGTCCTGTGAAAACCACAAGCTTGTCGCGCGGAATTGTCAAATTTATATCCTTCAGATTGTGAACGCGCACGCCGCGCATCGTAAGGTCTGCCATTATGATTTTATCCTTTCAGATATTTATCTAAATAGTTGTTTGCAAATTCTTGATCTTGTCGCGCAGATATGCGGCACGCTCAAATTCGAGCTTCTTTGCCGCAGCCTTCATTTCGGCAGTCAATTCCTCAATAAGCTTTGCCTTATCGTCGGCTGACAGCTTTTTCTGTGCCCCGAGCATATCACGCAGCTTCCTCTCGGGAGCCTTTTCGGCTTCCTTTTTGCCGATCTCGATAAGCTCGCGCACACTCTTTTTTATTGTCTGCGGAGTAATACCCCTCGCTTCGTTATATTCCATTTGAAGCTTGCGGCGGCGGTTGGTTTCGTCGATAGCCGCTCTCATTGAGGGAGTGATGCTGTCTGCGTACATAATAACCTTGCCGTCGGAGTTGCGCGCGGCACGGCCGATTGTCTGTATGAGCGAGGTTTCGGAGCGAAGAAAGCCCTCCTTGTCCGCATCAAGTATCGCGACCATAGAAACCTCGGGAATATCAAGACCCTCTCGAAGCAGGTTTATTCCGACAAGCACATCGAAGATTCCGAGGCGCAGATCGCGGATTATTTCGCTTCGCTCCATCGTTTCGACCTTGTGGTGAATGTATTTGACCTTGATAAGATTCATTTCGAGGTATTCTGTCAGATTCTCAGCCATCTTTTTGGTGAGAGTCGTGATAAGCACTCGCTCACCTCGTTCGGTGCGAGCGTGTATTTCGCCGATTATGTCGTCGATCTGTCCCTCGACGGGTCGTACCTCAATTTCGGGATCAAGAAGGCCTGTCGGGCGGATGATCTGCTCAACGACCTGCGAGGAATGGCTCTTTTCGTATTCGGACGGTGTTGCGCTGACGAAGATCGCCTGATTGATCTTCGATTCAAATTCGTCGAAGAACAACGGACGGTTATCAAATGCGGACGGAAGTCTGAAGCCGAATTCGACCAGATTTGCCTTGCGCGCACGGTCGCCGCCGCTCATGCCTCTGACCTGCGGAAGCGTTACATGCGATTCATCGACAAACAGTAAAAAGTCCTTTGGAAAATAATCGAGCAGAGTGTAGGGAGTTGAGCCCGGCTCTCTGCCTGCCATAACGCGTGAATAGTTTTCAACGCCCGAGCAGAAACCGATCTCACGAAGCATTTCGAGGTCGTAGCGTGTTCTCTCCTCGATGCGCTGAGCCTCAAGCAGCTTGTTCTGACTGCGAAAGAAATCAATCCGCTCAACAAGCTCGTCCTCGATCTCGCGAAGCGCAGCCTCGCGTCTGTCGTCCGACACAGCATAGTGTGTCGCAGGGAAGATTGATGCGTAGCTGAGCGTGCGGAGAAGCTCACCCGTTACGGTGTTTATCTCGGATAAGCGCTCGATCTCATCGCCGAAAAATTCGACCCGTATAGCCTTGTCCGTGCTTGATGCAGGGAAGATCTCGACAACATCTCCGCGGACGCGGAATTTGTCGCGCACGAAGTTTATATCATTGCGGTCGTACGAAAGGGAAATGAGGCGTTTTGAGAGCTCGTCGCGATCCATAACCATTCCCGGGCGAAGTGAGATAAGCAGGCTTTGATATTCGCGTGGGTCGCCGAGCGAATAGATGCAGGAAACCGATGAAACGATTATAACATCGCGCCGCTCAAAAAGAGAGCTTGTTGCGCTGTGGCGAAGCATGTCAATCTCGTCGTTTACCGAGCTGTCCTTTTCGATGTAAATATCCTTGCCGGGGATGTATGCCTCGGGCTGATAGTAATCGTAGTAGGAAACGAAATATTCAACTGCATTTTCGGGGAAAAATTCGCGAAATTCAGAGCAAAGCTGAGCCGCGAGGGTTTTATTATGTGCGAGAACGAGGGTGGGGCGATTCACATTTGCAATGATATTTGCCATTGTAAAGGTTTTTCCCGAGCCTGTGACTCCAAGTAAAGTCTGACAGCGCTCGCCTGCTTCAACTCCGGCAGTCAGCAGATCTATAGCCTGAGGCTGATCGCCCGTCGGCTTATACGGCGCGTGAAGCTTGAATCTATCCATATCGTTCCTCCCATTTCGCGTTGAAAATGCAGATCATGCATACCTACAGTATAACACATTTACAGCAAAAAGTAAAGGCGAGAAACAAAAAATCCCTTTTAACTTAAAGGGTAGACAAATTAATTTTGTTAATTTCACCAACGAGCGATTCCGCATTGTGCTTATGCCTTGAAATATTCATGAATATATTGTATAATAGATTTAGAAGGAGCTTTTTGAAAAATTACACATCTAATTTTCACGAAAAGGGAAATATATAAAATCACTTATAGGAGGAAAAGAAAATGATGCCTATCGTAAGTGAACAAATAGAACTTGTTCAGGTATTGCTGTATTTGTCAGACAGACAAGAAAGGGTAATACAGAATGTACATAATAAAATCTATAGCGAGGCTATCTCGGCGTTTTTTCACCGGTATAAAAATCATAAAGCCGTTATTATGACAAAAAAACTTATTGACAAAAATAATTTCATTCATATAAAACCGCTGCGTGCCATATTATCACTTGAGCAGATTGCGATGGAAGAAAAACATGACCTGTACGAGTGGGCAATCAGCGTGAAAGAATTTATTGTCGATGCCGATTTTCACACTTTTTATCTCAATCAATCGGACTACTATGAATGGATATTGGACAATATAAAACAATGCAATTTTGATTTTTTGATTGCTTACATAGAACAATATTTCAGGCAAAAACCTGAAGAATTTAAGTTGATCATTTGTCCCATAGCAGGAAATTATGGCTTCAACATTCGCAATGTATCTTATACAGTTAAGTGTATGCCTTATTACGATGATAATCAAAAGCCCAGATGGGAATTTGATCTTTTTGCAAAAGGAATAGCGCATGAATATGCGCATTGTTTTGTAAATCCAACTGTTGAAGCACATAAATGCCTCTTAAAGAATATAGACACATTTTTTAAGAGGCATAAGAATATGTTACATGCATACAATGTTGATTATGCTGTAATGAATGAATACTGGGTAAGAGCATTTGCGATACGTTTCATGGAGCAAAATCAGCGATTATTCCCCGACTTTGATATTACAGCAGAGTATCAGCGCCAAAAAGAGTCTTTTATTTACATTGAGAAATTTGTGGAGTTGTTAAAGGAATTTGAGCAAACGGAATTACTCTTTGAAGATTTTTATATAGATGCTATGAAGAATTTTGAGCTTTGATGATAACTTTTGAAGCTGTCGGCAAACTCCAATATGTCAAACAGATAAAGCGGAGGCACCCCCCCGCTTTTGTTATGTCTTGCCGTTATAACCGACTTGTGGTTCAGGCGATTTTAAGCGGTTTAACAGTATTTGCCTTAAATCGCACTGTGAGACATTTCATTGTGCATTTCGATGGATGGATTTTGAATATGCTTAAAGCAACACAATAAGTTAAAAGGGATAACAAAAAACTTGCTTCACGCCTGAAATTTCATGTTGTAGATTGTCGATTTTATTTAAAATTTTGTTTCCATTTCCATCTGCGGTAAAGGCTCCTTACATAGTCGATAAAATTCGGCGTAAAGAAGATGAAAACATTGATCACCGCGATCAATATTGCAAGCCTGCCGCTCCACGATTCGAGCACGAACAAAATGATGAAGCCGATAGCGTCAATAAGCGCGAGCCATTTCATCTTGATCGGAATAAAGAAAAAGAGCAGAATTTCAAAGTTCGGGAAAAGCATCGCGAATGCGAAAAAGAGCGATAAATTCAAATATTCGTTTGTCGCATAGCCCGTTATAAAGCCCGAGATTATCGCACCGAGCGCGCCTATTATATAATACGCGGTGAATCCGAAGGCTCCCCACTGATTTTCGAGTGCGGTTCCGACAATATAATAAAGATACAGCGAGAAGATTATAAAAAACAGGCTGTAGCTTGGCGGAAGAAAGAGAAATGTGAATACTCGCCAAACTTGTCCGTTAAGTATCGCAGCGCGGTTGAAGCCGAGCGTTTCGGTAAGGCTGACACCGATTGCGGGCATGAGCATTCTGTTCATTAAAAAGACGATAGCCATCGCTCCGACGATTATCAACATCAAATTGTGTATGGAGAGCTTGCCGAATCTTCGCTCAAGTCTGTCAAGCCATTTTTGACGGTATAACATATTAATAAACATGACTTTCGCGCAGCGAAAGTTTCCTTTCTGTGGGTTTGGGACTGGTTTGCGCTAGCAAAATCGCTGCTGGAAAGCAGCGATAAGTCACAAAACATTGCGTGAAAAATGTATTTTTCACGTTACACCTCCGTGTTTGCCTACTTAGAAATTATTGCTAAAAAGTGCGCATTTTATTCAGCATAGAATGAGGCTGCCGCAAATGCGCCTTTGCGCGGTGCGACAGCCTGAATTACCTATTACTCGCTTGCTGTGGTAACCATCATAACGCATTCGATGCGCTTTCTTTCAAGCTCGCACTTTACTCCGTGGGGAGCATTAAGCGCGCAGAGCTTTCTTGCCCAACAGCCGACGCATACCGCATCGCTTTTCGCGACAGCATTGATTTCCTTAAATGCGCAGAACGGCTTGCCGCCCTCTCCGCGATTGCGCTTTTTCTGCTCCTTTGAGAGCTTTTCCATTTCTTTCAGAATGATAGCGAGGTCATCATCTGTGATAGCCGATTTGTCGTCGACAGCCGAAACGACCGAAAGCGAAGTGTCCTCACCGTCATCGGCAAGCTTTTTCGCGATTTCGAGAAGATTCGGAGTGTCATGGGTGATGAGCTTGTCGCCGACTGCCAATGCCGCACCGTTTTGCATATCGGATGGCTCGGCTTCGGTATCCGCAAACAGCTTGCCCTCCTTGTATAGCGCGTACATCTGGTCATATGTATCGCTGATTGCCGCGCTGTCAAATTTCGCAAGGTCATAGCGAAGTGCCGACGGGCAATCCTTTGGCATCGGAAGCTCAATATAATCGAGCATTTTGAACGCAAGCTCGGAAAGCGGAATAACCGCGCCGCTCACGCTGTCGTATGCGATACGCTGACCGCCGAATTTGAATGAATGTACCATTTTAAAAGTCCTTTCGTAATGTCCCAATTTGACAAGGTGTTCACGGACAAATATCGCCTTTTATTAGGCTCCCTCCGGGAGGGAGCTGTCGCCTTTGGCGACTGAGGGAGAGCGCGTATACGGAAAATTCAGCTGAATCGTATCGTTACGCAGGCTCCTTCCGTCACGCTCTGCAGCGAACCCCCAAAGCTCATTCCATTCGCTTCGGGGAACCCCTGCTGCGAACCCCCAAAGCTCATTTCATTCGCTTCGGGGAACCCCCTGTCGCGTGCCACCTCCCTCTCGGAGGGAGGCTTCGATATGCCGAATATCAGGGGTAACACAAAATGTAATTGGGAATTCCTAATTATGCACCCAAGGTGCTCTTAATGCCGCTCAAGC
>JAZNMQ010000047.1:0-8652 GCA_045579745.1 Candidatus Flemingiibacterium sp. | reverse complement strand
GGCACAAGCCGAAGCAGCCCGTTTGGAAAAGGAGCGCCTCGCTGAGATCGCGCGTATTGAAGCTGAAAAGAGAGCAAAACGAAACAAGAAGATAGCTATTATTACAACACCTATCGTTTGTGCTATTATTGCTTTTTTTATCGTTTTGAACACGGTTATTATCCCTAATAAAAAATACAACGATGCAATCGCATTGATGGATGCAGGAAATGTCATTGAGGCATATGAGGCTTTAGTATCGTTAGACGGATATAAGGACAGTGAAGACAAAGCTAACTCTATTTATGATAAGTACAAGGTTGAAAAACTGAAGGTTGCCAAGGCTGGAGATTATGTGCTTTTTGGTGCATACGAGCAGGATAACAACACCTCAAACGGCAAGGAAGATATTGAATGGCTTGTCCTTGAAGTGAAAGATGGTAAAGCACTTGTTATCAGCAAATACGCTCTTGATTGCAAACAATACAACACAAGCTATACGGACGTTACTTGGGGAACCTGCACACTTCGTAAGTGGCTGAACAATGATTTTATCAATGCGGCATTTTCTGCCGATGAAAAGGCTATGATTCCTACCGTTACGGTGTCGGCAGATAAAAATCCCGACTACAGTACAAATCCCGGCAATGCAACGCATGATCAAGTGTTCTTATTAAGCATCCCGGAAGCAAATAAATATTTCAGCTCCGCAAGACAGTGTGAGCCAACGGATTATGCAGTTTCAGGTGGAGCGCATGTTAATAGCTCCACCGGCAACTGCTGGTGGTGGCTGCGGTCGCCCGGTAATGGTCAGTCTTATGCCGCCTATGTCTTCACTGGCGGCGACGTCGATGAGTACGGCGACCGTGTCGACCTCGTTAATATTGCTGTCCGCCCCGCTTTGTGGATTGATCTAAATGAATAATTTTTGTTTTTAAAGCAAAACGGGAAATGCCCAGGAAAACGCTCTTGGTTTATCGAAAGCATTAACGAGTAGGGGGATAATATATGAGAAAAGACAGTAAACATGTTGGAAGGACGATCCTATGGTAGGAAAAACGATACTCGGATACCATGTAGACAAGAAAATCGGCGAAGGTGCCTACAGTACTGTTTATCGCGTATCCAAAACCAATGCGGCGGGAACATATGTTCGCGCATTGAAGCATATTACACTGCCCTCTAAGAAACAATACGCGGGTATTCTCAATTCCATGGGCGGTGATTATGCCAAGGCAGATGACTACTTTGCCACGATTCTACAAGATGTCGCTACTGAAATCCGCATATTGAGTATGATGTCGGAAAGCGGAAATCCCAACATCGTTCGGTATTATGAGAGCGATATTCTGGAGAATCCGTCGCCCAGAATCTATCACATTTTTATTTTAATGGAGCACCTGACTCCTTTGCCGAATTATATGGGTTCCGTAACATTGACCGTGCAGGACGTGATCCAATTGGGCAAGGATGTTCTGAATGCGTTGATTCTTTGCCACAAGCACAATGTTATCCATAGGGACGTAAAAGATGAAAACATATTCGTGTCGGCGGATGGAATCTACAAGCTGGGTGATTTTGGGGTTTCCAAGGCACTCAAAGATCAGTCTCATGCGGCGTCGATAAAAGGGACACCGGAGTTTATTGCCCCTGAGGTATATCTTGGCCAACATAATTACGATCATACTGTTGATATTTATTCATTGGGGATCGTGCTGTATCGCTTACTGAATCATTTTCGGAATCCGTTCCTTCCGGCATATCCGACCCCGTTTAGTACGGAGGATGAGGATTCGGCATTTGCGGAGCGCATGAAAGGGAAAACACCGCCGCTCCCCTCTATCGCGCGGAATATTCTGGGAGAGACAATTGTAAAAGCCATTTTGCCGCGGGATCAGCGTTATGATTCGGCAGAGGAGTTCCTATGCGCGCTGAAGAACGCGGAGAAGGAGCTGGTCGCATCCGACCTGGAGTTACCGCTCGCTCTGTCCGAGGTTCAGGCTGAGTTGCCGATGGTTGATGTGTTGGAATCCTCCTTGAATTCTTCTAAAACCATTGGTATCCGATGGCTCGTTGACGAGGAGGAATCCCAAGCTGACGATGTGAATCTCTTTGAGTCGTCGATGGATAGAAACCGTTCGGTTACTGTGACCGAGGAGACCGAGGAGAAACCCGTTCCTTCACAGGTAACAACAGCGGAGGAAAAAAACGAAACAATTGAGCAGGAAAAGCACAAGAGGAAACAATCGAAAAAGAAGAGGAAGGAGTCTCCGACACTACGGAGCCTTGCGATAAAAACCGTATCCTACTTTCGGCTCAAAAAACAGAATCGTGATAGAATCCGCAGCGAGAAACGTTTGAAGACTATAGTTGACTCCAACATTCGTCCAATAAAAGAGGATAGGGATGCGATATTTGAATCGGGAAGACAGAAGATAATTGCCGATCATATAGATGAAGGCTTCAAGTATATTCAATACGCGGCCAGAAACGGTTCTATGGATGGCGCGATACTGCTGGGATACTGTTACGACATTGGACTGGGTGTGAAGCAGGATCGTATGGTAGCCGAAGCCTATTATCGGCAGGGAAGCATTTCGAATCCGGAGTTTAAGAGCTTTTACCATCAGAAGTCGGACATGGACGATTCGGATCTTTTCATAGCAGCCGCAAGGGTAGCGGAGAAAATGTTGGATCCCGCCTACATGACGGCGGAACCGATTGTTCCGTTGAAAACGAAATCAAAAAGGAAGATTTCATGGGCCGCTGTTTCTGCGTTCCTTTTGAATTGGGTTCGAACACAACAGGCCAAAAGGTGTTTGATTGGCATAGCTTCTTTGGCTTTGCTTCTGGTTATAGGACTTACAATATTTGGCATTGCGCAGGCCAAGAAGTCACCCAACAAAGAGGAAGATTCGAATCACATAGAAACTGCTGTAGGTACGACAACAGACACGGATACAGGAGAATCTGCGGAGGCCTCCAATATTATTTTTTCTTTTGATTTATCGGAGAGCAAAGACGGATATGTACTCACAACGGTAAAAATACTCACTGAGGTGACAGAATTGATTATTCCGGAAAGCCACGACGGGTTACCGGTGATCGGGATTGGAGATTATGTTTTCTCTAAGAATCCAAAGATTGAGAGCGTACATATACCGGATAGTGTTATTGCCATTGGTAGAGGCGCATTTCTGGATTGTTGTGCTTTGGAAAATGTATTTCTGCCGAAATCAGTGTGCGTCATTGAGCCCCTTGCATTTGCGGGATGTACCAATTTGAAAAAAGTGGAAAAGCCTCAAGGCTCGATAACAATTACCGATCAATGCTTTGCGGGATGTACGAACCTGACGGAATTGGTTCTCCCGCCCTACGTGCATTTTGCCGGCGATCACGTGTTTGCAGGAGTTGAAAGAATTCAGATCGCTACCATGCCTGCGGACGCTATCACCTACATTCCAAACGACAGAATGACTTCTGTGATTATTAACGGGGGATCTGAGATCCCGAATCATGCGTTTGAAAATTGTGTATACCTAAAAAGTATAGATTTATCGGGGAGTAATATTGTCTCTATCGGGCAATTTGCTTTTTATGGTTGTGCGTTGGAAAGTATTGTTATTCCGGAAGGAGTAACAAGAATTCATACTGGGGCGTTTATGGGCTGCAAGAGTCTGAAACGGGTTGTTTTAGCTTCCACAATACAGAACATTATGCAGCTGGCTTTTAGTGATTGTTCCTCTTTGGAGACAATAGAATATCACGGATCACTTAGTGAGTGGTTAAACATAGGGAAATCATACAACTGGATAGAAAACTCCGCGAATTATAAAGTAGTATACAAGAAGTAAAACAGACAAGGAGTTGCTTATGAGCCGCTATTTTGTAACGTTTTTTTTAAAAAAACGCATGTGTCAGTACAAGATCGATGATCTCATACATAATTCCTCGGGCGGTTGTATAAATGAGACTCTGGTATTTGGCCGACGAAACGTTTATTTCCCTGTACAGGCGATTGAGGATTCATACTATATCTGTCGAAGTAAAGCTACTGCCAGGATCAAATGCTTTGAAGAAGAAATAGTTGACAAGAAAAAACTAACGCACGGGGATCTCTACTCTATTGAATACAGAAATCAAGAGTATACCGCGCTGGTGATCGATTATTGCTATGCCGATCTCTCTCACGTGGCGTATGCCATGGGAGATACACCCATTCAGATTGGACGGTCGGAAAACTCAAATATCGTTATCAATGTGAACGACGCAGTGTCCCGAAACTGCGCGGTACTCAAAAAGAGTAATGATGGGGGATACCTCCTTGAGGACATTTCGGGAAGGACCGGAATATTCGTGAACGGTGTTCTTTTGAATCATGCAACCAAGCTGTTTTCGGGGGACGAGATATATATAATGGGAACGACTATCCTCTATAAGGATGATACGTTATGGATGGCAAAGTCGGTTCGTACTAATGGACTTAATGTTACCAAGTGCTTGGATGTTCTGTCACCCACAGACGGAGATGAGCGCGATGAATACGCCAGAACTCCCCGCATCGTTCGATCACGAGAAGAAGGGAAGATAGTCATTGATGCACCGCCTGCTGTTCAAAAAAGCAAGGAGATTCCCTTTATCCTACAAGTGGGTCCTTCGCTGACTATGTCAATGGCTATGTTGGTTAGCTTGGGCGTTGCGATATCTAATGCGACGAACGGGAACGGCAACGGATCGCTTTTGACTAGCTTAGCTATGGCGTTCAGTATGCTTGCGGGAGCGGTGCTTTGGCCTGTTTTGCTGAGACGCTATAACAAAAAGCAGGAAAAGACTAACGAGGAATATCGAAAGAAACGCTACTCCGAGTACCTGAAGCGGAAGGAAGAGGAAATTAATAACCTGTATGACATGACCTTGCGGCTTCTGCACGAAACTATGATGCCTGCTCCACAGGTGTTGTCTGAAATCGTGATGAAGAGGCAGCACCAGCTATGGGAAAGAATGCCCCAGGATGCGGATTTTTTGCGAATTCGTCTTGGTACCGGCTCAAGGGACTTTCAAATTGAAATACAAGCGCCTCAAAAAGGTTTTCAACTTTATGAAGATGCCCTGTTGGACGAGGGTGTTGCTCTCAAGGACCGATACAGTATTATGAAGAATGCCCCTGTTTCCATTTCGTTGTTGGAAAAGAAAGTGGTTGGTGTTTTCGGTGACACAGCGACGGTTTTCAAGAGTATGGTTATGAATTTGGCTTCACTTCATTCTTATGATGAAGTGAAACTTGTGTTAGTGTGTAATCGAAATGAGCTAAAAGAATATTGCTGGATTACCGATCTTCCTCATTTGTGGAGCGCTGATCGTAGTCTGCGGTATGTTGCGACGACTAAGGAGGAAGCAACAGAACTGTTTTCCAGGCTAGAAGAAGGCTTATCATCGCGGGGAACAGAAGACGAGCAGCAAAGATATGTTCCGATATACATAATACTGGTGTTGGATCATACCTTGATTGATGATGTTCCGTTTCGGGCGCATTTGACAAATCCCCAAAATCGTATTGGCGTATCCACCGTTTTTTTTGGATCAATTTTTTCGGATATTCCTAAAGAATGTGTGGCAATCATTAAAAAAACTGCAAACCAATCGGGAATGTATATACGCAACGATAACAACAATCATTCCGTTCAGATTGAGTTTGATGATATTGAGGACAGTTTGATAAAACAGACTGTGGCAAGCATGAACAGAATATCGATAAACACGCAAGCGGTTACCGCTATTCCGGATCGTGTGACTTTCATGGATATGTTTCAGGCCGGAAATACGGATGCGTTGGATATCGCTAACCATTGGGCGACAAATATCTCTGAAAGCAGCTTGGCAGCTCCTATCGGCATCAAAACCGGAGGAGAGCTCTTCTCGCTGGATATTCACGAGCGTGCTCATGGATGCCACGGACTAGTAGCCGGAACAACAGGTTCCGGTAAGAGTGAATTCCTTCAGGCATATATACTTTCCATGATGATGCATTACAGTCCCAATGAGGTCGCATTTGTTCTGGTCGACTTTAAAGGTGACGCAATGGCAAGACCATTTATGGACTCTCCGCATTTGGCCGCTACCATTTCTAATTTGTCCGGTAATACTCTATACCGCGCGTTGATTTCTTTGGATGCCGAGGTAAAGAGACGACAGAACATATTCAACGAGGCCTCCAGACAGTTGGGCATTGATATGAAAGATATCAATATGTATCACAAGTATTTCAAGGATCAAAAGCTTGTCCTGCCCCTTCCTCATTTAATCATTGTGATTGATGAGTTTGCGCAATTGAAAAGCAAGCATCCCGAATTCATGTCCAAACTTGTGGCTATTTCTCAGGTCGGACGTAGCCTGGGTATTCATTTGATACTGGCAACACAGCGTCCCAGCGGTGTAGTAGATCAGGACATTTGGAGTAATTCCCGATTCAAGGTGTGTTTGAAGGTTTTGGACAAGCAGGACAGTAACGATATGATCGGCCGCCCCGAGGCCGCATTGATCAAACAGCCCGGACGAGCCTTTGTACAAGTTGGATATAACGAAATCTTCGAGACGATCCAATCGGGCTATAGCGGCGCACCTTATGTTGAGCAAAGTGAGTATATCGACCAAGAAAGTATTTCTGTACATATGGTGAAGCCCACCGCAGAAGCGATTCGGAGCATCAAGCTGTTCTCTGAAGCGAGGGTGGATGGAACCACTCAAATTCAAAAGATCATGTCGGTCATAACGGATTTGGGGAGAAAGAAAAACTTGCAGGTCAAGCCCTTGTGGAATCCGCCGCTTCCTGGCAGACTCTTGTTGGAAACATGCATGGGTTCAGACATCCATTGGGAAGTGTCTGTATGGGCGGATCAAGATTCGGATCACGGGGTTGTGTTAGGTATGCTGGATATACCCCACGATCAAAAGCAGATTCCGTATGAATACGACTTCTTGGAGAGCGGACATCTTGCCATATACGGTTCCTCTGGAAGCGGTAAGAGTACACTCATTCAGACAATTCTCTTCACGTTATCACTCCGATTCTCTACACAGATGTTCCATGCTTTTATCTTGGATTTCGGTGGAAACGGCCTGGCATCTACCTCGATTATGCCGCACTGCGCACGATATGTTACGGATAGTGATGAGCAAGAAGTAGCGGAGGTCCTGGACACGCTCAATAATGTAATCTCTGAACGACGGATGTTGTTTGCCGAAAATCATTGTGTCAGCTACGAGGCATATAATCGAGAGCGGACAGACAAGCTACCCATGATTTTGCTTGTGGTGGATAACTACTCCGCAATTCGAGAGAAGATGTACAGTTTGGAGGAGCCTTTGCTTCAAGTGGTTTCGGCGGCTCGATCCTGCGGAGTATTCCTCGTGGTGAGCGGAAGCAGTAAAAACGCGCTCGGGTATAAGCTTTTGGATCATATTTCGGAAAAGATTGTTTTGAATATGAATGATAGCGGAGCGTACCGCGATATTTTGAACGTCCAGATTCCAATCATGCCCGCCCAAGGTAAGGGGCGTGGCTTGGTCCTCGTTGACAACTCGGCTACCGAAATACAATTTGCGGTACCCTTTGATGCTGAAAATGAGATGGTCAGGGATTTGAGAATCCGGGAAGTTTATGAACGGATGCGGGAGGAATCGACGGAGATCGTCTATAATGCGCCCGCTGTTCAAATCTCTTCAATCGCCGGAGAACAGCATGCGGTCTCTCGTACGGTTTCCCAATCAAAGTATGCAAGAATGCTTCCCCTGGAGAGCACGGAGCACTCTTTGGTTGTTGGATATGACAAAAGGACCGGAGACGTATATGGCTTCGATCTGAATACGCCAACGAACGTTTTCGTGGGAACAAGAGGGGATAGAACATTGCTTGCCACGCTCGTGTCAAGGCTGATTTCAGATAATCCTGATAAACAGATACACGTTATAACCTCGCATGAAGTTGATGACTTCGACCAATCTGCGCGAATTGTTGCGGATGTTGATGCATGGGTGACGGAAATGCTTGAAGCGACACAGGAAGAACGGAGCAAAGTAATTCTTGTGATTGACGGCTTCTGCGATTGGTATGACAGAATATCTGACGAGGCGATCGATCTTATGGAGTTCCGGCTTCTTGAGGACTCGGATTTCTCAATAATTACCTTTGATGACATGGAACGTTGGGAGGACTATCAAAGCACGGGGGCATTCGTCTTTTTGGTTCGTGCCACAAAAGGAGCGATTCTTGGTGGCGGAATTGATGATTCTATGGCGTATGATCTGTGTGAAAAAATTTACATGGTTTCAAATGAATACAGAAATAAAAAGCTTTCTTTGGACTGTGCGCTGGTGTATGACGGCGACAAGATTGCTTATGCGAAGGTAGAGGAGGACTGATATGGTTGAAAAGATCTCAATTAACATAAAAGTTCTTTCTCTAAATGTTGAGCATAATTTTCTGGTTCCTTTTGAAATGAGCGTGAATACAGCGATTATTCTGATGGTTCAGTTGCTTCAAGAAGAGTATCGCGGTGTTCATTATCTCCCAAGGGGTAACTACTGTTTGGTACAAGTGGTTTCGGGAAAGGCATTGCCCGGAGATTGCAGTTTCAGACAGTTGGATATGGCTCAGGGAGAAACGCTACTTTTGAT
>JAZNMQ010000046.1:0-105308 GCA_045579745.1 Candidatus Flemingiibacterium sp. | reverse complement strand
GATGTCCTTTCTGTAGAACATCATCGAGAACGACTGTGTTTCGGGAAGTCCGTATGTTACACCGTACAGCGAAAGCGGAACTGTAGCAGATTCGGAGAATCTCGATACAACCTCGTCAAAGGTGTCGAAATCGTTAAGCGGGAGAACCGCGTTACGAATTGCGTACTGTACCGGAATACCCTGGCCGTTCTGAAGCGCAACATCAGGACCTGTGCCCGAAAGCGTTGCAGGAAGGAGTGTACCGCCGGCTACAAGACGAATGTTTACACCGACATTCGACTGAGATGTAAAGTAGTTATCGACCATGGAACGGATAACCTGTGCCTGGTCACGACCGGTAGATACCCATACGTTAATAACTTCATCTTCATCAAGCTTAACCGTTGCTCCAAGATTTGAGTAGTCTGTGAAGAACGACATGATGAACGAGCCAATCTCAAACGCTGCTGCTTCAAAGAAGTTCGCGTTAGCCTTGGGGAGCTTTTCGCCCGCAGGCTGGATTGTGATGCTGTCAAGAAGAAGCGGCTGATTTCTGACGTTGTTGAGCCATGTACCGAGAGTACCGATGTAGCCCTTGAGGTTTTCCATGTTTCTTGCAACCTCATCCTCGTCAGTAGACATCTTCTCAAGAACACGTGAGATATTATCAAGTGTAGCTGTGTTGCTACCCTTTACGCCGTTGATTTCTGTGATGAGCTTAGAGATTTCGGTAAGCTCGAGATACTGTGCGTAAAGATCCTTGATAGTACCGGGAATCAGGTTTCCGAAGTGATAGTCACGATACTGGTCGGGGTCAGCACCTGTAATCTGAAGAATCTTCAGGTAGTCGTTGTTGATAGCTGTAAGAGCTTCCTGAACTCTTCCGATGATATCGCTCATGTCGCCAAGAACGACTTCGAACTTAATCGAATATGTTTTACCTTCTTCAAAGTAGAACTGGAATGACTGTTTACCGTTATTGAGAACGGCGGTATCCCAAGCTTCATTAAAGTTGAACTGGAGATAGCTTGCTTCCTCGAACGGAATTTCATCATTAATAAGTACGCGGCGAGATGTATACATACCGGAAAGGTCGCCCTGCTTGTGACGGGTTACGATCTCGTAAAGACCGCTCGCCTCGCAAGTGAAGGAATATTCAATCCACTGTCCGATATTCTGCCACTTAGTACTACCAAGCGTATTAAGCTTAGCCTTTGATGTACTCTGAGGGTAGGTTATTGCCGAGCTTCTATCGTTTTGAGGATAGATCGTCTGGTCAGATGTAGCATCTGTAAGCTCAGCCTGAATAACAAGCGGCTCAACACCGGTTGCAGGCTGATAACCCTTGCTCTGATATTCTGCAAGAACTTCCTCATATTTCGGAGGTGCTTCATACGGAATGAGAGTAATGGTCTTGATTATAAGCGCTTCACGATCCGCCTCAAGAGAGATGGTATGCTTGCCGGCGCTAAAGACAAACTCAAAGGGCTCGATGGTATATCCGGTCGAGTCGCACATTGTATATTGGCTCCAAGTAGGATCGATATACTTTGTGGAACGGATATCGTTTCCGTTGAGGTCAGTCTTAAACGCAGGAGAACCGTCTTCTGCGGTTTCGTATTTGTCACGCCACACTTTTGTTAACGAAAGATATCTTGCGCCCTTGAAGGGATACACATTATCAATGCGGAATTTACGCTCGATATCAGTAGATTTACCATCCTCAGGGAATGAGTAGTCGATTCGGATCGCATATTTTGCTTCCGAAGGAACTTCTACATCCCAAGCAACGATACCGGATTCAGGCGTGAAAAGCGCGCCATCCTGCACCTTGACCGCTGCATCGGTTGCATCCTCGTTGTAGTCAACTGCATTAATTACTATTGGTGATTTTCCGCGAGGTACCGAAGAATTTCTCTTCGCGTAATCCTCGTACGATTCTGCGTTTAACAGGTCGCGTACGTCTGCTATATCATAGCTGACGACAGACGAGTTCGCTTCAGAATCGTCGGCATAAGCAATCGTGCTTAACGTCGATGGAAGCATCATCAATGATAAAAAAACAGCAATTAACCTTGTTAATTTGGTTTTCTTCATTGAACCTTTCCTCCTGCCAAGATTTACTTTGAAGGGTGCGTAATCGCAATTTTTCGTTTTGACATGCAACATTTTTATAGCCGGACTGCGCCATTGGTGTGGCAATTTACGAAGCGCAAGCTCAGGTAAAAAACGATGTCAGAACGCCTTATCGGCGTATATTTCCGCAAAATAGGGGCACATCGCCGATTTTCACACAATTATAATACCATAATGTCAACAAAAAGTCAAGAGTTGCATGTTTATTCTCCATTTTGTCAAAAGTCGTTCAAACCCATGTATGCGCCAATGTAAAGCCGTTCACATTTTATGCAATTGTTTTGCAAAAAATCCGAACGTGCTCTTCCTCCTGCTCCGATTGGTTGATGTAATTTTAAATTACCTATGCAACGCAAAAATCTCGTTTGATTTCCGCATCACGCTCAAGATTCGTTTGTTGCGATGGATTTATGTAATTTTCAATTACTAAAAGAACCTATATCGCCCACGTCGTCTTCCTGCGATTTAAGCCTTGTTTCATGTGCATTTTGCATAAAAATTCAGCGTGTTTTTCTACACATGTACAAAATACCCAAACTCTGACGATCGATATTTTTGTTTCCTGAAATTGGTATTATTACATTGATATGCCGGAAATATTTCTGATTTTTTTAATTTATCCGCATATTATTAATATTTAGGCTCCCGTTAAGCATAAAAAGCGCAGCGCCGTCTATTAACAGCGCTGCGCTTTAGTGTCAATGATGTTTATGGCATGCTTCGCAGTTTCCGTCGCAGCCCTTGCGAAGGTCGTGCTTGATGCCCTTTTTATCGTAGTAATCTGCAATTGCTTCCTTAACTGCCTCCTCAGCAAGCACGGAACAATGCAGCTTCTGCGGCGGAAGTCCGTCAAGCGCCTCAACCACAGCTTTGTTTGTGAGCTTCAGAGCTTCTTCCACGGTTTTTCCCTTGATAAGCTCTGTTGCCATTGAAGATGTTGCAATCGCCGCGCCGCATCCAAAGGTCTTGAACTTGGCGTCCTCAATGATTCCATCCTCATTGATCTTCAAATACATTTTCATGATATCGCCGCATGTAGCATTTCCTACCTGACCGACGGCGTTTGCATCCTCGATTTCGCCTACATTACGCGGATTCGAAAAATGATCCATTACTTTTTCGCTGTACATATATATCTCTCCTTACGAAATTATCAATTATATAGAGGGCTCATATCGCGAAGTCTTTGAACTATACCCGGAAGCTTCTCGATAATATAATCTATGTCCTCATCGGTTGTATCGCGTCCTATCGAAAGTCTGAGCGAGCCGTGAGCCTCCTCAAGCGGCACGCCTATCGATATCAAAACGTGCGACGCTTCAAGCGAAGCCGAGGAGCACGCCGAACCGGTTGAACCGCATATTCCTGCCATATCAAGCAGCAGCAGCAAGCTTTCACCTTCAATAAATTTAAATGCGAAGTTTGCGTTTCCGGGGAGTCTGCCCTCACGAGGACCGTTTAGCCTTGTGTGAGGAATCTTAGCAAGAATACTGTCTATAAGGCGATCGCGCATAGCTTCAACGCGCTTGTTTTCTTCAAGTCCGCCGACAGCATCCTCAAGCGCATTGGCAAGACCCACAATATAAGGAACATTTTCTGTGCCTGCTCGCTTGCTTCTTTCCTGACCGCCGCCATCGACAAGATTTTTCACTCTTGTGCCATTGCGTATATACAGTGCGCCAATGCCCTTGGGAGCATGAATCTTGTGTCCTGACAGACTAAGCATATCAACGCCAAGCTCGGCAATATTGATATCAACCGCACCAATAGCCTGAACCGCGTCTGTGAAAACCAGCACCTTGGGATTTTTTGCTTTTATAGCCGCAGTAATCTCGCGAATAGGCTCGATCGTACCGATCTCGTTGTTTGCGTACATCACCTCAACAAGGATCGTATCCTCACGCATTGCCGCAACCACAGCCTCGGGTGTAACCCGTCCGTCGCTGTCAACATCGAGATATGTGACCTCAAAGCCTTCTCTTTCGAGCGTTCTCAGCGAGTGAAGCACAGCGTGATGCTCAATCTTTGTGGAAATAATATGTTTACCCTTGTCAGCCTGAGCTCGGGCCGCGCCCTTTATCGCCCAGTTATCTGCTTCGGAGCCGCTCGCTGTAAAATATATTTCATTAGGCTTGCAGCCGAGTAATGAAGCCATCTTTTCGCGCGCCTTTGTTATCTCGGCTTTAGCTTCTCTTCCCTTTTTGTGAAGACTTGACGGATTTCCGTATATGTCGCCGAAGTACGGCATCATCGCTTCAAGAACGGACGGCGATACCGATGTGGTAGCCGCGTTATCAGCGTAAACAAATCGCTCTGCCATAATTAACATTCCTTTCATTTGGCAAGCTCCAAACGGAGCTTCCCTTATCTGCATTATCTATTGTATACCTTTTCGGTGCAATTTTCAATATCAATACATAATTTCTCATGTAAACAATCTGTGAATAGTTTTATCTGTAGCGTTCAGCCTGCTCGCAAGCCAAACTGTCGCACCTTTCGTTGTAAGGATGCCCTGCGTGTCCCTTCACCCAAACAAGCTTTACCCGATGTATTTCAAGAAGCGCGAGCAGTCTTTCCCACAAATCGGGATTAAGCGCAGGCGTCTTGTCGGATTTGATCCATCCTCGCTTTTGCCAACCGTAAACCCATTTCTTCTCGATTGAATCGATCATATATTTAGAATCCGATGTCAGCGTAACATCGCAAGGCTCCTTGAGCGCTGACAATGCGCTGATCGCCGCCATCAATTCCATACGGTTATTTGTGGTTGAAGCCTCGCCTCCCGAAAGCTCCTTTTCAATTTTTCCATATACAATTATCGCTCCCCAGCCTCCCGGACCGGGGTTGTGCTTGCACGCACCGTCAGTATAGATATCAACATGCTTCATTATTATAACACCACTATATTCTGTTCTGATTACAAACGGTTTCCGTCTTTGTCATAACGGTCTGCAAAAATTTCAGCCGCGCCCTCTTTCATGAGTCGGCAGAAATCCTGAGTGGATTTGATGCGCTCCGGCAGATATACACCTGCGATGCGCTCACGCTTGCCCGAATGGTTGTCGGAGCCTGCCGATCTGATAAGATTGTAGCTTCTCGCATACCAATCCGCGCGGTTGTTAACCTCCTCGCTCATGCTTGCGTTAATGACCTCAACTCCGTCAACATGGCTCGGAATGAGATGAATATGATCGATATAATATGACTCGCGGAAGGGATGAGCATGGATAACCATTCCGCCATCCGCGCGAACTCTGTCCATGTATTCCGAGGTTCCCCATTTCAGCTGATCGGGATTTTCGAGAATCCACCTTTTGTCAAGTCCGTATATCAGAAAATCATCGCCCCAATATGAGTATTCCCAAGCAAAGAAAACATCGAGTCCAATTTTGTCGCCCTCAGCCTTTGCTGCAAGATAGCCTTTTTCAAACTCCTCAACTCTTTGTTCCCACGGAAGATCGCGTTTTACGGTAGTATTTCCGTTGAAATAATGGTCGGTGATAAAAATTCCCGTGTAACCGAGTGACTTATAATGTCTTGCAAGTGCAGCTCCCGATATGCCTGAGCATTTGCTGGTTTCCGATGTATGTGCATGTGTTTCGTATTTATATAACATTAGAACCACCTCATAAACTATCTATACATAGAATATTATATCATAAATTTTCCTTAAAATTTGAAATGCGCAAAATTTATGATCAAATAAAAGCTTCCTTGTTCTCGCCGCAGCGAAGCGGAGGCATTTTATGCTTTTATTATATCATAAATTTTCCTTGACGTTTAAGATATTGAAAATTTATGATCAAATAAAAGCTTCCTTGTTCTCGCCGCAGCGAAGCGGAGGCATTTAATGCTTTTATTATATCATATTTACAGCAGTTTTTCAAACATTTAGCTTGCTATCTCTTTAGAATTAATCGATGAAATCTTCCCTATATTTATATAACTTGTACATTTTTCGCATTTAAAATCTCCCACGGCAATGCCGTGGGAGATCGCGTTATTATTTAAAATACTTAACGCCGGATTCAAATATGAGCTGATCCTTATCACCTTCGATATTGACCGCAATATTTCTACCGATTCTCTCGCTGTGACCCATCTTACCGAGGATGCGTCCGTCGGGACTAAGAATTCCCTCGATTGCAAACATGGAGCCATTCGGGTTGTAACGGATATCCATTGTCGGATTGCCGTCCATGTCAACATACTGAGTAGCGATCTGACCGTTGGCTGCAAGCTCGCGAATGAGCTCCTCGCTCGCCCAGAAACGTCCCTCGCCGTGGGAGATCGGGATCGAATGGATATCTCCTGCATTGACACCCGCAAGCCACGGAGATTTGTTAGATGCAATGCGTGTGCGAACCATCATAGACTGGTGACGTCCAATGGAGTTGAATGTAAGAGTCGGGCAATCTGCTCTCATCTCATCCATGATTCTGCCGTATGGAAGCAGTCCGGATTTTACAAGTGCCTGGAAGCCGTTGCAAATACCGAGTGCCAAGCCGTCGCGCTCATCAAGAAGTCGAGTGATAGCTTCCTTTACGCGCGGATTGCGGAGCACAGCAGTAATGAACTTTCCGGAACCGTCCGGCTCATCACCACCGGAGAATCCGCCGGGAATCATAAACAACTGAGCATTATCAATAAGCTTAACAAACTCGTCAACCGCATCTCCGAGCGCCTTCGCATCGAGATTACGGAGCACGAAGATATCTGCCTTTGCGCCGGCAGCCTCAAATCTGCGCATTGTATCATATTCGCAGTTTGTGCCCGGGAATACGGGAATTACCACTCTCGGACGTGCGAATGAGTCTGCGTGATGAGCCTTTGCGCGCTCGGTGCATGTGAAAGCCTCAACCTTCTCAGCTTTAACCGAAGCAACCTTTGTCGGGAATACTCTTTCAAGTGTATCTTCCCAAGCATCGGAAAGATCTGCAACCGCAACCGAAGCGTTACCTATTGTAATCTTTCCGTCATCGGTTGTGTAGCCTATAAGCTCGCCGTCAATATCCGACGAAGCCTCAATAATGAATGCGCCATAGTTGAGAGCGAACAGCTTGCAAGCATCGATCGCATCAGCCTTGAAGCCAATACGGTTACCGAAGCTCATCTTCATAACGCCCTCAGCAATACCGCCGGCATCAACAGTGTATATTGCGCTTGCCTTGCCGCTTGCCGCAATTGCGTGTACTCGCTCGAACACTTCACGAAGGGATGCAAAGTCAGGAAGCTTGTTCTCTGTGTATTCAGGAGCAATAAGGTAAACCTTATCTCCTGCCTTCTTGAATTCAGGGGTTACGATATTCTTAGCATCCATCGGTGCAATTGCAAAGGAAACAAGCGTCGGAGGAACATCGATATTCTCAAATGTACCAGACATAGAGTCTTTTCCGCCAATAGCGGCAATTCCAAGCTCAAGCTGTGCCTTTACAGATCCGAGCAGGGCTGCCATCGGCTTGCCCCAACGCTCCGGATTATTCTTCGTGCGCTCGAAATATTCCTGGAATGTGAGATAAACGTCCTTGTAGTCTACACCTGCCGCAACAAGCTTTGCAACAGATTCAACGACTGCAAAAGCAGCACCGTGATAGGGACTCTTTTCAGAAAGATACGGATCAAAGCCGTATGCCATTACCGATGCAGTATCGGTTTCACCCTCAAGAACGGGGATCTTAGCAGCCATATACTGCGGCTGTGTAAGCTGATATTTACCGCCGTAAGGCATTACAACAGTTCCTGCTCCGATTGAGCTGTCGAACTTTTCAACAAGGCCGCGCTGTGAGCATATGTTAATGTCGGAAATGAGCTCTTTGAGCGCGCTCTCGACGTTGCTTGTATCAAGCTTAGACTTGTATCCGTCAAGAAGTCCGTCCATATTGACCTTAGCGATTTCGATATTGGTATGCTTTTCGGCACCGTTCGAATTGAGGAACTCACGCGAAAGATCAATGATAAACTTATTGTTCCAGAGCATCTTAAGACGCGCTTCTTCGGTTACAGTTGCTACAATAGTTGACTCAAGGTTCTCGCGGGATGCAAATTCACGGAATTTATCCGCGTCCTCAGCTCTGACAACTACAGCCATACGCTCCTGAGATTCGGAAATTGCAAGCTCTGTACCGTCAAGTCCCTCGTATTTTTTCGGAACCTTTGAAAGGTCTATAAGCAAACCGTCAGCAAGCTCGCCGATAGCAACGGATACACCGCCCGCACCAAAGTCATTGCAGCGTTTGATAAGACGAGTTACGTTTTCGTTGCGGAACAGGCGCTGAATCTTACGTTCTTCGGGAGGATTACCCTTCTGAACCTCTGCTCCGCAGGTGGTAAGAGATTCGGAGGTGTGTGCTTTGGATGAGCCGGTTGCACCGCCGCAGCCATCGCGGCCTGTACGTCCGCCGAGAAGGATGATAACATCACCCGGCTCCGGACATTCACGGACAACATTCTTTTCGGGAACAGCTCCGACTACAGCACCGATCTCAAGATGCTTTGCAACATAGTTCGGATGATAGAGCTCATAAACCGCACCGGTTGCAAGTCCGATCTGGTTACCGTAGGATGAATATCCCGCAGAAGCACCGTGTGTGATTTTCGACTGAGGAAGCTTACCCGGCATAGTTTCAGCAACAGGTACTCGAGGGTCAGCACATCCGGTTACACGCATAGCCTGATATACATACGCACGACCGGAAAGCGGATCGCGGATAGCTCCGCCAAGGCAGGTTGCCGCGCCGCCGAAGGGCTCGATTTCGGTCGGATGGTTGTGTGTTTCATTCTTGAACATCAGAAGCCAATCCTGAATTTCCCCATCGACATCGACCTTGATTTTAATCGAGCAAGCGTAGATTTCCTCGGATTCGTCGAGATTCTTGAGCGCACCGATGGATTTCAGATACTTTCCGGCAATAGTCGCCATATCCATCAGAGTAACGTTCTTCTTTCTCGCACCGTAAAGAAGCTTTCTCTTTTCAAGATAATCCTTGTAGGTTTCTTCAATATAGTTATCGCCGATCTTAACCTCATCTATTGCGGTGAGGAATGTTGTGTGACGGCAGTGGTCAGACCAATATGAGTCAATAAGACGAATCTCAGAGATGGTTGGATCGCGCTTTTCTTCGTTCTTGAAGTAGCTCTGGCAGAACTTAACATCATCAAGGTCCATCGCAAGCGCATACTTTGCAAGAAATGCTTTAAGTCCGTCCTCGTCAAGTCCAATAAAGCCGTCTATAGTTTCAACAGTTGTCGGAATATCGAATTTTTCCGCGAGAGTTTCAGGCTTTTCAAGCGAAGCTTCACGGCTCTCGACAGGGTTTATAACATACGCCTTGATCTTATTAAGCTCATCCTGGCTTACATCTCCCGAAAGGATGTATACTCGTGCTGTGCGTACTGTAGGTCTGTCCTCATATGTAATGAGCTGAACGCACTGCGCGCAGGAATCGGCACGCTGGTCAAACTGACCCGGGAGATACTCTACCGCAAAAACGAGCTCGCCGTCATTCACCTCGAGCTCATCAAAAATGATGTCACTCTGCGGCTCAGAAAAGATTGTATTTTTCGCTTTATTGAAAATCGTTTCGGAAATTCCCTCGATATCATAACGATTAAGTACGCGGAGCGCTTTGAGCGATGTAATCATCAAATTCTCGCGGATATCCGCAAAGAGCGAGCGGGCTTCAACAGCATGTGTGGGTTGCTTTTCAACAAAGATTCTGTAAACCATTTTCCGACTCCTTATAAAAATATTATTATTTCAATTTGAATATATGTGCTCGAATATAAGTGTTCTTTTATCGGTAATTATCTGACCGCGCGATGACTCAAATCATATTTATCCCCCTGCGCGGAATAAGCCAAGCTAATCGGGGTATCTGAATTGTTCTCAAATATATGTAATGACTATACGATAAAGCCCGTATATACATTTCCGTCGTAGCCGTTTAATTTCACGGTGCGCGTTTGATTGTGAAGGTCCTCTGTGGTTATTACAGCCACCTCAAGAAATTCAGGCGTATGACCGACAGCTCGTCCGTTTTCGCACAATTCGAACAGAACCTCCTTCTGCTCTCCAATATGCTTTTGCGCAACAGACAGATACATTTCGCGCTGAATCGCATCAAGTGAAGCAAGCCGCCTTGCCTTCTCGGGCTCAGGGATCTGTTCTTCCATTACAGCGGCAGGAGTTCCGGCACGCTTTGAATAGGGGAAAAGATGAAGATGCGTGAAACCGAACCGACGCACAAACTCAGTAGTTTCCTCATGGTCCTCGTCGGTTTCTGTAGGAAATCCGACAATAATATCCGCATTGAAGGTTACATCCTTGATTTTTTCGCGAATATATGCAGCTGACTTCTCAATCATCCCGACATTATATTTGCGCTTCATCGCATTAAGCACCTTGTCGCATCCCGATTGAACCGAAATATGAAAATTCGGAGCAAAATGCGAAAGCTTTGCAATTCTATCTACAAATTCCGTTTTAAATATCGACGGGTCAAGCGAGCCGAGCCTTATGCGCTCAATCCCCTCTACCCTATCCACCTCTTCAAGCAGGTCGATAAGCGAATAACCATTCTCGAAATCCTTGCCGTATGAAGCGGTTTCGATACCCGTCAGCACGACCTCGCGATATCCGTTTTGAACGAACGCCTTGACCTCTGCGATAACATCCTCCGGGGCCTTGGAGCGTACCTTTCCGCGAGCCTTGGGAATTATGCAATAAGTGCAATGGTTGTCGCAGCCATCCTCGATTTTGATATAAGCACGAGTGCGATCGGATGAACTTGTAGACATTTTTTCAAACGGTGCACATTGAATATCGTCCACCTTTATGTCAGCCTTGCCGTTCTTTTCGCCTGATGCCAAAAGTCCGAGTGCGGCATCCACAAGACGAAGCTTGTTGCTGTTGCCGCAGATAAAATCAACGCCGTCGATACCTGCGACCTTAGCAGAATTAAGCTGTGAATAGCATCCCGTTACAAGCACATAAGCCTCAGGATTATGGCGTGCGGCGCGGCGTATCATTTGACGGGTCTTTCGGTCGCTCTCCGCTGTAACAGTGCAGGTGTTTATTATATAAATTCCACACTTGTCTGAAAATTTTCCGATTGTAAAGCCATGCTTTGCGAATTCCTCGGCAATTGCTGTACTCTCGTATTGGTTGACCTTGCAGCCAAGCGTCATAATGCCTACTCTTTTTGTAATATTGTTTACTATTTTTACCACCTCGGGTCCCATACTGAACAAATAATCATTAAACCACAATATCTAATATTTTATCATTTTTCGCGGTTTATGTAAATATCCAATATGCCGAAGTTTGTGCTAAATGTTTAACTTTAAATGATAAATTTGAACAGTCTATACAAAACCATTCTACACTATTTCCTAAACACGCGATAATTAACGGCGTTTCCATGTAGATGGTGCAAAAAGCATGAGCATAGGGAATATTTCAAGTCTGCCCGCTAACATGTCAAATGAAAGTATAATCTTTGAAGCATCAGAAAGGGTCGAAAAGTTTCCGGTCGCTCCGACAACGCCAAGTCCCGGTCCGATATTGTTTATGCACGCTGTTACAGCGGTAAATCCTGTTATAATATCGCACCCGTCGAAGAGTTCAATAAATAACAGCGATACAACGAACAGCATCGAATAAACTATAATGAACGATATAGCACTTCTGATAACCTCATGCTCAACCGGCTTGCCCTCAGCCTTAATTGAAATCACCGCTCTCGGATGAAGCATACGTTTTATCTCGCAAAGTCCTGTTTTGAAAATAAGAATCAATCGTCCAACCTTGATTCCGCCTCCGGTTGAACCGGCACACGCTCCGCAAAACATGAGCAGTACGAGTATAACCTTGGAAAGCGGCGGCCACACTTCATAATCATATGTCGTAAAACCTGTGGTAGTAATGATCGAAGAAACCTGGAAAAACGCATATCGTATTGACTGGCCGACATCATTATAAATTCGGAAGATATCCCAAGTAATAAGCGCTGTAGCCGCAACCACCGCAGAAATGTACCACCTGAGCTCTTCGCTCTTTAGCGCTTGAAAACCATGACCTATAAGAATCAAATAATACAGATTAAAGTTTACTCCAAACAGCACCATGAAGATTCCAATAACATAATCAATATAGACGCTGTCATATGCGGCAATGCTCGCATTCTTTATCGAAAAGCCACCGGTTCCTGCCGTAGCAAACGAGTTGACAAGGCTGTCGAAGAAGGGCATTCCGCCCGCGAGCAGGAAAACGACCTCAACAAGGGTCATTACGATATAAATGCCGTACATTATCCGCGCCGTTCGGCTTATTTTTGAAACAAGCTTTCCGACCTTAGGACCGGGAACCTCCGCGCGCATAACGTGCATCATTTTTACTGAGCGCGTATCCGCCTGAGGAAGAATTGCCAAGACGAACACAAGAACACCCATACCGCCGATCCAGTTTAAAAAGTTGCGCCAAAAGAGCATTCCCTTGCCAAGCGATTCGATATCGGTTAAAATACTCGAGCCCGTTGTTGTGAAGCCCGAAACCGTTTCAAAAAACGCATCTACAACCGACGGAATCGCTCCGCTCAGATAAAACGGCAAGCCTCCGATGATTGACATGATTATCCACGCAAGACCGACGGAAACCAAGCCCTCTCTCGCATATATCGAGGTATCATTCGGTTTTTTGACAGCGAAAAGCGTGCCAACGATCAAAGCAAGCACTATCGGGATAGCAAACGCCATATGATCGCCGTCGCCGTATATTAACGAGCAGGCGAGTGCCGGGATCATCAAAAGTCCCTCAACCCGCACTATCTGCCCTATAATAAAGGCAATCATTCTAAAATTCATAATATCGTATCTCCAAGTTTCTGAGTTAAGGCTTACAGTCAGATATAATGACCGTCCGCAAATCTCAGCCTAAAATATCTTCAAGCTCGAGCACAGGCTCCTCACTTTTAGCAACAACAATGACACTGTCGCCCACCTCAATAGTATCGTCACCGTGAGGGTAAATAACACGGTTTCCGCGAATAATGCACGCAAGAAGTATGTTTTTTCGAATGTTCATGTCCTTTATCGGAACTCCGATAGAATCAAAGCCCTCGGTTACGATAAATTCAAGTGCCTCCGCTTTGTCATTTACAATTTTGTAGAGCGTTTGAATACTGCTGCTCTCGGTATGCTCAAGTCCGCGAAGATATCTGAGTATGCTGTTCGCTGTGATAGATCTCGGTGACACCACACATTCAAGTCCAATCGAGGACAAAAGCTTAATAACATTCTGTCGATTGACCTTTGTAATAACCTTTCCTACATTACGCGTTGAGGCAAAAAGCGATGTTATGATATTTTCTTCATCGAAGCCGGTCAGTGATACCACCGCGTCAACCTGATCGATACCCTCCTCAAGGAGAATATCGCTGTCTGAGCCATCTCCGCAAATTATCGTAGCCTTTGGAAGTGATTCAGCTAACTGTTCCGCCCGTTCGCGGTCAAATTCAATAAGCTTAACATCAATATCCGATGACTCAAGCATCTTAGCAAGGAAATATGCAATCTTGCCGCCGCCGATTATCATTACACTCTTTATGCGTTTCCCGGTGATGCCGAGCTCCTTGAAGAATTTCGACAGATTATTATGAGGAGCCGTTATGTGAATAACATCTCCCGCTTCAAGCACGAAATCACCTGAAGGAATCGTTACCTCATCACCGCGGTTTACCGCACAGATGAGAACATCAATCGTGCAAACGCTTCTGATTTCGCTGAGCTTGCGTCCGCAAAGAGGATGGCCCTCTCCGAGCTTCACCTCAACCAAATCAACTCTTCCCTTGCTGAAGGTATCTATTTTGAGAGCGTTTGGGAAACGTATCAGACGTAGTATTTCACGCGCGGCATCATACTCAGGATTTACCGCCATGGCAAGCCCAAGATCCTTACGCATAAAGCCTATTTGGTCAGCATATTCGGGATTGCGCACTCTTGCGATTGTATGACTCGCTCCGAGCTTGCGCGCAACCATACAGCTCAGTATGTTAAGCTCGTCTGAATCGGTAACCGCGACAAGCAGCTTTGCCTTGTCAACTCCCGCTTCCATTTGAACAGAAATACTTGCGCCGTTTCCAACGACACCCATAACATCGTATTCGTTAACGACATGCTCAATAACGGCTTGGTCTGTATCAACGACTACAACATCATGACCCTCGCTTGATATATATGAAGTCAGAATGTCGCCAACCTTGCCGCATCCCACTATGATTATCTTCATATCAATACTTCTCCACTTTATTTACTATAGATATATTTTAATACATATTGATCAATAATGCAAGTGTTATCGGATATATTTTCCGAAAATATAATAAATCCATAAAAATCTATTGACAATCGTTACAGAACTTGCTTTAATGCCACTGTACTATTAAACATGCTACATATGCGAAGCACAGCATCTCAATGGCGCATTCGATCCCATTTTTTCATTGAAAAAACTTTTTCTGAGAAATTATTAATTTGTTCACGCATTTTCGGCTAAGTGTGGTATAATATATTATACGATACTCTTTTTTTATTTTTTAGAAGGAATGTTCAACATGCAGATTTCCCCAAAAGACATCGCAGCTCTGTTAAGAACGCTGTCGCGCACAGCTAATAAACCGCATTTTACCACGGCAATTATAGCCGCGGCAGGGCGAGGCACGAGAATGCAAAATCCCGACGGAAAGACTAAGCAAATGATGAATCTATGCGGTCTTCCCGTAATCGTGCATACGCTGAAAGCCTTTCAGGCAAGCAGTCTTGTAAACGAAATAATCATCGTCGCGCTGAAGGATGAGATACCCGTTTACGAGGAATATAGGACGGCATACGGAATTGACAAGCTCTCAAAGGTTATTGCTGGTGGTGAAACCCGTCAGGAATCGATCCTCTGCGGATTCGAAGCCATCTCAGACAAAACGGATTTTGTTGCTATTCATGACGGAGCACGCTGTCTGATCACTCCCGAAGCTATAGACAAAGTTATAAACGAGGCATTTCGCAAGGGTGCCGCGACCGCCGCAAGCAAGGCGACGGATACGATCAAGCGCGGTAATATTAACGGATTCATAACAGAAACCATCGACCGCAATGAGATATGGCTTGCAAAAACTCCGCAGGTATTCAAAACAGAGGTTTACCGCGCCGCCGCGTATACGGCGAAGGAGGAGAATTTTATCGCGACCGATGATAACTCGCTTGCAGAGCACGTCGGTTTTCAAGTTAAATTAGTAGACTGCGGTAATGATAATCTGAAAATCACAACTCCGACAGACCTGATTTTTGCTGAGGCGATTTTAAAAAGCAGAGCATAAAAACGGAGCATCCATTATCATGAATGCTCCCGAGTCAGTTTATACTCTTTTAGAAATCGCTGCGGTTGGACTGGCTGTTTTTATAGTTGCTGTTGGAATTGGAGTTAGAGTTAGAGTTGGAGTTAGAGTTGTTGTTGCTATTGGAGTTGGAGTTGCTGTTTGAGTTGGAATTCTGACGGCGGTTTTCGTTCTGATTCTGATTTTGGCTCTGATTCTGATTCTTATTCTGGTTCTGGTTCTGATTCTGGTTTCTCTCGTTATTCATAACAAATTCTCCTTAATTCAGATCACATTATTCTGCAATCATTATTTAAAATCCCGAAGGCTTTATCCAACGGAACTTTACGAATAGAGTATTTGCGTATAATTATATTTTTATTCATATATGGAGGCAAGAAATGAATCTTTATCCACTAAAATTATCTCCTGCTGTCAAAGAAATCATATGGGGCGGAAATAAGTTAAAAACAGATTATGCAAAGTCCGCGCCTTTTGACAAGCTGGCAGAAAGCTGGGAGCTTACCGTTCGTCCTGACGGCATGAACGTTATCGAGAACGGCGAATTCGCCGGCACAACGCTTGGCGATTTTATTGACAAGGTAGGAATTCAGGTCATAAAGCAGGGCTACGACGGCGACCGTTTTCCTCTTCTCATCAAATTCATTGATGCACGCGACCGTCTTTCAATTCAGGTTCACCCATCCGACGAATACTCATTAAAAAATGAAAATGAGTTCGGCAAAACCGAGGTTTGGTATATAGTTGAAGCTGATGAGGGCGCTGAGCTCGTGTTTGGCTTATCTGAAAATTATACCAAGGAAGCTTTTGACGAAGCTATCAAGAACGGCACAGTTGAAACGCTTCTTAATCGCGTCAAGGTGCATCCGGGCGAGGTCTATTTTATTCCGTCCGGAATGGTTCACGCTATTGGCGCAGGAATACTCATTTGCGAAATACAGCAAAACTCCAATGTAACCTACCGTGTATATGATTACGGCAGACTCGGCAATGACGGCAAGCCGCGTGAGCTTCATGTTGACAAAGCACGCGAGGTTATTGTAAACTACACCGCAAAGGATATCGAAGATCTGCAGTTCGCATGCGCGAGCGAAAGAACTCCTACTCTGCTTACAAGCTGTGACAAATTCAAGGTTGATCGCTATGAATTTACAAGCATCGAGCTGTGTGCTGATGAATCGAGCTTTATTTCGCTCACATTCATCGACGGAAACGGAAAAATCGTTTACAACGGTGTTGAGTATGATTTCAAAAAAGGCGATACCTATTTTGCACCTGCAGAAATGGGCAGCTTTACGATGGAATCAGACGGTGCAACCTGCATCGCGGCAAGAATTTAACGCTGATACTTCAAGCAAGCTTCATTCCGACAAATACTTATTAAAAAAATGAGGTGTTTTTACACCTCATTTTTCTTATTTGCCGTAACGCTCGTTGATCTTCGTAACAAGCTGGTCTATCTCAATATCGTTGTATTTTACCGGGAATTTACAAGTGCTTCCATCTTCGCCGGCAACCGTCATGACCGAAACCTTTTTGGTAATTTCGTTTACCTTAATTTCGATATCTTCATATGATGCAGTTGCCTTTGCAAATGAGAAAATACGCTTGTCCTCTTCGCCGGTTTCCATATTTGCAATTCCGCGTACAATATGAAGCTGCTGCTTGTCAAAATAGAACACTGTACGAACGAAGATTTCCGAGCGCGGAACACTTGCTTTATCGATTTTTGCAAAGTGGTTGTTTTCAAAGGAATATGCTCCGACCTCATATTCGGGATCAAGCTCGAGCCCCTGAACCCTCGGAAGCTCGCTTAGTCTTGAATTGAAATATTCCTGAAAATTCGCCTCACTCACTCGAATCGCTAAAAAGAACAAAACG
This sequence comes from Candidatus Flemingiibacterium sp., assembly GCA_045579745.1. Classification (GTDB taxonomy): domain Bacteria; phylum Bacillota; class Clostridia; order Oscillospirales; family CAG-272; genus Flemingiibacterium. Next base: position 87,927 of record JAZNMQ010000046.1, on the reverse strand, counting down.
ATCGCGGCACCTACCACCGTTATCGGTCTGCCGAGAATCCAAATTTCATATCCATACCTGTAAATCAACATTCCGATCAGCGCGATAACTCCGCCTATTATTATCGGGATCAAATAGCTTTTAAAATAACGCAGCTGCTTGTTTTTCATTAAGTAATCTCCTCTAAGTTAAACATATACATCGTTGATCTTATGCAAATAGTTTTTTGGTGTGCATCGGGTATATTATACATTACAAAAATAAGTTTGTCAATGGACTTCAACTGATGGTATAATTAATTGTTACCAATACACCTATTTTTGTTCACAAACATTATAAAATTCAACCGAATTTCGATAAACCTGTTCACAAAAAGCTTCAACAGAGATGCCATACAATTCAGCCATACGCTCTGCCGTGTATTCCATAAGGCCCGAATGATTAAGCTTACCGCGAAAGGGCACAGGTGCGAGATAGGGTGCATCGGTTTCTATCATAACACGCTCAAGCGGCACAGTAGGTACAATTTCTGCTAATCTTGATGCATTCTTGAATGTGACAACGCCCGAAAACGATATATACCAACCGCGATTAACAAGCTGTCTTGCAATTTCCGCACTTGCGGAAAAGCTGTGAAATTCACCCGTCACATCAGGATAATTGCTTAAAATATCCATTATATCGCCGTGCGCATCTCTGTCGTGTATCACAACACGCTTCCCCGTCTGTCTTGCAAGCTCAAGCTGACGGCAGAGCCAAAGCTTTTGCACATCTCTTGACGGTTCATCATAGTGATAATCAAGCCCGATTTCGCCGAGCGCTTTTACTTTAGGGTGGCATAAAAGCGCTCGAAGCTCGTCAATTGTTTTTTCAATATCATCGTTCGGGTCGATCTCTCCCGGATGGATTCCTGCGGTAGCATAAAGCTGCGGATATTTTTCCGCCATCGCTATGCATTCACGAGAGGATGCTATGCTCGTGCCTGCGTTTACAATATGACGAACATTTTGTGAAAGCAGAGCGGCAAGGACTGAGTCCTTGCCACCCTCTATTTCACTTTCAAAGCGCTCGTCGTTATAATGCGCGTGTGTATCAAACAACGATACATTGCGGGTAGCTTGAAAGTCAAAACTCATCTTAGCGCACTCTTTCTCCAAGAGGGGTTTCCGAATCAAGGAAGACCACTCTGACCTGCTCTTCGCCGGATGCTAAGAGCATTCCCTGACTTTCGATACCGCAAAGCATTGCAGGAGCAAGGTTTGCTACAACGATTATCTTCTTGCCAATCAGATCCTCAGGCTTGTAGAACTTAGCGATACCTGATACGACCTGACGCTTTTCATATCCGAGGTCAACCTGCAGGCAAAGGAGCTTCTTTGCTTTTTTTACAGGCTCGCATGCGATTATCTGTGCAGTGCGAAGCTCAACCTTCATAAAATCATCGAATCCGATTATAGCACATCCCTCGGGCTTTTCGACAGCTTTTTGTGCAGCCTCGGCTTTAGCCATAGCTTCTGCACGCTCAGCCTCAATTTCAGCCATCATCTTAGCTTCGTCAATTCGAGCAAAGAGCGGTTTCGCCTCTCCGACAACCGCACCGACCTTAAGTCCGCCGAACACCTTAACGCTCTCAAGCTCACGTGCATCGGTTGCAAGCTGGTCAAGTATAGCTGCGGAAGTTGTCGGCAGAAGCGGTTCAAGAAGTACCGCACCAACGCGAATCGTTTCAAGCAGATTATAAAGCACAGTTCCAAGCCTTGGCTTTGATGCTTCATCCTTTGCAAGCACCCACGGAGCTGTTTCATCGATATACTTATTTGCTCGGCGAAGAAGTGCAAAAATCGCATCCGACGCATCAGCGATATGGAAGGAATTCATATTCTCGCCAACCAATCTTGCAGTCTCAGCACAAGCAGTCTTTAATTCATCATCAAGCGCATCGGGAGTATTAGGTTCCATAATCACGCCGTTAAAATACTTGTGAGTCATCGCGATTGTGCGATTAACAAGATTTCCGAGATTGTTTGCAAGGTCAGCGTTGAAGCGCGCGATCAAAGCATCGTAGGTGATGCTTCCGTCACTTGCATACGGCATTTCGGCAAGGCAATAATGACGAACTCCGTCAATTCCGAAGCGTTTGATAAGGTCATCGGCATAGATTACATTTCCCTTGGACTTACTCATTTTATCTGCGCCAAAATTAAACCAAGGATGACCGAAAATTTTCTTTGGCAGAGGAAGTCCGAGCGCCATCAAAAAGATCGACCAATAAATCGAGTGGAAACGCATAATATCCTTGCCGATCACATGGACATCGCATGGCCACTGCTTTGAGAACTCCTCGTTTTGAACGATATTTCCGTTTTCATCAATGCGAAGTCCGACGCCGGTTGCATAGTTAAACAGCGCATCAAGCCATACATAAACTACATGCTTGCTGTCAAAATCAACCGGAATACCCCACTTAAACGAGGTACGGGAAACGCAAAGATCCTGCAAACCGGCTTTTAAGAAATTGTTGACCATTTCCTTCTTGCGAAGCTCGGGCTCAATATAATCAGGATGTTCCTCGATATATTTCAAAAGCCTATCCTGATATTTGCTCATACGGAAGAAATAAGCTTCCTCATTGGCTTTTTCTACTGGGCGTCCGCAGTCGGGACACTTGCCGTCAACAATTTGTGTTTCGGTAAAAAACGACTCACAAGGAACACAATACCAGCCCTCATAGGAGCCCTTGTAAATATCTCCCTGTTCGTAGAGTTTTTTGAACACCTTAGCAACGGTTTCTTCATGATAATCGTCGGTTGTACGAATAAATTTATCATAGGATGCGCCAACGCTGTCCCAGATTTTCTTAATCTCGCCCGCAATATTATCAACGTATTCCTTGGGAGAAATTCCCTTGTCTTTAGCAAGGTTTTCTATCTTCATACCATGCTCATCGGTGCCCGTCATGAAGAACACATCGTATCCCTCCTGACGCTTGCGGCGAGCAACAGCATCGGTCATAATTACCTCATAGGTATTACCGATATGCGGCTTACCCGATGCGTACGCAATCGCGGTCGTTATATAGAACTTTTCCTTATGCTCAGGACAATTACACATTTGCTGTATCCTCCTTGGTAGTATTTATAATCTCCGTCTCGCGAACAAAAACTCGCGAGATCTCCTTATTATTTTCATTAATCAATATAAAGTCGGCATATTTCCCCACATCAAGCGAGCCGAGCTTATCGTCAATTTTAATCGCTTTTGCGGGATTAATTGTTGCGTACGGTATAGCTTCTTCAAGTGAAATGCCGCAGAATTCCATAAATTTTTTCATCGCATCGAAAAGGCTGACAACACTTCCAATCAATGTGCCGTCGACAAGCCATGCCGCACCGTTTCGAATGACAAATTTTATGTTTTCCTGAATATATTCGCCGTCCGGCAGTCCTGCAAACGGAGCCGAATCTGTTATCAGCACAAGTCTGTCACCCGCTTTAGCCATGTATGCAATTCTCACAGCATCTCGCGCAACATGACAGCCATCGCAAATAAGCTCAGCAAAAGCATCAGATGTCAATGCCGTTCCTACACATCCGCATAAACGGTGATTAAGAGGGCTCATTGCGTTGTAAAGATGCGTGAAGGAATCCGCGCCGCATTCAAGTGCATGCTCACAAGCTTCAGTATCTGCATCGCTGTGACCTATAGATACGCTCGCACCTAAAGCACATGCCCGCTTTATAAACTCATCGCTTCCGTCAAGCTCAGGCGCACAAATTACGCGAAAGCTTCCATCAGAATTACAGCTCCGACGGTAAATATCAACAAGCATTTCAAGCTCGGAAACATCAAGCGGAGCCAGATGCGACGCATCATGCGCGCCCTTTCGCTTGTTGCTGATATATCTGCCTTCCAGATATACGCCGAGCATCCTCGCGCCCGATGGCTCAATTTGAGCCTTTGCGATATTCTCGATGCTCGTTTTCAGCATTTCAAGCGGGGCAGACATAAGCGAGGGCAGAAATGCAGTCGTTCCAACCAACGCGTATTCTCTTGCCATTTCCTTAAGCGATGCTTCATCAGCGCCGAGCGTGCCGTAACCGCATCGGCCGTGCGTATGAATATCCACCATTCCGGGGAGCATCAACGCTCCGTGACAGTCAATTATTTCATCCGCCGAGGTATGCTCTCCAAGTGAGCATATTACACCGTTTTCGGTAGTAAGCGTGCCTTTTTCAAATCTTCGCGCGTCCGTGTTATAAATTAATGAGTTAACAAATGCCCTTCTCACGTTGCATCTCCCACAGAAGCACCGACGAAGCCGAAGCTACATTCAGCGACTCACAGCCTGACATTATCGGAATGAACACCGCTCCGCTGCAGGCGGATATAAATTCCTCTGACAGTCCATGTCCTTCATTTCCTACCGCAACACACACGCGATTCGGGAGCTCAAAATCACCAAGTCTGCGAGCCTCGCGGTTAAGCGCGGCGGCATAAATTTTGCAACCGGCACTTTGAATTTCATTGGCAAACGCAATCTCGTCCGAAACTATAGATATAGGCTGACGGAAAATATTCCCCATAGCCGCACGAAGCGTTTTGGGCGAATAAATGTCGGCGCAATCGCTGCTGACAAATACTCTGTCAACGCCAAAGGCATATGCTGTTCTGATTATCGTTCCGAGGTTGCCGGGGTCGCGCACAGACGAAAGGTATATCGCACGGAAATCTCCGCTACACGGTATCGACAAAGGAACTGTGTGGTATTTTTTTGCTACTCCCACAATTCCCTGAGGAGCCGCTTCATCGGTCAGCTTATCAAAAACATCGTCCGAAACAAAGTGAATCGTCCCTCCGATATTTTCAAGCTGAGATGCGAGAAGCTCCAAAATATGCTCACGCTTCGACACGGCTATAAATGTGTGCTCAAGCTTTATACCGCTTTGCACAGCTTCCAGAAAAAGCTTCACCCCATCAATGCGGAAAAGCCCCTCGGCATCTCTGTGCTTTTTATCGGAAAGCTTTGCAACCTTAGTGATAAGCTGATTTTTTCGGCTGGTAATAATCTCGCGAGCTTCCATTTCAACCTCCCGATCGTTTGCGAGCTTGATTTTTAACTATCCGCTCAAATCGCAGCTGCCGTATTAAAGAAAAAAACCGGAACGAGCCGGTTTTTCTTGTAAATTATTTTGCGAGAGCTGCTTTAGCCTGCTCTGCGATTGCAGCGAACGCATCCTTATCGGAAACTGCGATCTCAGCGAGCATCTTACGGTTAAGATCGATACCTGCGAGCTTGAGACCGTGCATAAGTGTGGAGTAATTCATGCCGCAAACCTTAGCCTGTGCGGAAATTCTGGTGATCCAAAGAGAACGGAAATCTCTCTTCTTCATCTTTCTTCCAGCGAAAGCATAGTTGCCGCTCTTCATTACCTGCTGCTTAGCCATCTTGAAGTGCTTGGATTTTGCACCCCAGTAGCCCTTAGCGAGCTTGAGCATTTTATTTCTTCTCTTGCGAGTCATCATCGCGCCTTTAACTCTTGCCATTTTATCTTATCCTCCAAAATTCTGCTGTAATTCGTTATTACTTATTGATCATGGATGCAATAGTCGGTGCCATAGAAGTGCTAAGGTAACCGTTCTTGCGAAGCTGTCTTTTTCTCTTTGCGGTCTTGATGCCGAGCTTATGGCGGCGATTTGTGTGATTGAGCTTAACTTTTCCGCTCTTTGTAAGAGAAAATCTCTTGGCTGTAGCCTTATGAGTCTTAATTTTTGCCATTTTACTGTACTCCTTGTAAAATATTTTATACGTAATAATTAATGTGCCGAGGATTCGCTTCTATGTGCATTCACTATGATGCGACGGCAAAGCAATAATTACTTAGCGGGCTGTTTTGCGGGATTTATAATCATACTCATAAATCTGCCCTCAAGCGTCGGGCGTTTGTCAACGGTTCCGACATCTGAGCAAGCCTGCTCAAATCTCTCGAGCATTTCGCGTCCGATATCAAGGTGACTCATTTCACGTCCCTTGAACTTTACAACGACTCTGACCTTATTGCCGTCACCAATGAAGCGGTGAGCATGCTTAACCTTGGTCTGAAAATCGTGTGTATCGATACGGCAGGAAAGCTGTATTTCCTTAACCTCAACGACCGTCTGCTTCTTGCGAGCTTCCTTTTCGCGTTTATCGCGTTCAAAGCGATACTTACCGTAATCCATGATGCGGGCTACGGGAGGCTCTGCATTCGGTGCGATAAGCACGAGGTCAAGGTCCTTCTCCTCCGCCATTGCAAGCGCGGCACTCGTTGAGAGTACGCCTACTTGTTCGCCGTTATCGCCGATGATACGGACTTCCTTTGCCCTGATTTCATCATTGATTTGCAGTTCTTTTGTGCTAATAGCGAGCACCTCCAAAAGCAAAAAATATCGTGCGAAGAATACTCCGCACGATAAAAGGCAATTATACTATGCCAAATAATCATTATTAACCGCTGTCATCAATTTGAGGCGGTGAGAACGGAGAGTTCTTCTTGAATCACTTTTGTATTATATCACACAAAGTTATTTATGTCAATAGGTTTTGGCAAAGTTTTTTCTATAATCGGTGTATTTATTTAAGCCACATGTCCAGGCGGCGCTTTTGGGTTGCAAAGCCGTATCTTTCATAAAATTTACGCGCGTCCTCGTTAAACTCCCATACGTCAAGGTCCATTCTGTCAATTCCCTGCTTCTTTGCCCAATCGATAACATATTCCATGAGCGCACTGCCCACCCCCATGCCGCGGCAGCTCTCATCAACACACACATCCTCAAGATGAACCGTTTTCATATCAAATTGCATCGGGCTGTCCTTGATTTCGGAAAGTATACAGAACACATAGCCGATAACCGCTCCGCCGCAGTCCGCTACAAAAATCGGCCGAGCCTCGTCTTCCATAATACAGAAAAGCTCTTTTTCGGTGAATTTTATTCCATTCTCACGAAACAAATCAGGTCTTCCCTTTTGATGCACCGCTTCAACCTGCAAAAGGAGCTTTAGTATCCGCTCGGCATCTGCGGGAATTGCTCGTCTGATTGTATAATCCATGAAAACCTCCAAAGCTATTTTATCTTAGTCTTTATTCCAAAACACGATTAATTCGCACAAGCAGCTTCATTACTGCGTATGTAAGGAAATATCCGAGAATTACAAAAATTGTTGTTGTGATATATGGCGATATCAGAGATACAGTTTCTGTGAAATTCACGGGTGCACCGTATTCAAGCAGAAGCGTCGCTGTTTCAAATGCGGTTGACAGAAACATGAATAATGCTGTAACCACCGTACCTGCAACGCACATTTTCGACAGTCTGCCATTAACAGATAATAACTCCAGCCTTGATTTATTCGACTCCGTTGCCTTTTGCTTTGCCACAAGCGCCTGAACAAGCAGCAGGCAGCCGAATCTGATCAGCTCAAAAACACCGCTGTTAAGACTGTACGCGATATATGAGGCTGATATAGCGTTTTTTCCAAAATACACAGCGTCTAAAATACCGGACGCCAAATACGCTATCGGAATTGAAGCGACAACAATCAGCGAAGCAGTCAAGCGCGAGCGTCGCTCCGCATACGCGTATCCAACACATGCGTATGCAGCGAAAAGGCATGCAATATCGATGATCCACGTTGCATATTTCACGATCTCGGATACAATCAAAGGAAAAATCACATTGCTCGCACTCTCGATCCTGATTGAACCAAGTACAACTATATTGAAAATAGGGATCAGAATCGAAGCTATCAAGGTGGCAACGACTACCCTCATGTTTAATTTTTTCATCGCAACTCTCCATAAATTATTCTATAACTTATTTAGTATATCACATCGGTATTTTTGTTTTGTTAACTATTCATAAACAAAAAATTAAAATTATGTCCTCCGTTCAATCCTAGCCTGCCAACAACCGAGCGTTTTCGTAAATATATTTGACATATCATAACAAATGTGGTATACTGTATCTGATACTTTTTCGCTTCACAGCGAAATATTTTGTAATATTATTTAGCCGCAGACCTTATGCTGAGGCAAATGGCGGCAGGGAGAATCATATACAATGATTGCTATCAGTTTAAGCGATGTTTCGCTTGAATTCGGAACGGATGTAATACTTGATAATATCACCTTCAGTCTGAACGAGGGTGATAAGCTCGGAATTGTCGGTGTAAACGGAGCCGGCAAATCCACGCTTTTAAAGATCATACTCGGTGAATATTCAAATGCTACGGGATCTGTCTATATTTCCAAAGGTAAAACCGTAGGCTTTCTCGAACAGAATACGGGGCTTGAAGGCGACAATACGGTTCTTGACGAAATGCTCGCATCATTTTCTGGTCTTATCGCCGATGAAAAACGGCTTGAGGAGCTTCAGGCACAGCTTGAAATAACGCCGGACAACTACGATCTTATAAAATCATACACCTCGCTGACCGACCGCTTCAAGAGCGCGGGAGGCTATGAGTTCCGTTCGCGCTGTAAAGGAATACTGAAAAATTTAGGCTTCGACGAACGTTTTCACGATCTTAAAATATCGGGACTTTCAGGCGGTCAAAAGACACGCCTTGCACTTGCACGCCAACTTATTACCTCACCTGATATACTCATGCTCGACGAGCCGACCAACCATCTCGATATAGAAACACTTGCATGGCTTGAGGATTTTCTGTCGCAGTATAAAGGAACGCTTCTTGTTATTTCGCACGACCGTTGGTTCCTTGATAAGGTCACAACAAAAACGCTCGAAATCGAAAACACTCATTCCGAGCTTTACAACGGCAACTATACAAAATATGTGGAGCTCAAAAAAGAAAACCGCTCCATACGCGAGCGTCAGTATAAAAATCAGCAAAAGGAAATTGCGCGAATCGAGGCATATATCGAGCAGCAGCGCCGCTGGAATCGCGAGCGCAACATTATTGCCGCCGAGAGCAGACAAAAAGCACTCGACCGAATGGTGAAAATCGACCGTCCCGAAAACCTTCCCGACAAGATTCGCCTTTCATTTACAAAATCGGGCGAAAGCGGAAACGATGTTTTGGAGGTAAGAGGGCTCACAAAGAGTTATCCCAACAAGCCTCTGTTTTCCGATGTTTCATACCTTGTCAAGAAGCACGACCATCTGTTTATCGCAGGTCCGAACGGCTGCGGAAAATCCACTATGATTAAAATACTTGCGGACAAGCTTGAAGCCGACTCGGGCGATTTCGAATACGGCTATAACGTCACCGTCGGATATTATGACCAGGAAAACCAAAATCTGAACCCCAATAACACTGTGCTTGATGAGCTGTGGGATTGCTATGAAAACCTCACTCAAACGGAAATACGCTCGGCTCTTGCGCTCTTCTTGTTCAAGGGCGATGATATCGAAAAAAAGGTTTCCGTATTGAGCGGCGGCGAAAAAGCGCGGCTCACGCTTTGCAAGCTCATTCTGTCACGCATGAATTTGCTCATACTTGATGAGCCAACAAACCACCTTGATATTAATTCAAGAGAAGCACTTGAAAATGCGCTTTTGGAATTTGACGGCACAATAATCGCCGTATCCCATGACAGATATTTTATCGGCAAGCTTGCAACTCGCGTGCTTGACCTCGGAGTTCATCCCGCGCTCGACTATATCGGCGGATACTCGGATTACAAGGAATACCGCGAAAAATACGCTCCGTCAAAGCAAGCCTCCGTCGAAGACGTTATTACCGAGTCAAAGGACCAATATTTAAAGGCGAAGAATCAAGCATCCGAAAAGCGTAAAATCCGTGCTCGGATGAGAAAGAACGCCGCCGAAACAGAAGCACTCGAGGCTGAGCTTAAAGAGCTGACCGATGCTTTGGAGGATGAATCAATTCAAGCGGATTATGTAAAGGTAAATGAGCTTTTCACCCGACAGCAAGAGGTTGAAGCCCGTTTAATGGAGCTTTACGAGGAAGCGGAGGAATTTGATGAAGACTAAAATGCTCGTCGTCGGAATAACGATGAACTGTGCAGGCACAGAAAAATCCTTTCTCTCTTTTTTGTCCTGCCTTGATTTCTCCCGCTTTGATGTGACGCTGCTTTTGGCAAAAAAGGAAGGCATGCTGCTCGGACAGCTTCCAAGCGAGGTTAAGGTAGTCACAATGGAAAAATACGGCGATATGTTCCTCCTTTCGGGAAGAAATGCGCCCAAAACTCTCATTGACTGCTTTGTTAAGGAAAATCCTCTGACGCTTTTTGAGATTTTTCCGTTTTTTGTTAAGACTCTGCTCACACGAGGCGAAAAGCGAAGCTCGGCTGCAACGAAAATGTGGCTTCATTTTATGAAAAAGATGCCTGAGATTACCGAGCCTTATGATGTCGCAGTTGCTTATTGGGGCGACAGAACAATGTTCTATATGTGCGACAAAGTTAATGCGAAAAAGAAGCTCGCCTGGCTTCATTTCGATTACGCAAATCCGCCACGCGATGATTCCATATACGGCGAATACTTCAAAAAGTGCGATAAGATTGTAACTGTATCAAGCCTTGTGGATGCCTCGCTCAGAAAAAAGCTGCCCGAGATTGCGGACAAATGCGTCATGATGGAAAACATCATGAATCCAAAGCAGATCTGGGATCTCGCACTTCGAGGCGAAACCTTTCCCGACACTCACTTCACCGGTAAGCGCATATTAACCATCGGACGAATTGGCGATCAAAAGGGGCTTGACCTTGTTGTGCCTGTCCTTAAAAGGCTTCGCGAGGATAACATCAATGTCAGATGGTATGTGATCGGCGACGGTGATGAGGCATACAAGAAACAGCTTTCGGAGCTGCTGCTTGACAACGGAGTGGCTGATATGATGATTTTCCTCGGAACGACCGAAAACCCGTATTCGTATTTGCGCGACTGCGATATTTACGCACAGCCGTCGCGTCACGAGGGCAAGCCTATTTCCGTCGAGGAAGCAAAAATAATGTTCAAGCCTATACTTGCAACCCATTATCTTTCAGCCCCCGAGCAGCTTGAAGATGAAGCGCTCGGCGTTATCTGCCCGATAAGCTCTGATGGAATTTACGAGGGAATATCACGTCTACTCAAGGATGAGGGCTTGTGCGACAGGCTTTCCGAAGCACTTGCTAAGCGTAAATTCGGAAACGCGGATGAGATAAATAAATTTTACGACATGCTGTCATCTCATACTCCGGGATGAATAAACGATTAATATTATGTAAAATTCTCTACCCACTTGAAATGCAGTACAACGATATGCTATAATAAAAGCAAATAGATGCCTCCGCCCTGCTGCGGCGAATTTTATTTGATCTTAAATCTTGGGAATCAAAAAGTTCAAGGTTAATTTATGATATAATATCCTATAAGTAATTATTTTTCAGGAGGATTCAATTGATTATTCAACTTGAAGAAGCAAAATATAAGCTTCAGAACATGCGTGCAAATATAGATGAGCTGGAATCTGCACTCAGAATAGAACAGCTCATAGCCGAGGTTGCGGCAGATGAAGAAGCAACCATGAGCCCGGACTTTTGGAACGATTCTGACAATTCGAGCCGCGTTCTTCAAAAGATCAAGCAGAAAAAGGACAAGATAGGTGCGTTTCAGAATTTAAAAAACAAGCTCGAGGATGCCATTACTCTCGCTGAGATGGGCATAGAGGAAAATGACGAAAGCATTATTCCCGAGGTCGAAGCCGAGCTTGCTGAGGTTGTCAAAGAGGAAGAGCGTCAGCGTATTGAGGTGCTTCTCTCCGGAGAGTACGACAAAAATAATGCGATCGTTTCCTTCCATCCCGGTGCAGGCGGCACAGAGGCGCAGGACTGGGCTCTTATGCTCTACCGTATGTATACTCGTTGGGGCGAGGCACATGGCTATAATGTAAAGCTTGTTGACTGGCTTGACGGCGAAGAGGCAGGCTTAAAGAGTGCTACTATCATGATTGAGGGCACTAACGCTTACGGTTACTTAAAGAGTGAAGCAGGCGTTCACCGTCTTGTTCGCGTATCACCGTTCGATTCATCGGGACGCAGGCACACATCATTTGCATCCGTCGAGGTTATGCCCGAATTTGAGGACGACGGAAAAATCGAGATCCGTGATGAAGACATTGAAATAACCGCTCACCGTTCCTCGGGTGCCGGCGGTCAGCACGTCAACAAGACAGACTCGGCGATTCGAATCGTTCATCTTCCGACGGGTATTGTTGTCGGCTGTCAGACCGAGCGCAGTCAGCTTCAGAACAAGGAAACCGCTATGAAGATGTTGAAATCGAAGCTGATGGAGATAAAGGAGCGCGAGAACCTCGCACGCATTGAAGACATTCAGGGTATTAAGAACAACATTGAATGGGGTAGTCAAATCCGTTCATACGTTTTCATGCCTTACACGCTTGTAAAGGACAATCGCACTCAATACGAGGATGGAAATATTTCTGCTGTAATGGACGGAGATATTGACGGATTCATTAACGCATATCTCAAGCAGATGGCAGGCAAAAAATAATTTGTCTTTGATATCAAGGAGGTAATAGATGCTGAACAAGAATAAATTTTATATAGGATTAACTCTTTTAGCTCAGTCAACCTCATTACTCGCTGTGTTCATAATGATGTTCAGAAAGAAAAAAAGTATGTCTACGGTCATATTAGCTTTTTCTGTAATAAGTGCCGCCATTGGAACCGCGCTTCTCTATCTCGATTCCAAGGATGAGCTGAAGCGCCGCAAGATAATTGCCGCGCGCGACGCATGCTGCGCTGAGGAATTTGAGGAATAACGATGAAAATTAAATTTGCTTTTTTAGTCATTCTGTTGCTTGTGATGATTTCATTTGTTTCATGCACAAATGCACCCAAGCCACCACAAAGCGAAGATCATCAAGATACAGAAAACACAGCCGAGATATCAACGGGAACAGTTCCCGACCAATTTGAAGCGGTTCGTGCCAGCAGCGAAGAATGGCTGTCCTATGGACTTTTGGCATACGAAAATGATAAGCAACCGCAGGATCTCAAGGATTTTTTTGCTATCCCGACAAACATGACTTATCTTACACTGTTCGACCATTTCTTTACCTACGACAAAGAAACATCCGTCCCTGTGGCAGAGGCGTTGTTCCGCTTTATCCTTGATGAATACGGTGTCGAGGCGCTTCTCGATATAGACAAGCGCCTCGAATATAAAAGCGCCTATCTGAAATCGCTTGGACTTGACACCGCCTATACTCAGGCACCTGAGGTGGAGGCGCTTCTTGCGTCAATGGATTTTTCGTCGGACGGCACCTACAAATATATCATCGCATTTGATCGCGTGACCTATTATTTCGAGGATTTTGATGCAGGAAGTCCTTCACAGTATCATGGCTTCCTCTACTTCAATACGACCGGACTTTATGATATGATCGAATATCTGAAAGCAAATAACCTCGACGAAGGGCTGGAAACCGATCGTGATTACAATTTCTACATGACCTTTGACGGTAGCGGCTGTTCAAAAACCATGTATGATACGGGAAATATGTACATCAACGATTCCTCCTCCGCGCTGCACGAAGCCGTTCATGCCATGGGCATCCACGAAAGCAACCATATTTGGCTGAGTGAGGGCATTTGTAATTATCTTGGAAAAGCGCTTGGGTTCAACGATCAGATTGCCACCGGCTACATACAGCTTCTCGTGATGGCGCAGAGCGGATATTTCGATGCGCGCGCGGATGCAGGCGATGAAACAGCGAAGATGTATAAAATGATCTTTGACCAGTACACCGCCCGCGGCGGAAAATACGATCATGTTGATCATTTTGATCTGCGTCTATACAGTGATATTGTCGCGTCGCTGGAGCTTGACTCTCATCATAGTACAACGATCGGCGAGGCGTATGAGCTTGTGAACAAGAAAGAATTCTCATTCATAGGAAGCGAATTGACCTACTGGCAGTCAACCTCGCTGATAACATATCTCGTCGACACTTACGGCTTCGACAAGGTGCTCACGGCGCATTATACGCAAGATATCGAGGGAAACCTCGGGAAACCATATGAAGAATTGAAAGCCGAATGGTTGGAATATCTCACATAAACAACATCCCCTCGAAGAGTGAAAGCCGCTTTCGAGGGGATGTTTCTACAAACGCGAATCCTAATGAGTCTTGCAATTTTCAAAATCTGAAAATCCGCCTCAACCCATAATATGTTTAACCATTCCATGCTTTTGATACATCTCTCAAAATACTTAAAGCTCCTTCGGGAATAACCGAAGGAGCTTTGTGCTAATTAATTATTGTTTTCGGCATCGCTTTCTGCTTCAAGCGCGTCAGCTTCGCAATCGCATTCATCGCAGCAGCAGTCACAATCGCATTCATCCTCATCATCGAAATCAAGCTCTCTGAGAATATCATCATCGATTTCCCAACCGTCGAGCTCATCCGGCTCGCACTCGCAGCAGCAAGCATCAATTGCATTCTTGTTGCACTTCTTCTTGCAAATCTGCATAATCAAAACCATTATTCCGACAGCGGCGATAATTGCACCCACAATTATCAGTGTAAGCTGCAACGGAGTAAGACCCGAGCTTTTTTTGCAATTTTTCATAATTCATTACCGTCCTTTTCAATAGATAGTATTATCATGTTTTTATTATATCATACATGTAAAAAATTTCAAGTGCTATTTTATGAAATTATTGTAAAGTCACATCTGCTCCAACAAATATTTTCCCAAACCCGACTCCGCCAAGACGACTGAAAGTGCTTGTAAACAATTATTCACCGAAAAACATGTCCCGCGCCCTTTCGAGCTTGCCTGCCAAATTCATTATTTTTTATTATTTCTCTTTATTTTACTCACATCGCGAAGCATTTTGATACTATCGCGAAGAACATTAACCTTGCTCTCGCGATGATTTATTACCTTTACAGGAGTTTCAACAATCTTGGCTCCGAGATTTTTCGCCTTGATGAGCACTTCAAAATCGAACGCAAAGCCGTTGACCTCGCATGTTGAAAAGATTTTGCGTGCGATATCGCCGCGAAAACATTTAAAGCCGCACTGTGAATCTGAAAGCTTGAACCCTGCCGCAATTGCAAGGCATTTAATATACACCTTTGACGCAAGCCTGCGAATGAAGGTATATCCCTGATAGCCGTCCTGCGACAGATTGCGCGAACCGATAACAACATCCGCCTCGGAATCGGCTTCAAATTCTGCAATAGCCTGCTTTATAACATCGAGTCCATACGCCAAATCGCAGTCCGTAAAAATTACGATATCGCCCGTCGAATTCAGAACACCGTTTCGTATAGCCGCACCCTTGCCCATGTTATGCTCATACCCTACAGAGCGAATTCTTGGATCTCCAAAGCGATCCACCGTCGCGCGGCAGCCGTCCGTGCTGCCGTCATCAGAGAATATTACCTCATAATCCTCAATGTTCGACTTCATCCATTCGGATACAGTATTCAACGTGGCTTCTATGATACTGCTTTCATTATACATCGGTATGCAAAGTGAAATTTTCATAAAATTTTAACCCGTGTGAGCGACTGTAATGCTTAGCGCTCCACTTTCTTATAAATGTAAAGGACAAAATCCGCAGTAATTTCAAGTTGATTTATTTTATCGAGCTTTGCCGCATCCTCCGTCGAGGTTCTGAACGCATACGGAGTCATATAGAACAAGCTTTTCAAATCCTCGCACAGGAACTTGTATGTTATATTTTCGCATTTCTCAAGCTCGAATCCGAACGGCAAGTCATGGCGTTCGTCATTTTCATACGCCTCGCTGTATATCGCCCGCTTTAATTCAATCAGGTGGTGTCTGCCTGCCGCACCGACAATAAGCCTGCCGCCAGACATCAACACGCGGGAAAATTCTCGCTCGGCAATCGGTGCAAAAAGCGATACGACCGCATCTGCGCACTCATCGGCTATCGGCAGCTCGAATACGCTTGATACTCCGAAAAATGCTCCGTTTGATAACGCCTTTGCTTTTTTTGACGCATGCTCACATGCGTATTTTGATAGGTCAAAGCCGTAAACCCGCGAGTGTGAATTTGCTATACGGTTTGAATAGTAGCCCTCTCCGCAGCCTGCATCTATAACAATTTCCGCGCCGTCAACCGCCTTTACAACAGCATCGGCAAACGGTGAATAGTAGTCCTTTTCAAGGAATGCCGTCCTTGAGCGGACCATACCCTTATCATCTCCGGAGCTGCCCGACGAGCGGGTGAGGCTGACGTATCCGCTTCTTGCGATATCAAAGCAATGCCGTCTTTCACCCTTGCAGTAAAAGCTCGCACCGCAATTACCGCCGCGTTCGAGCTCTGCCTTGCAAAACGGGCAAATCAGCACACCCTTATGAGCGCTTGAATGCGTCATCATTTTTCCACCTTAACAAGCTTTGCGTGAAGAGCATATCTTCCGTTACCAAAATTTGTGCAGGTTGAAAGCGTGATTATCTGGTCATCTGCAGTAAATGTCGTGTCATTCTTAATTCTGGAATTTGCGTGCATTTTCTCGCAGAAGCTAACAAAATCCTCATCATCTTCAAATCGCATGCGGAAATATTGGTAGGTTGAGATCGTGTCATATATCGCAAACGGTTTAAAATAGTAGATTCCGTCAAAGGTGTATATCTCAATAAGCGTTGACTCAAAAACTTCCTTGTCGAAGAATTTTGTAACATCATGGAACATTGTACCGGTGTTTATATTATGCCCGTAAAAAACGGTGTTGCGGTCATCCTCGATATGCTCCTTCGCTCTGTAATCGGCAAAAATCGAGCCGACAACCATATAGTCGCCTGTGTATGCGTGGTCAAGATAGTACTCATTATCATTCGACTGAACGAGCGGATAGCTAATCGCCGTTCCCTCAATGTGCATATAGCCGTAAATATCCGGATTAATCGTCCGCAAATAGGTAAGATTCGCTTTCATCTGCTGGAATTTGATATTATAAGAGCCCTCAGCGTCCGCATCGAAATCCTCCCAGGCGGTATCTGACAGACCTGTATAATAATCAGGCATTGCTGACATTTTTGCTGACGCCTGAGATAGAGCTACCGCACGAGGATCGGTTGAGCCTAAGCTTTCATCAAAGATGTTATCCGAAATCTGCCCGTAAATATCATCTGCGCGTTTGTAATCAACAAAGTTGTACACAAGTGTGAACGTACTTATAATAAACACAACCGCACTGACGGTCAGAACGGCATACCGAAAAATCGACGGGATGAAATCAGCGAGTGTGCGTTTTTGCTTCGGCTTCGAGGGCGCAATATCATCGGGAGTGAGCTCGTTGAGCGATTCAACGAAGGTATCGATTCTCCCATGAGATATTTCGTAAACAACCTCAGTATGTGCTTCGGACGCATTGGTATTCGATTTTGCAAAACGGAATTTATTAATGATACCCTGAATGTCCAATGAAAATCCTCCGTAAAAAGTTATACTACCCTATTATAAATCATATTTCGAAGATTGGCAAGACAATTGTGAAAACATTTACACTTTACTAATAAATAACCGGAGAACGCCTTGTAAATAAGCGTCTCCGGCGCATATTTTGTCAATCTACCTTTGCAAGATATTCTTTTTGCTCTTCGCTCAGCACATCAAGAGTTGCTCCGAGCGATTGAAGCTTGAGAGCAGCTACCTCGGCATCTATCTCACGCGGGACCTGATATATCTTCTTTTCAAGCTTGCCCTCATTCTTGACAAGATATTCAAGGCTCTTAGCCTGGATTGCAAAGCTCATATCCATTATTTCCGCAGGATGTCCGTTTCCTGCCGCAAGATTAACAAGGCGTCCCTCAGCCATAAGGTTCAGGACACGGCCGTCCGCCATTCTGTAGCCTGTTATGTTAGGCTTCCTTTCCCAAACCTCGACAGCCTTATCACGAAGCGCAACCTTATCGATTTCAACATCGAAGTGACCGCTGTTTGAAAGAAGCACGCCATCCTTCATCTTGTCAAAATGCTCTGCGCGAATTACGTCCTTGCAGCCCGTAACGGTTATGAAAAGGTCACCGAGTGCGCATGCCTCATCCATAGTCATAACCCTGAAGCCGTCCATAACAGCCTCAATTCCCTTAACCGGATCAATTTCGGTAACGATAACATTCGCGCCCATGCCCTTCGCACGCATTGCAATGCCCTTACCGCACCAGCCGTAGCCTGCTACAACTACAGTTTTACCCGCGATAATGAGATTTGTGCTGTTCATGATACCGTCAAGCGTTGACTGACCTGTGCCATAGCGATTGTCGAACAAATGCTTGCAGTCTGCATCGTTGACATCTATCATCGTGTAATCAAGCAGTCCTGCCGCCTGACGCGCAAACAATCTATGGATTCCCGTGGTTGTTTCCTCGCATCCGCCAATCAGATTCTTTCCGTATTCGCGGCATTCGCCATGAAGAAGGTGTGTTAAGTCACCTCCATCGTCAATCATAACATCCGGGCAAAGCGAAAGAGTCTTCTTTAAATGCTCCTCGTATTCCGCATCTGTTACACCGCGCCATGCGTTAACCTCGAATCCGAGCTCGACAAGTGCTGCCGCAACATCATCCTGAGTCGAGAGCGGATTACAGCCGGTTACATAAACCTCCGCTCCGCCTGCTGCTAATGTAATCGCAAGGTAGGCTGTTTTTGCTTCAAGATGAATCGACATGGATATTTTCTTGCCGGCAAACGGCTTTTCACGAGTAAACTGCTCATTGATTATGTTAAGAACAGGCATATAGCTCTTAACCCAATTTATCTTATCGTGTCCGCTTTTTGCAAGGTTGATATCTTTAATACTGCTCATTTTTATTACCATAGCTTACGCCGCAGCGAAAGCTTCCTTTCTGCCCTTCTTGGGGCGCGGTTTGCGTCAGCCAAGCTTCGGTGTTAAACCGAATCAGCGCTGCAAAAGAGCGTTTGAAAATATGTTTTCAAACTTTACTCCTAAATTCTTGTTATTATATACGAGCACAGCTCGGAACGGCTGTGCCTTGCCGCCTAAATAATCGACAGTTCCCTTCCGGCTGCTTCCCAATACTGCTCCGGGAGAGCCGTTCCGCTTGTGAATCCGTCAGCAGTCGCTTTGCGCCATGCAAGTGCTACGCAGCGCGATGCGTGGTCACGTCCGTCAAACATAGATTTGATAATACACTTCGCCCAAATTCCGGCTCTGTCATAAAGCCCGCTTTTCTTAAACTCAGCGACCATTTTCTTTTTGTCGTAATCAACGGTTATGGTGCGATATCTCCACGCTTTGTGTCCGGATTCGAGTATAATCATCTTTGAGCTCGAGCGATGGTCCTGAGGAAGTCCAAGGCTTGGGCAAAATATAACCCGACGTCCGTTCGCCTCAACCACACCGCTTCGATGAGTATGACCGCAAAGAAGCACCTGCCCCATTATCTCAGATGTGTATTTATCAATAAGGCTCGGTCGATTCATTATCCATTCCTTGTTGCCACCTGGTGAAGCATGACACGCCGTTATCGCAGGAAGCCTCTTAGGAGCTACATCAAGGCATATAGGCATGCTCTCAAACCACTCAAGGTCCTGCGGGAACAGATTCTCATATGTATAAATCAGCGAGCCTCCGCTTGAAGATACATTCCAAATATCTGATGTATCCTTTTGATGCTTTATCAGATAATCCTCTCTGTTTCCCCGAACGAACCAACAAGGGAACTCCGCCCTGCACTCATCAAGAAGCCGCAAGGTATTCTGAGGATACGGGAAATCCGTCAAATAATCTCCGAGGAATATCATTCCATCTATCGAGCTTCCTTGGCGGCGCATATCATCAAGAATGCAAAGCGCGTTTTCAAGTGCCATATAATTTGAATGTATGTCCGATATTACTGCGAAACGCATTCTTGACCGCCTCCCCTTTTTTATGAATTTAATCCCCTATTTTATATTATATAATTTTTCGCAATCTCTGTCAACCGAATTTAAGGTTTTTCTTAGATTTTCTTCAAATCATCTATCATTTAAATGCTTTTTCTTGTATTCGCGCGGTGAAATACCATAAACTTTCTTGAAAGCCCGGCTAAGATGAAATTCATCATAAAAGCCATAATTTATCGCGAGCTCATATAAAGTCAGCTTAGGATTGAAAATGAGCTGCGATTTTATAATATTAAGCTTATAGTTCTGCTGATACTGATGCGGCGAGCACCCTGTTTTCGCCTTAAAGCGTTCCACGAGTGTTTTCGGACTTACAAAAAACATGGCTGACAACTTTTCATTAGAAAAACAAAGCTGTGGCGAGGCATGAATTACCTCGAGAACTCTATCGACAAAGCTATTGTAACGCGAGTCGTTCATCTTTGTATTCGCATCGTGTAAATTGATAAACAGCAAATCCACGAGTGCGCCAAGCCGTTCCTCACGGTATGAACCATTTGCCGAAAATGCGCTTACCAGCTCAGAAAAAATCGACTTTATTTGCGGATATTCGCGGCAATGAATTAAGGTTGGCAGCGCAACAATACCACTATCAGGCGAATTTTTCTCCGCTTCAGAATAATCATCGTTTTCTGAAGCACTTAAATGCAAATACATTGTCCTCGTGCCGTTCGAGCAAGGAAGATTTCCTCCATGCTTTTGCCTCGCGCTGAGAATTACCACGTCATCGGTAACAGCATGAAAGCTTACCCCGTTTTGAATAATATCCCATTCGCCATCAGTCATATAGATAAAGTCGTGGAAATCGAGTATACGATTCGGATGCGGCGCGCCGTTGACATAGCAATTTGAAAACGCTTCAATAACTACGCGCGAAGCTGTCAGATCAAGCTCTGCAATTTGCATAGTGTCACCTCCACCTACATTATTATACATGTTTTTTGCTAATTTTTCAATGTTTTTTTGCGAAAAAATCCGATATAATTAAGGTGAGATCAAAAACGCTTAAAATATCAAGGAGGAATTTTACATGAAAAACGGAAAGATCAAAGCGGCTCTTGTAGGTCTTGGATTTGGTGGAGCATTTGTACCGATCTGGGCAGACCATCCCGGAGTTGACGAAATCGTAATCTGCGACCTCGACCAAAACAAGGTAAAGAGCTTCAAGGAAGCGTATCCCAATGTATCAGTTGCCGAGTCCTTTGAGGCCATTCTGGCTGATGAAAGCATTGATGCGGTTCATCTTGTCACCGCAATTCCCGATCACGCTTCTCAGACGGTTCGTGTTCTGAACGCAGGAAAGCACTGCGCCTGCACAGTTCCGATGGCTACCACGCTCGATGAAATTCGCGAAATCACCGAGGCTGTTCGCAGATCGGGCAAAAACTACATGATGATGGAAACTACGCTCTATACATATCAGTATTTCTATATTAAAGAGCTTATTAACAGGGGCGAGCTTGGCCGCATTCAGTTAATGAGAGGCTCCCACTATCAGGATATGGAAAACTGGCCGAGCTACTGGCTTGGACTTCCTCCGTTCTGGTATGGCACACACGCTCTCTCACCCATGATCACACTCTCCGAGAGCCGTGTAGACCGCGTTTCCTGCCTCGGTTCGGGAACAATGCGTGACGAGCTTGTTGCAAATTACGGCAACCCCTTCCCTGCTGAAACCACACATCTTCACTTTGCAAACGGTCTTGCTGCAGAAGCAACAAGAACTCTTTTCGAAACCGCTCGAGTTTATCAGGAGGGACTGTTCGTATACGGAAGCAAAAAGAGCTTCGAATGGGGCTTCAGCGATGGTGGTAAACCGTATGTTACGACCCTTTCCGAACGCAATGTAAACGGCAAGCGCGGAACTTTTACCACAGTCGAGACAATTGATCTTCCTAACTACTTCCAATATCTCCCCGAGGAGCTTTGGAAATACACCGTTGGCAGCAATTATGACCCTGAGAATCCGCAGGAATCTCTCAAGAAGGGTTCCGGTGCAGGTCACCACGGCTCACACGCTCATATGGTTCATGAGTTTGTCAGCAGTATTCTTGAAAATCGCAAGCCTTGGACAGATGAGGTGCTCTCCGCTAACATCTGTGCGGCAGGTATTTGCTCTCACATCTCGGCTCTTCGCGATGGCGAATGGGTAACTGTTCCGAGATTTTAATCAAACAACAAAAGCTCGGCGAAGGCATAACACCTTCGCCGATTTTATTTATCAAGCTGTCACTTTTCAACACCCTTGTGCATATCGCCCGATGTGAATTTTATCGCGCGTTCAACTGCGTCCTTCGAATTTCCCCACGGCTCTGCATCATATCTGTAGTCAAACTTCTTGCAGAACCAGCTGACATCACCGCGAAGCTCATCAAAGTAGGTATTAACCACCGATGAAACATCCTTGTAAAAGTCAGCAAACCGCTTTTTCGAAAGACCTTTTCGTCCGAACTCAACAAACATACGGTAATGCGGCAGGCATATGTACGGCTGAGCCTCAAGCTTTTTGCGGAATTCAGGATCCTGCTCCCAAAGAAGCACGGCTGTTTCAAACATTTTTGTCAAAGAAAATTCAATCCGACCGCAAACATAACAGCTGTCTTCAAGCTTTTCAAGACGCTTCATCGGCTCAACACCGATTCCCTTCAGGGCAGCTAAGCCCTTTCCCTCGGTTTCACCCCGGAGCGTATCGAGATGGCTTTCAAGCATGAGTGCCATTCCAAGACGGTTTTTTCTGGTGAACATCATGTCATAATGTGTCCTGCAAAATCCGAGCTCATTTGTCTTTATACGAACATCCGGCTCCATCATTGATGCGCCGAGTATGAGCTCAAGCTCATTTTCTTCAAGTCGGTTGTAAAGTGTACAGAACGGGCATCCACATTTAGGGTCAGCCTGAGATGCTTCAAAAGCTTCGTTTACCGGTATTGTATAGATCTTCTCCATTTTTTATCTCCAAACACTCAAATTTTTTCACTTGACTTAATATTATTATACTGTTATAATAAAATAAATCAAGAGCTTTTTTATGAATAATTCGGAGAAAAGAATGAAAATTAAAGAGTTTATCGACAACAGGGGTATTAACGCCATCCAAATAGACGGGCTCGAGAATTTCCTCATTGAACAAATATTCGATTGCGGTCAATGCTTTCGCTTTGATATAGTGGACGATTCGCGTCACAAGCTTGCAATCGACGGCGTTGCCCATGGAAAGTATTTACGCTTAGCACAGGATTCTCCCGACTCCGTAACAATATACAATACCAACGCTTTAGAGTTTGATTCGCTTTGGAAGCACTATCTCGCGCTCGATGTGGACTATAAAGGGATTCGCCGCGATATAGCAGAGCGTTTTCGCATTGCGGCATGCGGAAATGATTCGGTAATAACAAAAGCAATGGACTACGGGCACGGAATACGCGTTCTCAGGCAGGAGCCCTGGGAAACAGTCTGCTCGTTTATAATATCGCAGAACAACAACATACCGCGTATTAAAAAGATTATCGCACAAATGTGCCGTGAATTCGGTGAGCCTATCAGCTTCGGTGATAATATCTACTATTCGTTTCCCTCAGCAAAGGTGCTCGCCGACGCGGGTGTGGATAAGATATTCGCACTTCATACGGGATTTCGCGCTAAGTACATATACGATGCCGCATTCAGGGTTTCAAGCGGCGAGCTGAATTTCGATGCGATTTTTGCGTCAGAGCCTGAAAAAGCGATGGAAATGCTTTGCTCGGTAAAGGGTATCGGACCTAAGGTCGCATCCTGCTCCATGCTGTTCGGCTTTGACAAAACCGAAGCCTTCCCGATAGATGTTTGGGTAAAACGCGTCCTCGAAAAATATTACCCGAAGGGGCTCAACATTTCAATGCTCGGCAAATACGCAGGAATAGCACAGCAATACCTTTTCTACTATGAAAGATGGTTAGGTGAATAAACAACTCGAGGTGCCTCAATGAGGCACCTCGAACTTTTATTTTACCACGATATTAACGATCTTGTTCGGAACACTGATCTCCTTAACGATAGTCTTGCCGTCAAGGAACGGAATCATACGCTCATCTGCCTTTACGAGGGCAATTGCGTCCTCCCTTGAGGTGTTCATCGGAATAATCTTTGTGAACTTGAGCTTACCGCTGATCTGAACAGCAATCTCTACTGTAGAGTCAATGGTCTTTGCCTCGTCGTGCTCCGGCCATTCTGCAAGAGCGCAGAGCTCTGTATTTCCGAGAGATTCCCATATTTCCTCGCAAAGGTGAGGTGCAAACGGGCAAAGAAGTCTTGCAAATACGCCAAGCTCATCCTTCGTGAGAGAACCTGCATCGTAAATTTCGTTGATAAGGCTCATCAGCGCGGCAATCGCCGTGTTGAACTTCATCTCCTCGATATCCTGAGCAACCTTCTTGATTGTCTTATGGAACGATGCCTCAAGCTTTGCTGTTGCACCGGTGCCATTTGCCATCTCAGAGAGGCCTGCAACACGGTCGAGGAAACGCATAACACCCTTAACCGAGCTTTCATTCCACGGTGCCGCAGAAGCGTAATCACCCATAAAGAGTGTGTAAACGCGAAGTACATCTGCGCCATACTCGTCTACAACATCGTTCGGGTCAACTACATTACCCTTGGACTTCGACATCTTATCGCCATCCGGACCGAGGATAAGGCCCTGAGCTGTACGCTTTGCGTAGGGCTCCTCTACAGGCACCTCGCCGATATCATAGAGGAAACGATGCCAGAATCTTGAATAGATCAGGTGGCGTGTAACATGCTCCATGCCGCCGTTATACCAGTCAACGGGAAGCCAATAATTGAGAGCTTCCTTGGATGCAAACGCCTCGCTGTTATGCGGGTCGCAGTAACGCAGGAAATACCATGACGAGCCTGCCCACTGAGGCATTGTATCAGTTTCGCGTTTAGCAGCGCCGCCGCATTTCGGGCAGGTGCAGTTAACAAACGAATCTATCTTTGCAAGCGGTGACTCTCCGCCTTCGCCGGGAGCGAAGTTTTCAACCTCAGGAAGTCTGAGCGGGAGCTCCTCATACGGAACGCCAACCACTCCGCAATGCGGGCAATGAATAATCGGAATCGGCTCGCCCCAATAACGCTGACGGTTAAACGCCCAGTCCTTCATCTTATACTGAACGCCCTTTTCGCCAACACCCTTTTCGGCGAGGTATTCGAGCATTTTCGCGACAGCTTCCTTCTTGGTCTTTATTCCGTTAAGGAAGTCGGAGTTTATCATCTCTCCGTCACCGGAGTATGCTTCCTTTGAAACATCTCCGCCCTTGATAACTTCAATAATATCAATTCCGAACTTCTTAGCAAAGTCGTAGTCGCGCTCATCGTGTGCAGGAACCGCCATAATAGCGCCTGTACCGTAGCCCATCATAACATAGTCGGAAATGTAAATCGGGATTTCCTTGCCATTTGCGGGATTGATTGCCGAAAGTCCCTCGATGCAAACTCCGGTTTTGTCCTTTACGAGCTGTGTGCGCTCAAACTCTGTTTTCTTTGCACACTCATCCTTGTAGGCGTCAAGTGTGTCGATGTTAGCGATCTTGTCACGGTATTTTTCAATAATTGGATGCTCAGGAGCGATAACCATGAAGGTTACTCCGAACATTGTATCAGGTCTGGTTGTGTAAATTCTGAGGCTGTCAGATGTATCCTTGATACCGAAATTGACAAACGCACCCTCTGAGCGTCCAATCCAGTTCTCCTGCTGAAGAACGATATTGGGCAGATAGTCGACCTTTTCAAGTCCACGCAAAAGCTTGTCTGCATACTCGGTAATTCTCAGATACCAAACATCCTTGGATTTCTGAACGATATCGCTGTGGCATATGTCGCACTTGCCGCCCTGCGAATCCTCATTCGAAAGAACGACCTTGCAGCTCGGGCAGTAGTTAACAAGCGTTGTTGCACGGAAAACGAGTCCATTATCAAACATTTTACGGAAAATCCACTGAGTCCACTTATAGTAGTCCTCCTCAGTGGTATCAACCACGCGGTCCCAATCAAACGAGAAGCCAACACGCTTAAGCTGTGATGTGAACTTCTCAATGTTCATGTCAGTCACCTTGCGAGGGTGAATGCCTGTCTTGATAGCATAGTTTTCGGTCGGCAATCCGTATGCATCGAAGCCTATCGGGAAAAGTACATTATATCCCTGCATTCTTCTCTTGCGCGAAACGACCTCAAGACCCGAATAAGCCTTGATGTGACCGACGTGCATTCCTGCGCCGCTCGGATAGGGAAATTCCACAAGCGCGTAGAATTTCTTTTTTGAATGGTCCTCGGACGCCTTAAATACGCCCGTTTCTTCCCATTTGTCTTGCCATTTCTTTTCAATGGCTCTAAAATCGTACTTCATAGCAATCTATTCCTTTATAATAAAATATTACGGTATCAAAATATCACTGATGTCGATGCTCTCAGCATCGCTCCACAGCTTTTCAAGCTTGTAAAAATCGCGATTTTCTCTATTCATTATGTGAACTATGACCGAACCGAAATCAAGTGCAATCCATTCACCCTCGCTGTAGCCGTCCATGCGAAGCGGAACAACTCCGCATTGACCGAGCTTAAACTCAGCCTCGCCTGCAAGAGCTTTAATGTTGGTATTGGAGGTACCGCCGCAAATAACAAAATAATCGGCAATAATCGTTTGCGCTTCTACTTTGAGCAGCTTGATATCGCGTCCTTTTTTCATATCAAGAACATGAACAATCTGCTTTGCGATTTCAATTGGTTCTGCGCCTGAAAGATCAGGAAGCTTTTCTTCAATAAAGTTGTTGTCCATAGATTTTTCTCCAAAATTTATTTGTTAGGATTTAAGGGAATAACCAATCCACCGTCGCTGATATGCTCACCGGTTTCAATATCGGGCTTTATCTCTACGATATCGTCATCCGGAGATGCGTAGTAGATATTTGAAAACGGTGCGTAGCTCTCGTCTGTAAAGATTCTGGCTTGGTCAAACAGTTCCTCAGTTATATCCTTGTTGTAAACATTAAAATATTCGTTTACCATATTAAGTGCTGATGCGCGATTCATAACATAATACCACGCACCCGATTGAGTCTGATGAGCTGTACCGTGAAGCGTCATCATTGAAACCTTTGCCATGTCGACGCCAAGAAGCTCCTTAGCATAAATGATAACATCTTCAAGCGGAACATCTGTAGTGACATATTTTATAATCTGACCTGCAAGCGCGGGGATTCTTGCTATCGAAAGGTTTGATTTAAGCTGTTTGAACAGCGCGGTCATGAAGATCTTCTGAGCGTCGATTCGTCCGATATCCGCCTGAACGTATCCGCTACGGAAGCGCACAAACATTTCGGCCTTTTCACCTGTAAGGAGCTGAGGTCCGGGCTCGAGATGGATATAAAGATTCTGCTCCGGATCCTCGTAGTCCATCTCGTAGGGTACATCCATATACACTCCGCCAATAGCATTTACGATTTCCTTGAAGCCTGCCAAATCGACATGCACATAACCGTCAAGCTGAATGCACATTGATTTTTCAAGCAGCTCAACAACCTTTCCCATTCCGGAGTCAAGCAGCTCTTTTGAGGATATTTTAGGATCATCGGTACGTATTCTGTTGCGGAAGGTTGCAAGAGCCGCGTTTAATCGTCCATGGTAGTCTTCGGCATTAATATATGTGTCGCGTGGTATCTGAAGTATACCAAGGCTGCCATCCTTCATATTGAAGTTGACAATCATCATAACGTCGGTATTCCACGATTCCTTATCCCGTCCGACAACAAAAAAGTTTACAACATCTGTGTCGCGCACATATTGCTCCTCATCCGGAGTAACATCTGCGTCTGTATCCTGGGGACCCGCGTTATTCGACGTATCCGGTCCTACTGTTGTGATATCGAACGGAACATCTGTATCAACAGAGGGCCGATGATTTCGCAGATAGGAAACTGCACACACTATCGATGCGGCAATCAGGACCATTATTGCTATCAACAGCATTTTCCCCATTGAAAATTTCGCCTTTTTGGGGCGTCTTTTTTGATTTTTCATCTGACTGTTCTTACCTCTTTAAAGTTGGACGTTTTGACTGCGATGGCAGACGAGGAAATTTCGTGCCGCAACCGTATCCGCATGAATAGGTGAAGCTTCCTCCAACAGTCCATTTATTGTCATATCAAATGACAGCATCAAGGTGTTCTCGAGCAAGGCTTTGCGCAACGATTCACTATTTGCCCTCTCAAGACCCTCATAAAAAAATCTTCTGAGCTTGACGCAATCCTCAAAGGTACGCGTATCCTCAATGTAATCAGCGAGATACAATAGTATTTCCCCGATCGTCATATCGGCTCTTCCCGTCGTATGGAAACGGATGTTGGAAATAACATCATCATACGCATATTCTTTAAAATCGCGTTCGATTATTATTGCCGCGGTTCTCGAATGAAACACCTTGGGCATCTGCTTTTCTTCGGATGAATACGCTATGCCATATTCATCACAAAGTGCAAGCTGCTCACTGTGTGACAGCTTTTTTGTAATATCGTGAAGCAATGCAGATACTCTAAGCAAATACTCGTCATCAGGTGCATAAATGCCTGAGAGAGCCGTAATCTCTCTTTCAACGCCAAGAGTATGTGACAACCGTTTTGCACCCATATACGGTACAATTTTCTCACGAAGATCTGCTAAGTGCTTTTCTTGTTCTCGGGTAAGCATAATTCCCCTTCGCTTTGCATATATAGATTATTTTTCGAGATAAACTCAGCAACGCCATCCGGCAGTAATCCCTCTGTCGAGCATCCGTTCTTTATGGACTCACGAAGCTCCGTAGATGAAACTACTATCGGCGGCTCGGGTATTATTTTTATTTTTGCTGAATACTTCTCTATGTATTCTTCGCATTTTCTCTCGATTTCCTCAGAGCGGTCGGAATCCATCTCTCGCCGCATCAATACGATTTCTGCAAGTCTGAAGATGTCCTCTGAGCGGTACCATTTATCGAGAGTTAAAAACATGTCCGTTCCGACAAGCATATGAAGTATGACATCGGGTCGGCTGAAATGCTCAAGCGTGTAAACCGTATAGCTTTTACCGCCTCGCATTATCTCATAATCCGAAACCTCAAGTCTGCCGCTCTTGTATTCTTCGGTTCCCTCAAATGCAAGCCTGACCATTTTTAGCCTGTCCTCGGCGTTTACGCCGGCAGTTACGTTCTTATGCGGCGAAATTGCAGTGGGCATAATGAGCAGCTTGTCAAGACAAGCATTACGCAAAAACGCCTGAGCCGCTACCACATGCCCCATGTGAATCGGAGAAAAGGTTCCCCCGTAAATTCCGAGCTTTATCATTTAACTACTGAAAGATCGATCCTTTTGTGGTCAACCGATTCGCGGTATAATACAAATCGTGTTCCTATAACCTGCACCACATCAGCGCCGACCTCATTCGCGATAAGATTCGCCGCTTCCTTGGCATTGTAATCGCAGTTGTCGAGCACGCGAAGCTTTATAAGCTCTCTCGCCTCAAGTGCATTTGATATCTGCTCGCACATATTATCGGTTATACCGCCTTTTCCGACCTGAAAGATTGTATCGTACATGGCAGCCATCGAACGAAGATATGCGCGTTGTTTGCTGTTTAGCATTAATTTACCTCAACCTGCAAAAGCAAGTCTACCTTTCTAACCTATTTGAAAAACGGAGTGCTATTTTGAGAGCTCTGCATACTTTTTGAAAGCTTCTGCAAATTTCCGCATAGCGATTCCGCGATGACTGATTGCGTTCTTTTGCTCAGCATCAAGTGCCGCGAATGTTTTTTTGAGCGGCGGATAATAAAAGAGCGGGTCATATCCAAATCCTCCATCCCCATCCGGAGTACGAAGTATTACGCCCTCGCAGCTTCCCTCAAACTGCATCTCCTCGCCATTCGGGAACACACATGAAACTACCGTGCAAAATCTTGCAGTCCGCTTTTCGTCCGGAACATCCTTCATTTCAAAAAGCAGTTTTTTGTTGTTTTCGCCGTCGCTTGCATTCTCACCGGAATATCTCGCCGAATATACACCGGGGGCTCCATCGAGCGCATCCACAACCAAACCCGAATCATCCGCGATTCCAATATAGCCGAGGCTTGCTGGTACGCGGGCTTTAATGCGCGAATTTTCGGCAAAAGTCGTTCCGTCCTCAACAATTTCATCTGTGAAACCGATATCATCAAGGCTTAACACCTGTATATTAGACGAAAGTTCCGATAGTAAAGTTTCAAGTTCGCGGACTTTTTTGGGATTCCTTGATGCAAGAACCAATTTTAACATAATTATGACCGTAGCCCTCGTTTGGCGAAAGCTTCCTTATCTGGATTTTATGGGTGGTTTGCCAAGCGGATCTTTGCACGGAGTGCTAAGAAAGTCACAAAACCGTGCCTGAACAATATTTTAAGACTTAAACCTCGAACAACGCACTTACAAATTCATTAGCGTCGAATCTCTGCATATCGTCCATTTTTTCGCCTACGCCTATGAACTTCACGGGAATGTCAAGCTCGTTCTTTATCGAAAAAACGATGCCTCCCTTAGCCGTTCCGTCAAGTTTTGTTAAAACAAGGCCTGTAATATCGGCAGCATTTTTGAATTCCTTTGCCTGGCTGACAGCATTTTGACCTGTCGTTGCGTCAAGCACCAAAAGCGTTTCGCGGGAAGCCGCGGGCAGCTCTCGGTCTATTACACGATTGATCTTCGCAAGCTCATCCATAAGATTCTTCTTGTTATGAAGTCTGCCTGCGGTATCGACAATAAGCACATCTGCGCTTCGATTCTTCGCAGCATTAATTGCATCGTACACGACTGCCGCCGGGTCAGAGCCCTCGCTGTGCTTGATAAGCTCGACACCAACTCTCTCAGCCCAAACCTGAAGCTGGTCTATAGCCGCCGCACGGAATGTATCTGCCGCAGCAAGCACAACATGCTTGCCGCTATTTTTTAAATTGTTTGCAATTTTTGCAATCGACGTCGTTTTTCCGACACCGTTTACTCCGATTACAAGGATGACACTCGGCGCAGTTTCGAGCTTCAGAGGCTCGCCCTCACCTATCATATCGACAAGTATCTCCTGCAAAGCCCCTCGGCATTCCTCAGGCTCGGTAATACGCTCATTCTTGATACGCTCGCGAAGCTGTTCGATTATCGCTTCGGTTGAAGCAACTCCGACGTCTGCCATTATAAGAAGCTCCTCAAGCTCCTCAAGCAAATCCTCATCGACCTTCACGAAGTTTTTAAAAAGTGTATCAACCTGCTTAAAAAGCGTGTTTTTTGTTTTTGCAAGACCTTCCTTTAATCGGTCAAAAAATCCCATTACAATTCTCCCATCTTTTCTTCTGCCCCGTTTATATCGAGTGCAAGGATCTTCGATATTCCGCGCTCCTGCATGGTAACGCCATATATTCTGTCTGCAATCTCCATAGTACCGCGACGGTGTGTAATTATTATGAACTGTGTCTTGTCGGAATACTGTCCGAGATAATCGGCAAAGCGGAAAACATTTGCCTCATCAAGTGCAGCCTCGATCTCATCGAATATACAGAACGGTGTCGGATTAACGCGAAGTATTGCAAAGATCAGCGCGATAGCAACAAACGCCTGCTCACCGCCTGACAAAAGCGTGAGGCTTTTGATGATTTTTCCAGGAGGTGCTACGCGTATCTCAATTCCGCTGCTGAGCACATCACTCGGATCGGTGAGCGAAAGCTCGGCAATACCTCCGCCGAAAAGCTCCTCAAATACGATCTTAAAGTTGCGGTCTATCTCCTCGAATGCGCTTACAAAGGTTTCGCGCATTTCAGTTTCGAGTTTAATAATTATCTCAAGCAGATTTTCCTTCGAGCTCGTAAGGTCGGCAATCTGTTCCTTCATGAAATCATATCGAGCCTTTACGTCCGCATATTCATCAATCGCAGAAAGATTTACTCCACCGAGTGCCTTCAGCTTGGAGCGATATTCGCTGAGCTCCGCCGCAACACTCTTGTGTGTTTCCTCGGTGACAGGCGGATAAGCGCATTCCTTCGCGCCTGAATATGTAAGCTCATATTCATCCCAAAGTCTTTCGACCAACTTTTCGCGCTCATCGGTAAGACTCTTATATCGGCTTTCAGCTACCGTATGCTCGCGGAAGCACGCTTCCTTTTGGTTTGATTTATCGCGAATCTGAACTCTCAGAGTGTTAAGCTTATGGTCAAATTCAAGATTTTTCACTGAGGTTGACTCTCGTTCACTCTCGAGCTCGTCAATTTGCTTTTTCGCATCGGAAAGCTCCGCATTCATCGCATCAAGCATCTGTCGAGCTGATATGTTCTCCTCTGCTAAGCTTTCGCAAAGGCGAATGTTTTCATCAGATTCCGCCATGCTCTCGCTAAGCCGCTTGCGCATTTCCTCGAGTGCTTTTTCTGCATTTTCGACATCCTTGCCGACCTCTGCACGGCGAACGAGAAGCTCGCTTCGCTTTATATCATAATTTTCGAGAGCTTCTTCAAGTGCTCCGAGCTTGTTGATTCCCGCTTCGCGGGATGCAGAGAGCTTTTCCTGTTCACAGGTCAGCTGTGCTGATTCCTCTTTAAGCCTTGTGATACCGTCCGCACGCTCAGCTGCTCCATCCTTTAAGGTCTGGAGGTCGCGCTCCAGCGATTCGGACATATTTTTTTCGCCGTTTATCTGGCTTCTGATAACCTCAAGCTGTGTGGTTTCAGCTCCGATAAGCGACATAAGCATCGACACCTGAGAATTGAGCATCGACTGTTCCTTTTCCTTTGAAGCAATCTCCGCATCGCAGCGGCATTGTGCACGTTTTAGCTCCTCAAGCTTTGCCGCAAGTGCTTCAGAGTCATTTTTCAATTTGTCTGTTTCGGTGCGGCGGGTCAGCATGCCGGAATCCCTCTTCGAGGATCCGCCCGTAAACGAGCCTCCCGCATTTATTATCTGACCGTCAAGCGTTACAACTCTGACCTTATATCCGGTAGCCTTCGCCATTTCGGCACCGTTATCGATGTTATCGAAAATGAGTGTTGCGCCAAGAAGATTTCGGATAATTCCCTCAAAGCGTTTATCATATTCGAGCACGCTGTCAGCCGTTCCGAGATAGCCTGCATAGCGCTTGCATTCAGCGTCCGGAATTTGGCTGTAACGAGGCTTCATTGAGCTGATAGGATAGAATGTAGCTCTGCCCGCGCTCTTTTTCTTCAGATAATTTATCGATGCCTTTGCCGTAGCTTCATCGTCAACAACAATATTCTGAATATTAACGCCAAGTGCTGTTTCGATTGCGAGGGTATATCTCGCCCCAACGCTTATAAGTCTTGAAACGGGTCCCCAAATTCTTCCGCTTGTCGCGCTCAGATCCGAGATTCGGCTTGTGCCCTCAATTCGTCCCGCTTCATATTCGCTCATTATAAAGCGAACGCTTTGCGTGTATCCCTCAAAAAGCTCCTCCATTCGGCGTATAGCGTCAATACGGTGCTTTTTGGCGGTATATTCGAGATAAACCTCATTTGATTTGTCGATAAGCTCCTGCTTTTCCAATCGCTTCGTGGCAATAGAGGAAGCAAACTGCTCAGACTTTTTGCGAAGCTCCTCGCTCTTGGCATTATAATCAGCGATGGTTTTCTCCGCTTTTTCTGCGCGCAATGTCAGCATTGCAGAGCTTTCGCTGTACTTCTTTATTTCTTCGGAAATCGAATCCGCTTTTCCGATATCGCTTTTCTCGGTCGAATCCAATACGGAAAGACGAATTTTCAGCTCAACCAGTCGCTCCTCGCTATTCTTGATCTCAGCAAGCTGTCTGTCAAGCTCATCGCGCAGATCATCACGCTCTGCCCGTGCAGCTTCACCTGCATTCTCAATTTCGCAAAGCTCAGACGCGAGCTCCTCAGCTCTTTTTTGAGCTTCATCAAGCTCTGCCTTTCTCTGCGCGCATTGAAGCTCAACCTGCGCGGTTCTGTCGGCAAATTTCTTTTTCGCCTCAGTTTTTTCAGCAAGCTGTTTTTCACGGTGAGATATATCGTTCTCGGTGATTTGTATTTTGCTGTCGAGCTCGTGCATATCTTTTACAGCTTCTTCGATTCTGCTTCGAAGCTGTTCATAGCGATACTTCGAATCCTGCGAGGCTTCAAAAACGCGCTCGTTTTGATTTTCAAACGATTCGAGTGCCTCGGTAACGATATCAAGCTCGGTTTTCGCAAGCGTCAGACGATCCTCCGCTTCTTTGAGTGAAACGGAAAGCTTGTCCATATCCCAAATCCAAAGCGAAACATCGTCGCGCTTTTTTATTTCATAATATTCAAGATATTTTTTTGCTCTTTCACATTCGCGGGCAAGCGGTTCAACACGTCCCTCAAGCTCCGACATAATATCGTTCAGACGCGTCAGGTTATCGTCTACATTTTTAAGCTTATTTTCGGCTTCCTCTTTCTTGTAGCGATATTTCGAAATTCCTGCGGCTTCCTCAAAAATCGAGCGGCGTTCCTCGCTCTTTTGAGAGATGATTTCCGCAATTCTGCCCTGACCGATAATTGAGTATCCCTCTCGTCCGACACCGGTATTCATAAACAGCTCGTGTATATCACGCAGGCGAACGGGCTTGCGATTTATAAAATATTCGCTCTCGCCCTTGCGGTGATAGCGACGTGTTACCGAAACCTCGTCGTATGATATATCTATCTGTCTGTCGGAATTATCAAATGTAACCGTAACCTCGGCAAAATTCATCTGACGGCGCTCATCGGTACCGCCGAAAATTACATCCTCCATCTTCGTGCCGCGTATCTGCCTTGAGGAAACCTCGCCAAGCACCCAGCGCATAGCATCGGAGATATTGGATTTACCGCTTCCGTTAGGCCCGACAACGACTGTCGCTCCTTGGTCAAAATTTAAAACGGTGCGATCGGGAAAAGACTTGAATCCGAACAATTCAAGCGATTTCAAATACATTGTTTAATCCCTCCTCGTACACGTTTAATTAATTTATCTCTAAAATAATATTATACCAAATCAAATCTGATTTTTCAATGATTTTGATTTTTTTTACATTATATTCATTTTGAATACGCAGTTTATTAGCACGCTTTTGCCCCGATACCTTTGAAGTTTCACCGCATGGAGCATAAATTGTCAGCTCTTTTCCGACAAGCTTTTCGCGCATATTGTGCTCTTCGATATATTTGCAAATACGGCTATAGTAAAGCTCCGAATAGACAAGCTCTCCGAGCGCGCTGTGATACGCTCCACCCTCAACAATATCCGGGTCAGACATATTCTCAGCCGCGTGAAGTCCAAGCCGTATTACGGGAACCCTCGCCGAAACGAACACCTCAAGCACTTCCTTTGCGCGTCGTATCGCGTCGTCCATTTCAAGCGGTGTATACACGCCGTCATTAAGCATTTCGGCAAGCTCCGTTTCGCAAAGTACAACAGTCGGATAAATTCTCGCCGCATCGCATTCAAGAGCAGCAATTTCCCGCGCCGTCATCAGCTCGGATTCGAGAGTTGAGCTCGGAAGACCGAGCATCATCTGTCCTACGAGATTGAATCCGCGCGCTTTTATCATTCTGCAGGCTTGTCTAGCTCTCTCCGCGCTGTGACCTCGCTTTGAAGCTAAAAGCACCTGCTCATCAAAGCTCTGCAGCCCAAGCTCAATATCCGTCACGCAGTATTCTTCGAGGATGTCAAGTATCTCCTCATCAATATAATCAGGACGGGTTGAAATACGCACAGACTGCGCTTTGCCAAGGTCGATGTATTTTTTTGCAAGCCCGAGCAAATATATCATCTGCTCTCGGTCTATCCCCGTAAAGCTTCCGCCGAAAAAAGCTATCTCGACCTCGCTGTTCTGATAATCAATCGTCTTTGTGGCTTTTTTTAGTTCCTCATCTACTGCTAAAACATCAAAGCTCATCTTTCCCGAAATACGCCGCTGATTGCAGAATACGCATGCATTCGGGCAACCAAGATGCGGTATGAAAATCGGAATGTTTATATGCCGCTTCATTTATCTCCAAACAGCACAAGCGCTTCCTTAGCCGCCATCTGTTCAGCCTCGCGTTTTGTTTTTCCCTTGCCGTGACCTATTACATTACTGTTAAGTCTGGCTTCAACCTCAAAGACCTTTGCATGGTCGGGACCGCTCTCTCCTACGAGAACATACTCGAGCCGTTCTCCGTGTTCTTGCTGAACTATCTGCTGCAGCAATGTCTTGTGGTCCTTATTCTTGCCGTTTTCTACAAACTGCTTGATTTCGGGTATAACACGCGGCATAAGAAACGCTTCGACTGCACTACGCGAGCCCGAATCTATATAGATGGATGCAAGAAGTGCTTCAAATGCGTCGGCTAAAATCGAAATGCGCTTTCTGCCGTTTGTCATTTCTTCTCCGCGGCCAAGACGCATATAGTTTCCAAGCTCGAGTTCAAGTGCAAGCTTGCCGAGCGTTTTTTCGCATACAGCGCTCGCTCTGATGCGCGTTAAATCTCCCTCCGGCAGGTCGGAATAATGGCGGTAAAGATAATCACTGACAATTATAGACAGCACCGAATCTCCAAGAAATTCAAGGCGCTCATTAAAAACGACATCGTCGCCCTTTGCCTTCATTTCGTTGGCATAGGACGAATGCGTCAGAGCATCAACAAGTAATTGTATGTTTTTGTAATGATAACCTATTTTATCCTCAAAATCATTAGGAGAAAGAGGAAAGTTTCCCATTTTTGACCTCCGTTACTTGTTATCTTCTAAAGTATCGGCAATTCTCTGCGCGATGATTGCGGAAACATCCTTGTTTACATATTCGCGCGCTTGCCTGATTGCATTTTTTATTGCAGCGGCGTCTGAGCTTCCATGAGCTTTGAATACGGGCTTCGATATTCCGAGGAACGGCGCTCCGCCGTATTCACTCGCGTCAAAGGATTTTTTCAGCGCGCCAAACTCACCTTTTATCATAAGTGCAGAAAGCTTGTTTATGAAGCTCCTAAAGTACATCGCCTTTAGCTTCTTTAAAATGTATTTGCTTAGTCCCTCAATGGTTTTAAGTACGACATTTCCCGTAAATCCGTCGGTAACAAGCACATCACATTTTGCGAACGGAATCATGTTGCCTTCAATATTTCCGACGAAATTTATACTTTCGGTCGAGGATAGGAGCTTGTACGCATCTGCGACAATAGGCGTGCCCTTATGCTCCTCCGTGCCGTTATTCAAAAGACCGACCTTCGGCGATTTCACACCGAGCACCTTCTCGGCATAAATCGAACCGAGGATTCCGAACTGCTGCAGATATTCGGGAGTTACTGTGACATTCGAGCCTGAATCTACCATCAATAGCGGCTTTTCCATCGGCAAGACCGTTGCTATCGCAGCACGCTTTATCCCCTTTACACATCGAACATACAGCGTAGCTCCCGTCATAAGAGCTCCCGTATTTCCTGCCGAGATGAAAGCCTCGCCGTCACCTGCCGCCAAAGCCTTCAACCCGAGAGCCATCGAGGAATTTTTCTTGGACATTACGACAGACGTCGGATTATCCTCCATAGTAACGACTTCAACCGCGTCCATAAATGTAAATCGCTCTGTTGAAATCTTCTCATCGGCACATATTTTTCGAAGCTCCGCTTCTTTTCCGGTCAGCACAAGCTCAACATCGCTATATTCGGCAACAGCCAAAGCCGCGCCTTTCAGTATCTCTGCGGGAGCGTTATCTCCGCCCATCGCATCAATTATCAGCTTCATTGGTTAAAACTCCTTCGTCGGTCAGCAGTCGCAACTGATTATCAATGTATTCGAGCGCTCTTTGGCCCATAGCCTCGCCGCGTGCCTTCTTTCCGCCCTTAACCTTGAAGCCAAGAGGCGAAACTAAGCCGAAATTCGCATTCATCGGCTGAAAATTCACGACATTCTCATCGCTGATATACCCTGCGAGCGACCCGATTACGCTTTCTGATGAGAAAGCCACCGCATCCATACCAAGCGCAAGTCTTGCGGCATTAAGTCCGGCAACAAGTCCCGAGGATGCGCTTTCAACATATCCCTCAACGCCCGTCATCTGTCCGGCAAAAAACAGTCCCGGACGACTGCGCATCATGTATGTCCTATCAAGCAGCTTGGGTGAATTCATAAAGGTGTTGCGGTGCATTACTCCATAGCGCAAAAATTCTGCGTTTTCAAGTCCCGGAATCATCCCGAAAACACGCTTCTGTTCCGGAAATTTAAGATGGGTCTGAAAGCCTACGATATTGTACATGCTCTTTTCGGAATTTTCCTGACGAAGCTGTACTATTGCATACGCCTCTTTTCCCGTTTGCGGAACGGTAATGCCTACAG
The DNA here is from genome assembly GCA_045579745.1 of Candidatus Flemingiibacterium sp. Taxonomy (GTDB): domain Bacteria; phylum Bacillota; class Clostridia; order Oscillospirales; family CAG-272; genus Flemingiibacterium. The sequence goes on along the minus strand of JAZNMQ010000046.1, from coordinate 49,679 downwards.
GCTTCATCGGTCCGAACAGCAGTGTATCATGACCTCGCTTTGCCATGACCTCAACGGGCATACAGCCCTCAAACACAGTCAACTGCTCCGACTTGTCAAACTCCTTTAATTCTGCTTCCTCGGCAGTAATAAGCGCTTCCCAAAAGCGGTCGTATTCCTCTTTGGTGAACGGACAGTTTATATATGAAGCCTCACCCTTGTCATAACGTGACGCATAAAACGCCTTGCTCATATCAATCGAATCAAAGCTGACTATGGGTGCTGCCGCGTCAAAAAAGTGCAGATAGTCATCGCCTATAAGCTTGCCTATTGATTCCGACAGCGCCTCTGAGGTCAAGGGCCCACTTGCAATAACTGTAATCCCATCGGGAATATCGCACACCTCTCCCTCGATAACCTCAACGAGAGGATGTGAGCGAAGCTTGTTTGTAATATACTCTGAAAAGAGCTCACGGTCAACCGCAAGAGCGCTTCCTGCAGGAACCTCTGAAGCGTAAGCGGCTTCGATTATCAAAGAGCCAAGACGCCTCATTTCCTCCTTGAGTACGCCAACAGCGTTCGAGAGCATATTCGACCTGAGCGAATTTGAGCAGACCAGCTCCGCAAAGCCCTGCGAATGGTGTGCAGGCGAATACTTTGTTGGCTTCATTTCATAAAGTCTGACTGCAACGCCCTGCTTTATTGCCTGCCAAGCGGCTTCACAGCCTGCAAGTCCTGCACCGACGATGTTGATTGTTGGTCGATTACTCGGCATCTTCAATCTCCGCTTCACGCTTATATCCGCAGCCATCGCGCTTGCATATAAGCTGATTTTTTCCCTTTTTTCTGTAGAGAATATCTCCGCAATTCGGGCATTTTTCGTTGGTAGGCATATCCCACGATGAAAAATCGCATTCGGGATATTTTTCACAGCTGTAGAATACAGTTCTGTTCTTGCCTTTTTTTACAACGATCTTAGAGCCGCATTTCGGGCAGTTAACACCGGTATCTTTTGTTATCTGCTTGGTCGTCTTGCATTCGGGATATCGCTCGCATGCGTAAAAGCTTCCGAAGCGTCCTGTTTTCAGCACCATAGGGCTTCCGCATTTTTCGCAAACCATATCCGTCGGAGCAGCTTTATCATCAGCTTCGGCTTTTTTGTCAACGAGCGGCTTTGTATTTTTGCATTCGGGATAATTCGGGCAAGCCGCAAATTTTCCGAAGCGACCGTTTTTGACAACCATTCTTGAACCGCATTTTTCGCAGATAATGTCTGTTTCTTCAACCGAAAGCTCATATTTCGATTTGTCAATTGTCTTTTCTGCAGTTTCGAGACTCTTCTCAAAATCTTTATAGAAGCCCCTCAGAACGCCAACAAGCGTATCCGCACCATTTGCAATTTCATCAAGCTCTGTTTCCATATTGGCAGTAAATTCGTAGTCAACGATATTCGGGAAATTATCTACCATCAGGCTTGTGGTAATCTCTCCGAGCTCGGTCGGTTTGAGCGACTTGCTTTCTCTGACGACATAACCTCTTGCAATTATAGTGGTGATTATAGTCGCAAATGTGCTCGGTCTGCCGATTCCCTTTTCCTCGAGGAATTTTACAAGCGATGCCTCATTATAGCGGGGCGGAGCCTCGGTAAAATGCTGCGACGGCTGTGTGGAGAGGTGAGATAACGACTCTCCTTCCTCAATCTTGGGCAAGCGAATACTCTTTTCGGGTTTATCCGCATCCGCATTATTGGGCGCAACATAGTCCTCTGCTTCCTCATAAAGAGTCATATAGCCTTGAAATTTGACTGAATATCCGCTCGATCGGAAGATATATCCGCCCGCTTCAATATCCGCCGTTACTGTATCAAGCTCAGCCGATGCCATCTGGCTCGCCATAAAACGGTCCCAAATAAGCTTATAAAGTCTATACTGGTCCGTGGTCAAAAACTTCTTGATTTTTTCGGGCTCAAACGAAAGATTTGACGGGCGAACCGCTTCATGAGCATCCTGCGCATTGTTTTTTGTTTTATATATTCTTCTTTCGGCAGGATAGAAGTTCTCTCCGTATTTTTCAGTAATATACGCCTTTGCTGCGTCAGCCGCCTCGTCGGCAATTCTCAGAGAATCTGTACGCATATAGGTGATAAGACCCTGTACACCGCCGTTCGAGCTTCCGAGATTAATACCCTCGTAAAGCTCCTGCGCAACGCGCATTGTGCGCTGTGACTGGAAGCCGAGACGACGGGATGCCTCCTGCTGAAGGGTAGAGGTTGTAAACGGAGGTGCGGGATTCTTGATTCGAATCGCCTTTTTCACCGATTTTACATTAAATTCTTTGCCTTCGATAGCACGAACGACAGCCATAGCATCCGACTCGCAATGAAGCTGAGCTTTACCGTTGTCGGTACCGTAGAATTTCGCCTTTATCTTACCGCGATTCTTATTTTCAAGAAGCACGTCAATCGTCCAATATTCCTCCGGAACGAAAGCGTTGATCTCATTTTCACGTTCAACTATTATGCGTGTGGCAACAGATTGAACTCTACCTGCCGACAAACCGCTCTTAATAGTTTTCCACAGGAACGGACTTAATTTATATCCTACGATTCTGTCAAGAAGTCTGCGCGCCTGCTGTGAATTGACAAGTCCCATGTCAATCTCTCGCGGAGCCTTCATTCCTGCTTTTACGGCTTTTTTTGTTATTTCGTTGAATGTTACGCGGCGTATCTTGTTTTCGGAAATACCGAGCGCCTCTGACAAGTGCCACGCGATAGCTTCACCCTCTCTGTCAGGGTCCGTTGCGAGGTATACTTTATCTGCATTTTTAGCTTCTTTTTTCAAATCCTTAATCAAAGGACCCTTGCCGCGAATGTTGATATACTTCGCCGTGAAATCGTTATCTATATCAATGCCGAGTGTGCTTTTGGGCAAATCACGGATATGTCCCGTGCATCCGACGACTTTATATCCCGAGCCAAGGTAGCCTTTAACTGTGCCCGCCTTTGTCGGGGACTCCATTATTACGAGGTTAGCCATTATGAAGTTATTTCTCCTTTAATGAGTTAGATGCATTTTTTGTACTTACCGCCTGCCATCGCTTCAACAGCAGACGCCATTTCAAGAATTGTGAGCGATGCCAAAACTTGATTTGTTGGGATTCCATGCTGTGCAATCTCATCAGGCGTTACCGCAACGCCGCTCGGCATTGCTTTGAGAACGCGTACATGGACCGCCGAAAAGATGTCGCTCCCCGTAATTACTCCGTCCGTTTTATCCGATTCTTCTTTTTTCGTTTGTGCTTCGATCTGAGCTTTTATCGGAATTTCGATTTGTTCTTCCCTTGGTTCGGGTTTTATATCCGTTTGCTCGACTTTCTTTTGAATCAAAGGCGTTGACCTGCTTGGTTCTGGACCTTTCTCGGCAGATTTTGCCGGCTTTGTTCTTGAAAGTGAAGCATTGGTTGTCGATGTTTTTTTAGTGTATTCGTATCTCAGGTATTTGTCGCTGTTTACTATAGCATCAATTTTCCTGAGGTCAAACCTGTCTGTGAAATCCTCAAGAATATCCTCCGCGCGGGTAACAAGCTTTGCACCGTCGCGAATAAGATTATTTGTTCCCATGCTTTGCGGTGCTCCGATGTTGCCGGGGATGGCATAAACCGGTCTGCCCTGCTCTGCCGCTATACGCGCTGTAATAAGTGCTCCGCTCTTTTCCGGTGCTTCAACAACAAGCAGAGCGTCGCAAAGACCGCTGATTATTCTGTTGCGAATAGGGAAATTGCCTCGATTCGGGCCCGTATTCGGCGGAAATTCGCTTAGCACCAAGCCATTTGATGCAATTTTGTCCAGCATGTCCTTGTTATCCGATGGATATGGAACATTTACGCCCGAGCCGAGAACCGCTACAGTCGGCGCTTCAAGATAAACCGCCGTATTATTGGCTGAGGAATCTATTCCGTATGCCGCACCGCTTATAATTATCGCTCCATAGCCTATCAGCTGTCGAGCGATCGTGAAGGTCGTATGCTTGCCGTAATCGGTCATAGACCTCGTTCCGACAATGCTCACGCAAAGCTGCGAATCGAGATTTTGTATCTGACCGCGGGCATAGAGCACGATCGGCTTGTTATAAAGGCTGTGAAGTCGTTTCGGGTAGCGGGGGCTTGCACAGCTTATTATCTGTATGCCCTGCGAAAAACAGAACTCCAGAATTCTCTCAGCCTCGCCAAGGTCGTGGTTATCAAGCCTTTTGATGAAGCTCGCATTGCATTCGTGCACGCGCAAAAGCTCTGCCTGCGAAGCCTCGTAAATTTCACGAGCACCGCCGGGGAAATATTTCAGCAGTCTGGGAGCATCTGAGCTTCCATATCGATTTTTGAGTGACAGCCAAACCCAATAGATAATATCATTCATGGCGAACATACCTTTCCTTTGGTGCATATACCGTAAAATTGCTCTTACAAAATAGTATACCGCGATACAGAGAAAATTTCAAGTCCTTATTATATATTTTTCATCTTTCTACAATAATATTTATTAAATATTGTAGAAATCATTTGATTTTCAATGACAAAACGAGCTTTTCATCAGGAGTAACATATGCAGTATAGTTGGTATTATACGTTACAAATCCGGGTTTTGAGCCGTTCGGCTTACGGATATTTTTAATAAGCGTGTAGTCAACCGCGACATTTTCGCCGTCTGACACCTTTGAATAGTACGCTGCAATGATGGCTGCCTCGGTAAAATCCTGCTCTGAGGGTTCTTCCCCATCGGTTATCATAACGCAATGCGAGCCGGGCTGATTTTTAACGTGGAACCAATAATCGTGCTTCGCCGCAACCCTTGTCGTGAGATGGTCGTTCTGATGATTGTTTTTGCCGCAAAGGATTCGATATCCACCGCTCGACTTAAACTCCATAAGCTTCGGAGCGGAGAGCTTTTTTGCCGCGTAGTTCTTCATCCTCGAAGCATAGCCTGAGCGGTACAGCTCATCCCGTATCTCAAGAATATCACTTTCCGATTCCGCGCGGGTCAGCGAATCAAAAACGGTATAGATATACTCAAGCTCCGCCTGTGCAAGCTTTATCTGCTTTGCAAGCTCTATTTCGGCGACCTTTGACTTGTTATAACGCTTGTAATAATGCTGAGCGTTTTGCTGAGGTGACAGGCGTTTATCCATAGCGATTGTGATCTGAGGGCAATCTTCCTCATAGTAATTTTCAAGATGTGCCTTTTCCATTCCGCGTTCAAGCCTATAGATATTGCCGGTAATAAGGTCGCCCCAAAGCTTGTATTTATCCTTATCTGCGCAGGCTGCGAGGTCCTGCTTCTGGAGTGCGATTTTCTTAGTCAAGCGCGTTTCCGCGTTCGTAAGCAACCGAAAGATATCAGCTGTGCGTTGACGAATACGCTCCGCGTGGTCACGCCTGCCAAAATATTCATCAAGCAGCTCCCCAAAGTTGTCAAGCTTTCTCACCTCAATCGGCGAAGAATATTCGAGCGGCTCAAAGAAGCAATATTCGATAGGCCTGCCTGTCTGGTCACTTACGAGCCATGGCTCGAAGCGGTGGTTTAGCAAATTATCCCGAATCTCAGCAAAGCTATTCCAAAGCTTTTCAGCGCTACATTCGGAAAGCATCGAATCAACACGTCCCGATGCGCGAAAAGCAATTTCGCGAGCCACAATTGCCGCAAATCCGTAGAAATTTGAAAGAATAAACTTGTCAGCAGGCATATCGGGGGAATTTTCAAACGCTGTGCGCAGCTGCATTTCATCAACCGCAAGCGGCGAGAATTTCTTCTGCTCCGGCGGAAGCTCATACGGAAAGCCGGGCAGAATCTGTCTTACCGAGCTCGAAGCAAGGTCGATTATCTTTAATGCGCTGATTACCTTTTTTTCGCTGTTCAGCAGGATAATATTGCTGTATTTTCCCATTGTTTCCGCGACAAGGTACTTCGTCGTGGCAAAGCCCATCTCATCGTAGCAATCGAAGGCAACCTCCACCGCCCGTTCGAATCCGAGCTGTGTTACCTCCCTTACGCGCGCTCCCGTGAGATGCTTTCTGAGAAGCATACAGAACATAGGCGCAACCATCGGATTTTCCTTGGTTGTGCCTGTAATATTAAAATGAGGGTTGTTTGAGCCCGACGAGAATGCAAGCCGCAAATTTTCGCGTCCGATGTGAAGAAGCAATACGATCTCATCCTTTTCAGGCTGATTTACCTTTTCAACACGAGCGCCTTTAATGCGGCTATCAAGCTCATTTACGATGGCACAAACCATTCCCGCATCATATGCCATATTTTAAAGTCCGTCCTTTCCGAGGAAATACATTTACCCGACTTTGTCAGTATTTTATACCGACTATATAGAAATTTCTTGCGTATTCAACACCGCCAAGCGATGTGATCAATCCAACCGACTCCTTGTTTCCGGCAGCACATTCATACAACGCAGTGCACCCACGGCGTGCAAGCTCCATGGCCAATGCCGCAACAGTTGATTTTCCATATCCCTTTCCGCCAAATCCCGAAGCAGTTTCGACACCTATCTCTATCTCACCGAGAGCAAGCCCCTGCTCAAGCGGTGCATTCGTACTTGCGGCTGAAACGATTTTGTCCTCAACAACGGTTATAGAGCACATATGCCCAAGATTTACAAGCTGTTCAAGGTCATAATCCGTAAGGTTTTGAGCCTCTTCATCGCCCTTGAAAATACGAGTCGAGTCCATAATAAATCGCTCATCCACGCTTCTAAGGCGATAATTAATATAATAATCATCGGAATCGTCGCTGAGCTCAAACTCATTTTTTATAAAAAACGCTCCGAATTTTGCCTTTGCCCACGCTATTGCCTCATCCGAAAAGAGGCTATCAGGAGAAAAAAGGGTCAAATACTCCTCCGCCAAGCCACGAAGCGACGGATACACGCGCACATCGGGCTCATTCTGTCCGCATTGAAATGAAAGGGAAAACGGCACAGAGATATCAAATTCCCCGCTCAGAACAAGCGCTTCATCCTCGCGCTCCTCATATAGCATTTCTCGTTCTCCACCTCGATCTGCCCGCCGCTTTCAATCAGAAAATAGCAATCGGGCTGATTGATTCCTTCAAACAGCGGCATGCCGAAATTTCCTGATACCGACTCAAGATAGTTGATGTACCATGAAACACTGTCAAGCGTACCGAAGCGGATGCGCACATTGTCGAGCGCGATCGAGTCGATATTGAACATTGGGTCGCAGTCCTCCTTTTCAGGGTAGCAAACATTAATATCGAACACGCCATCGCTTTCGACAGCGCGATCATAGCTTCCGTTTTCAATTATAAAGCATTTTCCTTCAGGCATGTCAGCCGAAATGGTTACTCGCTTCTGAGGTGGGAGAATCTGATTATAGCTGCTTAACTTTCTGATGAAGCCTCGGAGGAAATTGCTCATCTCAGAGGGAAGCATGCTCTCCTCGCCTGATTCAAGATATTTATTTACACTCTCCGAATCAATATTTTTCATGCAAATAATATTGACATCGGTATTTTGTTTTAAGAATTTCAAAAAATCAAGTGCTGCATCGTAGCTTCCGCCATACCGTTCATCAATAAAAATACGATAGCTTTGATATTCATCGATTGCCTGCTTGACTGCAAAATACTCAAGATGTGCCGAGTCATCGACATCAACCTCCTCGACATTCAGCCAAACTCCAAGCCGGAAAGCGGCCTTCGCTCCGATGCTTGAAAATGCAACCGTCAAAATAACAAGTGAAAAAGCAGATAATAATAAAAGAACCAGCACTCTGTGTATTATTTTGGGGATACCCTGCGTATTTTTCACGCTATCACCTCACAAAAAGCAATAAGATTACTATAGCATTCTTTAATTATTTTAAACCATTTTTCATATTTTGTCAACTTTTTTCCGAATACAGCCAATACTGCACACACTTTCAAAAATGGCAAAAAGGGGTGCCAATCGGCATCCCCTTTATCCGCATATTTGGACAAACAATTACTTGCTGATAACCTGCTTTCCGTTATAGGAACCGCAAGCCTTGCAAACTCTGTGAGCGAGGTTGTATTCACCGCACTTCGGGCACTTTACCATACCCGGCATATCGAGCTTCCAAACATTGGAACGTCTTTTGTCACGTCTCGCACTTGAGACTTTTTTCTTCGGTACTGCCATTTTACGACACCTCCTTAATTGTATAACACTTTTTATTATACATCAAATATTATTACTTTTCAAGTAGTTTCTGCAAAATTTCAAGTCTTGGGTCGATTTCTTTTTTAGGGCAATTGCATTCACCCTCGTTAAGATTCTTTCCGCACTTTGGGCACAACCCTTTACAATCCTCGCTGCAGATGTCCTTCATGGGAAAATCCATAATAATCTGTTCTGCTGAAACTCTCTCGACATCAAGCATTCCGTCAACGATTTCGATATATTCCTCGCCATCGTCCTCGGATGTGTTGACAAGCTCGCCGCGATTAACGACGGTTCTTTCAACTCTAACCTCAAATGTGCGTGTCAATTCCTTCAGGCACCTTGCACATTCGGTGTTGTATTCTACGCTTGCTATCGCGTCAAGTCGGATGTACCCGCCCATATCTGTGATTTCGCCGCTGATATGAGCATCCTTTGTAAAAACCACATCGTCAATCTCGGTATCAAACATATAGTCTTCGTTTTTTATCGGAAAGTCCTGCTCAAGCGATATTTTGCTAACTTCACCCTTAAGAAGCGGGCGCATATCTATTGCCATGACCGCACCTCCAGCATACCAAAATCAACTAACCTACTAATTATATATTATTTTATCCGATTTGTCAATAGTTATAAGAAAATTGTCCAATTTTGTTCACATTATACGACGGCCCTCGATAGCGCGCATAAGCGTAACCTCGTCTGCGTATTCAAGCTCACCGCCAACTGGAATACCGTACGCAAGCCTTGAAACCTTAATGCCGAGCGGCTTTATCAATTTTGTGAGATACATTGCAGTAGCCTCTCCCTCGATTGTCGGATTGGTTGCTATAATGATCTCCTTGACGCTTCCGTCAGCAAGACGGCTGATGAGCTCAGCTATTTTCAGCTTATCCGGACCGATGCCTGCCATAGGCGATATGGCACCGTGAAGCACATGATACACTCCGTCATATTCCTTGACCTTTTCAAGTGACATGACCGCCTTTGCATCCTCAACAACGCATATCACAGATCCATCGCGCTTTTCGTCAGCGCATATCGAACAAATTTCCCCGTCGGTAATATTCTGACACACCCTGCAGGTACGCATCTGGTCTTTTGCGTTTCTTATCGCATCGGCGAAAGCATAAGCTTCCTCTGCAGTGAAATCGAGCACCGAGAACGCAAGCCTGACCGCCGTTTTTTTACCAATACCGGGCAGACGTCTGAACTGCTCGATAAGCTTTTCAAGCGGCAGAACGTATTCCGCCATATCTCTTAAAACAATCCCGGAACGTTTATATCACCGGTAATTTTCTGCATTTCCGAGCTGTTGGTTTCCTCGACCTTCTTAATAGCCTCATTAACTGCTGCAACCAAGGTGTCAGAAAGTGTTTCGATATCATCGGGGTCAACAATCTCAGGCTTAATGTCGATTGAAAGGATTTCCTTCTTTCCGTTGATCTTTACGCCTATTACTCCGCCGCCGACAGAAACATCATATTCGCGTGCGTCGAGCTCCTCCTGGAGAGCTTCCATATCAGCCTGCATCTTCTGTGCCTGCTTGATCATTGCATTCATATTCTGAGGGCCGCCGCCCATTCCCTTCGGTAAACGTGCTTTCATGAAATTATTCCCTTTCAAAAATAAATTTTAATCAATATTCTTGGCATTACGGGCAAGCTCGTCAAGTGCCTTGAATTTGTCTTCCTTTTTTTCGGGCGAATATTCGAGCTTTACCATATTGGAATCAAGCCGCCCGTCCTCAAATGTATTTAATATTTCGAGCATAGTCGAAAACATGTTTGTGATAATAGTGAGTGCCATTTTGTTTCCTGTGCGTATGTGGATCAGATCATCAGTATTTACCGTAAAGCCCTTTGAAGAGCTTCTGAGCAAGCTGCCGAGCATCTGGTCGCTTTCGCAGCATTTCTGAACAAAATCCGCCCAATACGGAAGCTGTCGGTATTCCTTTTTCCCAACCGAATCGGTTTTTTCAGCTGTTTCGTCGGATGGCTTTTCGGGGGATTCATCCTCCGCTTCAAGCTGAACAATCGGCTTTGTCTGATCATTCTCCGTTTGATTTGACAGCTTGAATGCACCCGATTTCAGCTTATCTTCGAGCTTTGTAAGCCTTGAAGCCAACGACTCGTTTGACGCTGAGAACCGTTCGTCACTCATTCGAATGAGTGTCATTTCGGCTGTCAACCTTTTAGATGTACTTGTTCTCATTGAGATAAGTGCTTCATCGAGTAGCTTTGCGTGATATATCAGAGTTTCGGTCGCAAATCTTGCCGCAATTTCAACGAGCTGTGCGTACTGCTTCTCCGAGAGCTCGAGATAATCTCTAGCCCCTTTTGTTGTCTTAACGACAAGCATGTCCCGATAAAAAGCAATCATATCCTGCCAAAAAACAGTTATATCCTTGCTCGACATAAAAAGCTTGCCAATCTCTGAGAAAATAACGTCATAATCCTTGTCGCATATCGCTTCAAGAAGCTTGACGATAACATCGCGTCCGCCTGTACCTGCGATCTCTTCAACGACCTCACAGGTAACCGGTCTGTTGTCACCGGCGCATAGCTCAAGCAGCGAAATTGCATCTCTCATGCCGCCCTGTGCAAGATGCGCTAACATAAACGCCGCGTCATGTTCGATCGAGATACCCTCTTCACTCGCGATATACTCTAGCCGCGCGGCTATGACGTCGCCTGTAATGCGTCTGAAATCGAAACGCTGACAACGCGAAAGAATGGTTGTCGGAATCTTCTGAAGCTCTGTGGTCGCGAGAATAAACATCACATGAGCCGGCGGTTCTTCAAGCGTTTTGAGCAGTGCGTTAAATGCGCTTGCCGACAGCATATGTACTTCGTCGATGATATAAACCTTAAATTTTAATTCTGCCGGGAGATACTCGACCTCGTCGCGGATTTGCCTTATATCGTCAACACCGTTGTTGGAAGCCGCGTCCATTTCTACGATATCTATACAGCCCGAAAGGTCTGCGCTTTTGCACGCCTCGCATTCTCCGCACGGATCGCCGTTTTTCGGATTTTTGCAGTTTACAGCCTTTGCAAGAATCTTGGCGCAGGTGGTTTTACCCGTTCCGCGGGTTCCGCAAAAAAGATAGGCATGATTGGTCTTGCTCATTTCCACTTGATAACGCAGGATTGAGGTGATATGTTCCTGCCCGCAGACATCGGAAAACGTCTTAGGACGCCACTTGCGATAAAGCGCCTGATGCAAGCCATCACTCCCTTTCCCAAAAATCGTTTATCAAACGCAAAAACAGCTTTTATATAGCTACGTTGCTGTTTCAGGCTTTTCGCGAAGCACCTCAAGCCAGTCAGCACATTTAACGGAGCATATATAATTGTACAAGCTATAAAATAAGGCCACACACCGATAATTCGAACTGATTCTATGCGCGCAAACGCCGGCATATGCTCGGGACAGGCGACCTCGCGGCACATCGGAGTGACCGCTTAATGCTGCTTGGTTCCCCACCTGACATGGTTCACGGCTTCCGATTGCGTGAGACCCATCCGTCATCACATAAAATCCGACGCGCAGACCACACAGAATCAGCCCTTATTAAAGGAATCCACCCCTGCTACAGCGGATTGCAGGTACAAGGCACCGCTAATTCCCCGGCTGGTATGGCCTTATTTTATAGCTTGTAATTAGTATCATAGTTTTTCCGACGATAATATATTATATCAGATTTTTTTTAATAATGCAAGTGTTTTTCTCATTTTTATTTTTCACTCGCAAAAATTAACACTTTCTTTACCGAGTCGGTATAGTATATGCAAATTTTAAGCTAATTTTGGCATTTTAAAAAATATCTCCACAAAATTCCGATAAGCCCTTGACACACACGGGATTTTATAGTATAATATTGTGGAGATAAAATCTCGGAGATGTTAATCTCCTTTCCACTTGCGGAGGGAGGGATTGTTGTAATGGCAGAGGTTAGAGTAAAAGAAAACGAGTCGCTTGACAGCGCACTTCGCAGATTTAAGAGACAGTGTGCAAGATCCGGAGTTCTTTCTGAGCTTCGTAAGAGAGAGCATTACGAAAAGCCGAGCGTAAAACGCAAGAAAAAGTCTGAAGCAGCTAGAAAGCGTAAGTCTAAATAATTTACCGCAAGTTTTTATTGAATTTCATAATTAAAAGGAATGATGTTTATAGCATCATTCCTTTTAATTTTCGGTTATGTTAAAATTAACATTTTTTCTGAAAAACTATTTACTTTTTTGCTTAACGGCAGTATAATAACATTGGTTATAGCATTCCTATCCAAATAATTTTATATTTTAAGAGGACTATTATCATGAAAAACGGTAAGCTCGGATATGCCGTAGTCGGACTCGGCATCGGTAAGGCACATGTTGACGCAGCCGCCGCATCCTCCAAATGCGAGCTCGTTGCAGTATGCGACCTGATTCAATCAAAAATGGACAAAATCGTTGAACGCTATCCCGGTACTAAGACTTATACAGAGTTTGATGAAATGCTCAAAGATAGCGAAATCGATGTAATAAGCATCTGTCTTCCCAGCGCAATGCACGCAGAATTTGCTGTAAAAGCAATGGAAGCGGGCAAGCATGTTTTGGTCGAAAAGCCGATTGACATAACCGTCGAAGCGGCTCTCAAAATTGAAGAAGCACGCATTCGCACGGGTAAAATCGCAGGTGTTATCCATCAAAACCGCAACAATGCAGTCATGAAGCCTATTAAAGAGGCTGTTGACGCGGGCAGACTTGGCAAGATGGTTCTTGCAACCTTCTCTGTAAAGTGGTATCGCGACCAGCATTATTATGAGGGTTGGCACGGCACCTGGGCAATGGACGGCGGCGGCTCCCTTATGAATCAGGCTGTTCACACGGTAGACCTTATGCAGTGGCTTATGGGCGATGTTACAAGTGTTCATTCTACTATGGGTATTTACGGTCACGACATCGAAACCGAGGATATGACTGCTTCCGTAGTCACCTTCAAGAGCGGCGCTGCTGCAACCTTTGTCAGCACGACCTGCGCTTATCCCGGAATCTCAACCGATATTCAGCTTTACGGAACAGGCGGCACTATCGAAGCAGACGCTGATATACTCAAGCGTTGGAAGCTTCGCGATGCTGATGATGAGGACGAAGAGGAAGAGGAAATGCTCGAAAAATACGGCGGCGGAAACCGCATCGCCGAAAAGAACGACCCTACCCTTATTACCGGACACGCTTCGATGGTTGAAAACATGCTTGATGCGATAATCAACAACACCGACCCGCAGATTCTTCCGCTTGAAGCAATCAAGAGTGTTCGCATTGTTAATGCTATCTACGAATCGGCAAGAACGGGTAAAACAATTTATTTTGACTGATTTTATGGAAGCTGTTGCACTTAAGTGCAACAGCTCCTTTTCTTGGTTTTACGCGCAAAAAGCAATTGCTTTTTTCAGGAAAACTATTGCAATTGAAAAACAATCATGCTATAATACAGTTAGTGTGATATGCACGAATAAAACTCAAAGTGAGGTACAATATTATGTTGAATGTTGCAATGCTCAGCAAATGGCATGTACATGCCGGCGGTTATGCAAAGAACCTTCTTGACACCGGAAAGGTTACAATCAAGGCAGTTTGGGACGAGAACGAAGGTCGCGGCAGCGCTTGGGCTAAGGAGCTCGGTGCAGATTTTGAGGCTGACCTTAACAAGCTTCTCGCTCGTGACGATATTGAGGCTGTTATCGTTGACGCTGCTACTACCGCTCATAAAGATATCATTATCGCTGCTGCTAAGGCAGGAAAGCACATCTTCACCGAAAAAGCGCTTTGCCCGACTGTTGCAGAGTGCCTTGAGGTAAAGAAAGCTATCGAAGAAGCAGGAGTTATCTTCACTATTTCCTATCCTCAGCGCGGAGCACCCGTTTTCAAATTCATTAAAAAGATGATCGATGACGGTGCTTTCGGTACTATTTCCATGATTCGCCGCCGAAACGCTCACAATGGACTTGCTCTCGGCTGGCTCCCCGGCTATTGGTTCGACGAATCTCAGGCTGCAGGCGGTGCAATGATGGACCTCGGCTGCCATCCTATGTATGACCTTGCATACTTCGGCGGCAAGCCCAAGAGAATCACAGGTATGTTCAACGCTCCTCATGGAAGCAAGCTCGATGAGAATGCTGTTGCTATCATTGAATTTGAGAACGGCATTATCGGTATCGCTGAGACCGGCTTTATCTCAACCGATTCTCCCAACGCGTTTGAAGTATACGGTTCCGAAGGCGCACTTATCAGCAACAACGGCGAGATTAAATTCCGCTCTACAAAAATCGCTCCGTACACAAATGATTGGGTAAGACCCGCGCTCCCGAAGGCTGACCCCGCTCCTATCGTTCAGTTTGTTGATGCATGCATTAACAAGACAGGTTCTCCCGCACTTCTCGGAATCGATGATGCTATCGACCTGACAAGACTTCTCGAAAACGCTTACATCGGAGACCGCACCAATACTATCGTAACTCTTTAATAGCAGGTAATCGACTCATGACAAAGGGTAAGATGGAAAAATATGTTCGCGCGGCAGATGCAGGGGACAACAGTTCAACGAATTTTGTAAATTACGGGGTAAAAAAGAAGGCAGATTCAAAGCTCAAGCTTCACCGTGCCCTTCTGATTTCCGGTTATGTTGTGTTTGCAATCTTCTATTTCTGCTTTTTCCTTGGAGTGATTCCCGGAATCAACATCAAGTTGCCGATGGCTATAACCTTCCTCCCGCTTTTCATTTGGGTTCTTGTATTCTTCACTTGGAGATATGTTTCCATCGAGTGCGAATACTACATTCTCGACGGTGAGATGAAATTTTTGGAAACATTCGGCGGCAAAAACATGCGCGAGCTATGCCGAGTCAGAGTCAGTTCAATGTCAAGAATTGCGCCATATAACGGCGAATACAAGGCAGAAGCTGACGCTATTCCTGCACAAAACCGCTGCTTATGTGTTTCGTCCCTTGATTCACCTGATGTTTATTTCGGAATCTTCAAGGATGAAAATGCAGGTGACTGCGTGGTATTTTTCGAAGCAACCGAAAAAACGCTCAAGGTTATCAAGTATTACAATTCCTCTGTAATTCTCGCAAAAACAAGATATTAAGGAGAATTTGCCAATGAAGCTCGGTGTAATGGCTGAATCATTTCGTTTGCCTCTTGAGTCTTCTGTTGCGCTTGCCGCAAAGCTCGGCGTTGATGGCGTTCAGATAAATGCGGCGAGAGGGCTTCTTAAATATGACGAAATGACAGCTCAAGAACTCGGAAAAGTGCGTGATCTGTTAAGCTCATACGGTCTGACATTAAGTGCACTTTGCGGAGATTTTGGTTCACACGGCTTCATGGAAGAATCCGAGAACAGATGGAGGATCGATGCCTCAAAGAGGATACTTGAGCTTTCATGTGAGCTTGGATGCAAAATTGTGACAACTCATATCGGAAAGATCCCAACCACCATCAACAAGACCTATGAAGTGATGCACAACGCCTGTCGGGAGCTTGCGGAATATGCAGACTCCGTCGGAGCAGTGTTTGCTGTTGAAACCGGTCCCGAAAAAGCCATTGTTCTCAGAGATTTTCTCGACAGCCTCGGTGCGTCGGGAGTCCGAGTTAACTTTGACCCGGCGAATCTTGTTATGTGTGTCGGCGATCGTCCAGAACTTGCGGTTCACGAGCTGTCAAAATATATCGTCCATACTCACGCCAAGGATGGCAAAATGATCAACGAGGGCCATTATATCGAGCTTCCGCTCGGCGAGGGCGATGTAAACTTTGATACATATCTTCCAAATCTCGCAAAAAGTGGATTCGACGGCTTTTTGACGATTGAACGAGAGGTCGGCGAGGATCCTGTTGCCGACATTCGCAAAGCGGTTGAATTCCTGCGTGAGCTGAAAGCGAGATATCATGTCTGAACTTGAACTTTTAAAGAAAATTGCCGCCGAGTATGCACATATACTCGGCGGCGCATTCGTAGGAATGTACATACACGGATCTTTGGCATTCGGATGCTACAATCCGAACGTCAGCGATCTCGATTTCATTGTAATCGTTAACACAGCTCCGAGCGAGGCTGCGCGAATTCAAATGATTCGCGTACTTCTTGATCTCGAACCTCATGCGCCTGCAAAAGGATTCGAGATGAGCGTCGTGCTCGAGCAGTACTGCCGTGAGTTTGTCTATCCGACGCCGTATGAACTGCACTACTCGATCTCGCATCGCGAAAAGGCGACGACCGACATTGCCGCGTACTGCCGAGGTATGCGTGGCGTTGATAAGGATCTCGCTGCGCACTTCACCGTGTTGAGAGCAGTGGGGTTAACTCTGTGCGGTCCCTCTGTCGCAGAATTATTCGGCGATGTGCCGCGCAGGGATTATATAGACAGTCTTATCTTCGATGTCGGAAAAGCGCGCGAGGAGATCGTAAAGAATCCCACATACATGACACTCAATCTCTGTCGCGTGCTCGCATATCTGCGAGGTGACGGTGTTCTTTCCAAGGAGCAAGGCGGCACATGGGGACTTGCGCATCTGCCGACGAATTATCATTCTCTGATATATACAGCATTGAATGCCTATTCGGGGCAATCCGTTGTGTTCGATTCGAATCTCGATGGATTTGCTGTGTATATGCTAAACGAAATCCGACAAATTTTTAAAGAGGAGAATGCATAAGCGTTCTCCTCTTTTCCTGCTATTTGAATGCAACTTGCTTGCTCTCGACCTCGGAAAGCTCCGAATTCGGCGACGGCTCGCTCATTGAGAAATACATTCGTGCCGCCTTTGTCGTGCCGAAATCGCGATTTGAGCCTGTATCCTGAACCTTGTTGAATGCCTCGCGGAACATGGCGTTATGCGCTTCCTCGCGATTAAGCAGAAAATCAATCGTTTCTCGGACCTTCTTGTCAGAAATCTGTCTGTAAAGGTACTCATAAACCACCTTTGCGCGCTGTTCAGATGCAATGTTTGACAGCAGGTCTGCGCAAAGATCGCCCGTTACAGTAACATAATTTCCTGTCCAAGAATATCCCGACGAGTTGATCAGTCCGGGATTCAATCCAAGCAAAACATGCGTCTGTATCTCTCCAGCCGGGACCGACATCGCATCAACATCATGGCCGTTTAAAAGGTTAATCGTCTGCGCAACCATTTCCATGTGGCTAAGCTCCTCTGCCGCAATATCAAGAAAAAGGTCCTTGATTTCAGGGTCTTTAATCCTGAAGCTCTGCGACATATACTGCATTGCCGCCTTTAATTCTCCGTTTCCACCGCCAAGCTGTTCTTGAAGCAGTACGGCATACTGGGGATTGGGCTTTTCAATTCCAACCGGATGAAAGAATTGCTTTTCGTGTTTAAACATTTTTATTCTCCAATCATAATTTCAAATAAACGCGCATGCGCTTATTCTATATTAGTATGAACCGAGGCTTTGATTTGAATTACAAATATATATCAATAATTTTTCGTTTTATTTGTAAATTTAAATGATTTTATATACAAAGCACAAAATATATGCTATAATATACACATAAGCCCTGCTCTCGCAGTTCTTCGGGCTTCGTCCTTTCGCGCTTTGCGCGGATGCGCCCTTGACGGCTTTGCAAAATGCCCGTTCAAGCAAGCATTTTTGCTTCATGGTATAATAAAGCTGTAAATCTTTACTCATCGGAGGAGAAAATGAACAACACCGATAGAATAATCCCCGAGCTTCCGTCTAAGGAGAAACAGCTCAGAGTAATAATCGACACAGATTTCGCAAACGAGCTCGATGATTTATATGCAGTTGCACTTGCGATTGCCACGCCGGAACGCTTTAAAATCGAGGGATTTATTGCAACCCATTTCAACAACAGCTGCCCGGGCCCAAAGAGCATTCAAAAATCCTACGACCTGCTCAGCGAGTTCCTCGAAATCGCAGGCGCTTCAGGCAAATATACGATAAAAAAAAGCGCAGATCCGATAAGCTATTACGGCTATCCGAGCGAGGGTGAGGGCGTAGATTTTATAATCGAACGCGCGCACGCCTCGACCGAAAATGATCCACTTTGGGTGGTTGGACTCGGTGCCGCTACAAATCTCGCATCGGCGATACTTAAAGACCCGACAATTATTCCGAAGGTGCGCTATGTATTCCACTCAAGAAGCGAATACAGTTGGCCCGAGCGCTCCAAGCAGTTTAATGTTATGGGAGATATTCATGCGGCACGCACACTTCTTGCAAAAAATGTCCCTCTCGTTTGGTTTGACACAGGAACAAACATCCGCTGCTCGGTCGATTACGATAAGAATTTCATCGGAACATTGGAGCCCGTCGGAGCATATCTTCACAATTATCGAATGAATCATCCGTGGAAAGAGTGCCAAACAGACAGCAAAGGCTTTTATGACCTCGGAGATATCGTATGGATGATAGCTCCCGAGATTGGCACGAGTGAGATAATCCCTGCACCGACAATGGATCAATTCATGTTCTTTGACCACACAAAAACCGTCGGTCAGATGCTTCGCGTTTATGATATTGATAATGCGGCTACATGGGATATTTTCCATAAAAACCTGAAACGCTACTGTGAAGCTCTCACAAAATAAGAAAAAAAGTTGCATGATTTTCATCATGCAACTTTTTTATTTTGGAAATTACTTAATGATGTTTACTCTGATGGTACCTTCGATTGCATTGATTTTATCAGTAATCTTTGCCATGGTATCATCAGCAACCTCGCCGATAATTTCAACGATTGTGTATGCGTAATCCTTCTTTGAACGATTCGCCATGTTCTCAATATTAATATTCTCAGCGGATATTGCGCTGGAAATCTGAGAAATTACGTTGGGTACATTCTTATGAAGCACGCAAATACGAACATCGCCATTATGAGGCATCGAAACATCCGGGAAGTTTACGCTGTTAACGATGTTGCCGTTTTCAAGATATTCACGGAGCTGTTTTGCCGCCATAACTGCGCAGTTGTCCTCGCTCTCCTCGGTAGAAGCACCAAGGTGAGGGATAGCAATAACGCCTTCCATGCCTGCTGTACGGGCATTCGGGAAGTCGGTTACATAACGTCTGACCTTGCCCGACTTGAGTGCCGCTTCGATATCATCGTCGTTTACAAGAGCATCACGGGCGAAATTAAGAATGATAACGCCATCCTTCATCATCGCGATTGTGTCCTTGTTAATCATATACTTGGTAGCAACAGCAGGATCGGGATTGTCGATAAGCGGAGTGTGGATAGAAATGAAGTCAGCATTTTTGAAAATTTCCTCGCGGGTGTTGACCTTTTGAACTGAGCGAGAGAGATTCCATGCAGCTTCTACGGATATATACGGGTCGCATCCGAGAACATTCATTCCTAAAGCAACCGCTGCGTTTGCAAGAGGTCCTCCGATTGCACCAAGACCGATGATGCCGAGGGTTTTGCCCTTGATTTCAGTTCCTGCGAACTTAGCCTTTTCTTTCTCTACGAGCTTTGCAACATTGGGATCTTCCTTAACAGTCTTAACCCAGTTGATTCCGCCAACGATATCACGGCATGCGAGAAGCATTCCGCAGATAGCGGCTTCCTTAACTCCGTTTGCGTTTGCGCCGGGAGTGTTGAAAACTACGATACCCTGTTCAGCACATTTTTCGAGTGGAATGTTGTTAACACCTGCGCCCGCTCTTGCGATAGCCTTGAGGTTGTCGCCAAATTCCATGTCATGCATCACTGCCGAACGAACCATTATTGCATCAGGATTGCTTACATCCTCAGCTACAGTGTAGGAATTATCAAAAATATTTGTACCGCACTTTGCGATTTTATTAAGCAGTTGAATATTTTTCATTGTATGTGCATTGCTTTTGCTTGGCAAAAGCGTCCTTTCTTTGGGAATTTCGGCTGATTATTTTCAGTCGATAAAACCGTTCTGCTCAGGTTTGAGCTTTTAGTTTGGGTATACTCTTATTTCTTGGGGTTTTCAGCGGCGAATTTCTTCATGAATTCAACAAGCGCTTCAACGCCCTCGTAAGGCATAGCATTGTAGATGGATGCTCTCATACCGCCAACAGATCTGTGACCCTTGAGGTTCATAAGACCAGCCTTCTCTGCTTCCTTCGGGAACTTCTTGTCGAGCTCCTCAACACCTGTTACGAAGGTCACGTTCATCATTGAACGAGACTCCTTCTTAACGGGAGCAATGTAATAATCCTGAGAATCAAGATAATCGTAAAGAAGATTTGCCTTCTTCTCATTCATTTCCTTCATCTTTTCAAGTCCGCCAAGACCGAGGATCCACTCATATACAAGACCTGCCATGTAAATTGCATAGCAAGGAGGAGTATTATACATGGAATCGTTATCAGCCATAAGCTTCCAATCAAGCATAGAGGGAGTTTCGGGGCGAGCATTTCCGAGAAGATCCTCGCGAACGATAACTACAGTCAAGCCTGCGGGAGCCATATTCTTCTGTGCGCCTGCATAGATAACACCGAACTTTGTAACATCAACCGGCTCGGAGATGATGCAGGAGGACATGTCAGCAACCAGCGGAATATCTCCTGTGTCGGGGATATAGTTGAACTTTGTTCCGTAAATAGTATTGTTAAAGCAGATGTGAACGTAATCTGCATCAGGGCTGAAGCTTTCGCGTTCAGTCTTGGGGATATAGGTGAAATTATCAGCCTTAGAAGAAGCTACTATCTTTGCTTCGCCGTACTTTTCGCCTTCCTTCTGAGCCTTGCCTGAGAACTGACCGGACACAATGTAGTCAGCCTTGCCTGTTTTCATGAGGTTGAGCGGAACTGCCGCGAACTGCGTGGATGCACCGCCCTGAAGGAAGAGCACCTTGTAGTTATCCGGAATATTCATGACCTTGCGAAGATCAGCCTCAGCCTTTTGAATAATTGCCTCGTATACCGGGGAGCGATGGCTCATCTCCATTACCGACATACCTGCATCGCCGTAATTTACGAGCTCAGATGCCGCTTTTTCAAGCACAGGCATCGGGAGCATGGAAGGACCTGCAGAGAAATTATAAACTCTATTCATTACACTTACCTCCATAAATTCCACTTTTCGTGGTATAAACTTATACCATATATTATAAACCTTTCTCGTGCTGATGTCAATAGTAAATTTGCTCATATTTTAACGATGTAAAGCGATATAATATATAACAGCCTTCAAATGATTAATAATGCGCGAAAAAGACCGCCGCATTTCGCGGCGGTCCGACTGTTTCTTTGATTTATTTTTCGGTGTTGTTTTCTCTCCTGAGCATTGCGGCACTCACAACACCGAGTATTCCGCTTATTACAAACGGAACATATTTCACAGCACGAATGATTATTTCTCCGAAAACACTTCCCGTCATAAATGCAGCACTATTGCCGAGCCATCCATACCGTGCCGCCATAAATTCTGCCAAATACAGACTTCCGCTTACCGTTGCAGAACCGCTTAGCTTCGACATATATATCGAGGTAGCACCGATAATTACGCATCCGACGAGCATACAGCCGTATGCCGCAAGCAGAAGCCGTTTGTCCATTCGCCAAATGAATAGTCCAAGCAGGACTAACATACCGACAAAGAACGCAAGTCCAAGCAAATACGGAAAATTTCTTATCAGCAAATCAGATGAAAAATTATTCTCATACAAATAACCACCACCTGGTTTTAAGGTTATACCGCCCGAATATCTCAAAACATTAATAATAAGGCTCGCCATGCCGATTGTTCCCCAAAGCGATGCCGCCAATGTTATAGGCATAAGTATTTTTCGAACGGTTTTTCGATTCATTTCATGTCTTGTCATCATATTATCCTCCTTTGGTAAGATTTGTGTTTCAGCCGAAGACGATAATGCCTTTGTTAGTGATTCAAGCTCGGACAGATTCGACTTATCGTCCTTAATTTCGTCGATGAGCTTTAACAGCGCTGTTTTTTGCTCAAGCTCTTGACTGAGCCTATTACGGTGCTCTTCGATTATTTCACCGATGGAATCGGGTTCTCTCTGCATTCGGCTGATTTGTGCTATGGAAAAATCCGCCTTGCGTAAAATCGCAATTTGCTTTAGTGCTTCAAGGTCGTGCTGACTAAAGCTTATGCTGTCGCGTCCGCTATAGCTCGTTTGTCTTTCGGGATGAACAAGACCATTCTCGATATACAGGCGAACAGCTCTGTCGGTCAATCCGGTAGCGGCGCAAATTTCCTTCATCCGCATGTTATTTACCTCCTTTCGCGTTCAGTATACCATTCGACCCAAGGTAAATGTCAAGCATTTTTTCAAAAAAATCTTAATTTACATGCAAAATGCGGCAACTGAAAATCAGCTGCCGCATTAATAAAGTTATATAGCTTCTCCTGTAACAGCGGAGATGTTATCTTCGCTCTTGCCAATCTCGATATTTCTGTAGCATTCCATGCCGGTTCCGGCAGGAATAAGCTTACCGATAATAACGTTTTCTTTGAGGCCGAGGAGATTATCAACCTTGCCCTTGATAGCAGCCTCTGTGAGAACCTTTGTGGTTTCCTGGAACGATGCCGCCGAAAGGAACGAATCTGTAAGGAGCGCTGCCTTGGTGATACCGAGGAGTACCGGCGTTCCCGTAGCAAGTTTGAGGTCGATCTCACCTGCATCGATTCTTGCCTGAACTGCTTCGTTTTCACGCTCGAGCTCGAGCAAATCGACAACAGAACCTGCAAGCAATGTGGTATTACCTGCATCAACAACCGTTGTCTTACGAGTCATCTGACGCGCAATAACCTCGATGTGCTTGTCGTTAACCTCAACAGACTGCAAGCGGTAAACCTTCTGAACCTCGCGGATGATATAATCATAAGCCGCGTCGAGTCCGTTAATGCGAAGGATATCTGTCGGGCAGACTGAACCCTCTGTGATAGCCTGACCGGCTGAAACCGTTTGACCGTCCTCAATGATAACGCGAACACCGAACGGAATCGGATATGCAACATCCTCTGTATCTCCGCCGCCCGAAACTGTAACTGTTCTGAGGCGCTTGTTATCTGAAATACGAGCTACGCCGGAAATCTCAGATACGATAGCTGTCTTCTTCGGTCTGCGAGCCTCAAAGAGCTCTTCAACTCTCGGAAGACCCTGCGTAATATCCGCACCCGCAACACCACCGGTATGGAATGTACGCATCGTAAGCTGTGTACCGGGCTCACCGATAGACTGAGCCGCGATGATACCAACAGCCTCACCGACATTAACAGGCTTTGAGGAAGCAAGGTCTGCACCGTAGCAATGCGAGCAAACGCCATGCTTAGCCTTACATTCGAGAATCGTTCTGATAAGAACCTTTTCAATTCCTGCATTAACGATTTCGTCGGCAGTATCGTCAGTAATCATCGTGTTATCCGCAACGATTACCTTGCCGGTTTCGGGATGAACAACATCTCCGATTACGAAGCGGCCGATAAGACGGTCCTTGAGCGGCTCGATAACCTCGTTTCCATCGACAATCTGGGATACCCAAATACCGTGACGTGTTCCGCAGTCGTCCTCGCGAACGATAACATCCTGAGAAACGTCAACCAAGCGGCGGGTAAGATATCCGGAGTCAGCTGTTTTAAGCGCGGTATCCGAAAGAGATTTACGCGCACCGCGTGCCGCAACGAAATATTCAAGAATATTAAGACCTTCACGGAAGTTCGATTTAATCGGCATTTCCATGGTTTTACCGTTTGTTGCGAACATAAGTCCGCGCATACCGGCAAGCTGACGCATCTGTGTCAGGTTACCGCGGGCACCCGAATCGCTCATCATCTTAATAGGATTATAGCGGTCGAATTTTGCCTGAAGTGCCTCAACGACATCCTTTGTTGCCTGGTCCCAAATCTTGATAACGCTGTTATAACGCTCGTCCTCAGATAACAAACCACGCTGGAAGTGCTTTGTAATATTGAGAACTTCCTTCTCAGCCTCAGCAATGATTGTATATTTTTCCGGCGGAATAGTCATATCCGCAACAGATATAGAGAGCGAGGACTTTGTAGAATACTTGAAGCCCATCGCCTTGATGCTGTCAAGCACCTGAGCGGTAACTGCAGGACCATGCTTTTTGATACAACGGTCGATGATCTTACCAAGGTCCTTCTTCTTTGTCGGGAATGCAATTTCAAGGTCGAGAAGCTTTGAAGGATCGCTTCTGTCAACGAAGCCGAGGTCCTGAGGAATCTCGCGATTGAATATAAGACGTCCGAGAGTAGCATCGATAATTCCGGTGTGCATAACGCCGTCAATTTCACGGGATACGCGAACCTTGATCGCTGCATGAATACCGAGAAGATGATTTTCATAAGCCATTACAGCTTCATCAAAATCGCGGAAAACAGTTCCCTCACCGGGTTCACCCTCGCGGTCGATAGTCAGATAATATGAACCGAGAATCATATCCTGTGACGGAACCGTTACCGAGCGGCCGTCAGCAGGCTTCAAGAGGTTGTTTGCAGAAAGCATAAGGAAACGCGCCTCTGCCTGCGCTTCTGCCGAAAGCGGAACGTGAACCGGCATCTGGTCACCGTCGAAGTCTGCATTAAATGCTGTACATACGAGCGGGTGAAGCTTAATTGCTCTGCCCTCAACGAGAATCGGCTCAAACGCCTGAATTGACAGTCTGTGAAGTGTAGGCGCACGGTTGAGAAGAACCGGATGTTCCTTGATTACATTCTCAAGAGCGTCCCAAACTACAACGTCAACCTTTTCAACCTTTTTCTTAGCATCCTTAATATTTGTTGCCTTCTGAGTTTCAACAAGGCGCTTCATAACGAACGGCTTGAAGAGCTCAAGTGCCATTTCCTTAGGAAGTCCGCATTGGAAGATCTTAAGGTCAGGACCTACGACGATAACCGAACGTCCGGAGTAGTCAACACGCTTACCGAGAAGGTTCTGACGGAAGCGTCCCTGCTTACCGCGAAGCATTTCGGAAAGAGATTTGAGAGGACGGTTGTTCGGACCGGTAACGGGCTTTCCGCGGCGGCCGTTATCAATAAGCGCGTCAACAGCTTCCTGAAGCATACGCTTTTCATTGCGAATGATAATTTCGGGCGCAGAGAGCTCAATAAGTCTTTTCAGACGGTTATTTCTATTGATAACGCGTCTGTAAAGGTCGTTAAGGTCACTCGATGCGAAGCGTCCGCCGTCGAGCTGTACCATCGCACGAATATCTGGTGGGATTACCGGTACAACATCAAGAATCATCCATTCAGGCTTGTTGCCCGACTTTTTGAACGCCTCGACAACCTCAAGGCGCTTGATTATGCGGATCTTCTTCTGTCCGGATGCAGTCTCGAGCTCAGCATGAAGGCTCTCGGAAAGTGCATTGATATCAATTTCCGCAAGAAGCTCCTTGATAGCCTCAGCTCCCATGCCGACCTTGAATGCATCTCTGCCGTACTTTTCAATATTCTCCTGATACTCACGCTCGTTGAGAAGCTGCATTTTTACAAGCTCGGTAGCACCGGGATCAATTACGATATAGCTTGCAAAATACAGAACCTTTTCGAGAAGTCTTGGTGTAATATCAAGCAGCAGACCCATTCTTGAGGGGATTGCACGGAAGTACCAAATATGCGATACAGGTGCAGCAAGCTCAATATGTCCCATTCTCTCACGGCGTACCTTTTTGGTTGTAACCTCAACGCCGCACTTCTCGCAGATCTTGCCTTTATGGCGAACACGCTTGTACTTTCCGCAAAGGCACTCCCAGTCCTTTGTCGGACCGAAAATGCGCTCGCAGAATAAACCGTCGCGTTCTGCTTTGAGAGTTCTATAGTTGATTGTCTCAGGGCGTTTTACTTCGCCATAAGACCAGCTTCTTATCATTTCGGGAGAAGCAAGACCGATTTTAACTGAATCAAATACGTTTCGTTCCATCAATTATTTCCTTCTCCATTCTTATTCGTCGTCATCATCGTAGATGTCGTCGTAATCACCGTCGTCGAGAATATCGTCGGCATCGCCATACTGATCATCGTCCTCGTCAAACTGCTCCTCTGTAAATGAATCGCGAAGCTCGCTTTCATCAGTAACAGTTTCTCCAACATCGGCGTCAGAAACATAATTCGGCGTATATCCGTCGTCCTCATCGTCAAGAGTAGAAAGCTCAATTACATTGCCTTCGCGGTCGAGCACCTTAATATCAAGTGCAAGCGACTGAAGCTCCTTAACAAGCACCTTGAATGCTTCAGGAACGCCAGGAGTCGGAATATTCTGACCCTTGACAATCGCTTCATATGTCTTGACACGACCGGTAACATCGTCCGATTTAACGGTCAAGATTTCCTGCAGCGTGTAAGCCGCACCATATGCCTCGAGTGCCCAAACCTCCATCTCGCCAAAACGCTGTCCGCCGAACTGCGCTTTACCGCCGAGAGGCTGCTGTGTAACAAGTCCATAAGGTCCTGTTGAACGAGCATGGATCTTATCGTCAACGAGGTGGTGAAGCTTGAGATAATACATGATACCGACAGTTACGGGGTTGTCAAACGCCTCGCCCGTACGGCCGTCATAAAGAACGGTCTTTCCGTTTTCGTTCATGCCTGCCATTCTGAGGCACTCAGCTATATCCTTCTCGTTAGCGCCGTCAAATACGGGAGTCATGATCTTCCAGCCAAGCTTCTTAGCCGCGATACCGAGGTGAACCTCGAGCACCTGTCCGATATTCATTCGGGAAGGTACGCCCATCGGGTTAAGAACGATATCAAGCGGAGTTCCATCAGGAAGGAACGGCATATCCAGGGGCGGCAGAATACGGGAAACGACACCCTTGTTACCATGACGGCCCGCCATCTTATCTCCGACGGAAATCTTACGCTTTTGAGCGATATAAACGCGAACGACCTTGTTAACTCCGGGAGGAAGCTCATCCGAATCCTCACGCGAGAACACCTTAACATCTATAACGATACCCGATTCGCCATGAGGCAAACGGAGCGAGGTGTCGCGAACCTCACGCGCTTTTTCTCCGAAAATTGCACGAAGCAGACGTTCTTCCGCAGTAAGCTCGGTTTCACCCTTAGGAGTAACCTTACCTACAAGGATATCTCCTGCACGAACCTCAGTACCCTTTCTGATGATACCGTCCGGTGTGAGGTCCTTCAGCGCGTCCTCACCGACGTTCGGTATTTCGCGTGTGATTTCTTCCGGTCCGAGCTTTGTATCACGAGCTTCATGAGAATATTCTTCAATATGGATTGAGGTGTATACATCGTCGCGAACGAGTCTTTCATTAAGAAGAACCGCGTCCTCGTAGTTGTAGCCTTCCCAGGTCATAAAGCCGATGAGAGCATTCTTTCCGAGTGAAATTTCGCCCTTATCGGTTGCAGGTCCGTCAGCGATTACCTGCTTTGCCTCCACTCTCTCGCCGAGGTCAACTATCGGGTGCTGGTTTACACAAGTACCCTGGTTAGAGCGTTTAAACTTAACAAGATGATAAACATCCTTTGTTCCTGCGTCTGTACGGATTACGATTTCATCAGCGCAAACTCTTTCAACGTAACCTGCGTTTTTAGCGCATACAACTACGCCGGAATCGACTGCAGCCTTGTATTCCATACCGGTAGCAACGATAGGAGCCTCAGGGATAAGAAGCGGCACAGCCTGCTTCTGCATGTTTGAACCCATGAGCGCACGGGAGTTATCGTCGTTTTCAAGGAAAGGAATGCACGCTGTTGCAACAGAAACAACCATCTTAGGCGAAACATCCATGAAATCCGCTTCACTTGCGTTAAATTCGATAATTTCATTTCTGCGGCGACCCGATATACGGCTGTTGACAAAGCGTCCGTTTTCATCCAGTGCTTCATTAGCCTGCGCAATAGTGTAGTTATCCTCAACATCCGCGGTCATGTATACAACCTCGTCGGTAACTACGCCGGTAGCCTTATCGATTTTGCGGTATGGAGCTTCAATAAAGCCGTAGTTATTGATCTTTGCATAAGTTGAAAGATACGAAATAAGTCCGATATTGGGTCCTTCAGGAGTTTCAATCGGGCACATACGGCCATAGTGAGTATAGTGTACGTCACGAACCTCGAACGAAGCGCGATCGCGCGACAAGCCGCCGGGACCAAGTGCAGAAAGACGGCGCTTATGAGTAAGCTCTGCGAGCGGGTTGTTCTGATCCATGAACTGAGATAGCGGCGACGAGCCGAAGAATTCACGGATTGCAGTAACAATCGGTCTGATATTAATAAGCGTATTCGGAGTGAGCGTTTCCGCATCCTGAGTTGTCATACGCTCTTTTACAGTCTTGTCCATGCGGGAGAAACCGATGCGAAGCTGATTCTGGAGAAGCTCGCCTACGGAACGCAGACGTCGGTTTCCGAGATGGTCAATGTCATCCTCAACTCCGATACCATGTGCAAGACATGTCAGGTAGTTAATAGATGCAAAAATATCATCCTTAGTAATATGACGCGGCGAAAGCTCTGCAGCCTTAGTTGCAGCGATTTTCTTGAATTCTTCAACATCTCCGCCGGTTTCCTCGAGAATATCGAGTGCAACCGAAAGCTTGATCTTTTCGGATATTCCGATATCGTCAAGGTCGCATCCGATGATATTCTTAGCCTCAATCATGCCGTTGCCGAACACCTTGATTTCGGTTTCGTTATCATCAAGGAAGAGATAAACCTCGTTGACGCCTGCATTCTCAATTGCCAGCGCCTTCTCCTCGTCAAGAAGCACCTCTGCATCGAAGAGCACCTCACCCGTAATCGGAGAAACCACCGCACGGGAAAGCTTGCGTCCGGAAATACGGCTGCCAAGCGCCAATTTCTTATCAAACTTATAACGTCCAACTGCCGCAAGGTCATAACGCTTAGGATCAAAGAACAAATTATTCATGAGAAGCTGAGCGCTTTCGACCAACGGAGGCTCACCCGGACGAAGCTTCTTATAAATTTCCTTTAAAGCTTCATCGCCGAGCGATGTATGATTCTTTTCGGCCTCTGCCTGCATCATGTCCTTTTCCATGGTAACCATGAGCTTCGGATCTTCGCCGAAATATTTAACGATTTCCTCATTTGATTCTATGCCGAGTGCACGAATAAGAACTGTAACCGGAATCTTGCGGTTTTTATCTATGCGAACATAGAAAATATCGTTTGTGTCGGTTTCATATTCAAGCCATGCTCCACGATATGGGATAACAGTAGCTGTATAGAGCACCTTACCTGTTTTATCAATAGAGGTATCATAATAAATGCCGGGAGAACGCACAATCTGAGAAACAATAACGCGCTCTGCGCCATTGATAATAAATGTGCCGTTGTCGGTCATGAGCGGGAAATCGCCCATAAATACCGCAGATTCCTTAACCTCGCCCGTAGCCTTGTTTGTCAGGCGAACGGTAACGCGAAGAGGAGCCGCGTAATTGGTATCACGGTCTTTGCACTCTTCTTCAGGATATTTCGGGGTCGGGTCGATGGTATAGTCAATAAATTCTATTACGAGATTGCCAGAATAGTCTGTAATCGGTGACACATCACGCAGCACCTCGCGAAGTCCGTCTTCAAGGAACCACCTGTATGACTTTTTCTGGGTCTCGATAAGATTTGGCATTTCCAGAGTATCGCCTATCTTAGCGAAACTCATTCGTTCGGTTTTGCCAAGCATCGTAGGTTTGACCACCATAAAAACTATCACTCCATTCAACAAAATTGACATCCGGTCATTTACATCGTCCGAAATCACATAAAAAATGTGAAATTATGCACATTTTTCGTCACAAAGCCAAAAATATGCATAATCAAAGCGATTATAATGCAGTATAATATTATATCACACGTTTTCAATATTGTCAATAGAAAAATTTCTTTTTTATGAAATATTTTTAAGGTGTCTTCAGCGACCCTTTCAAGCGGTACGCACGAGAATGTGCCTTTGAGCTTTCGCAGCAAAAACGCCGGAGCAAATACAATGATTATTGAAGTAAATTTGTAATATCGCTCGCGTATCGAGCCTCAAAGCGGCTTAATTTCCCCGCATTATAAAAAAGATTCACAAAATTTAAAGTTTTTTTCAAAAACCTCTTGAAATTTGAAAAAATATGTGATATCATATACGGAGTAATGCTGTTATACAGCTTCAAGCCCCGGCTGCATCAGGAAAACCAATGCCAGTCAAAGCTTGATGCAGACGAACTTTGAAGGAGGTGAACAGTTTGCCGAACATTAAATCCGCAAAGAAGCGTGTTAAGGTTATCGAAGCTAAAACAATGCAGAATAAGATGCTCAAGACCGCTCTCAAGACTTCTATGAAGAAGTATGAAGCAGCTCTCGCATCCGGTAATAAGACTGAAGCTGCAGAAACTTATAAGGCGGCAGTTAAGAAGATCGACCAGGCAGTTGCCAAGGGACTTCTCCACAAGAACAATGCTGCAAGAAAAAAGAGCAACTTTACCGTAAAGCTCAACAAGCTTGACGCATAATTACTCTTATATGTACTTTGGGTGATGAAGTTCTTTCATCACCTTTTTACTTTAATCATGCTCCACACTCTGCCGCTACCATCGATCACCGCCCGATAATCGCCTCGTTTGCACGACAGCTCGTAAAGCGAAAATCCGCCCAGCCTGTCACAGCATTTTATTTCTCTCACTCTGCCAAGCTTCAGCTTATTCTCAGCAAAGCCCTCGAGGCGCTCTATTTGCTCATTCTCGGTACATTCCATTTTTGACGGTGCACCAAGTCGGACATAAACAAAGCTCTCAAGACTGCCGTCAAATGACGAGAATACAAGTCTGAGATTGTCTGCTTCGGCCATCCAAGCCCCGCCGTCAGCGGCACTTTCGCATTTAATGCTCTCTCCGCTGTCGCCAAACAGCCCCTTCATTATATTCTCGGCTGCATTCAAGCTGTACCGACTTGTATCGAGCTCGGCGAAGCCCGTAATATCCCCTGACGCATTTTGTATGGGCGCCCCATCGGAAGCGTCAGAAAACCTATCAGATACAGCCGCAAGCGTGTTACCTATAAGCCTGCTTGCATCATCCTCGCTTGAATATTCAATAGCCGAAAGCAAAACAAACACATCGGCATACGCCCTCGCGATCATCCGTATGCTGTCATCGGCGGACTCGAGCGAATCCGCAAGCCTTAACAGCGGCTCAATATCTACGCCCCTCGGCAGCATGGCTATTGCATTTTTAAACCTGAGCGAAGAATGAAGCTGTGATACAGAATCCTCTCCATTTGACCAAGCGTTAAGTGCATCGGCACATTCAGCAAGAGATTTTCGGCATAGATCAAGCTCACTATCGCGAAGCTTGACCTCGAGGCCGCTTAATAGAGCGCACATTACTGCGCAAACGATCACAAATGCCCAAAGAAACATGTATGTGATACGGGGATCTGCAAGATTTATACTATCACTTCTGAATTTTCGCATATTTAAACTCCTTAATTGTTTTCACCCTTAGTATTACCGCGACAGAGCTTAATACGCATTATTTTATTTATTTGAGGAAGAGCCATGAGCAACATCAATATTGTCCTTGTCGAGCCCGAAATTCCGCAAAACACCGGCAACATCGCAAGAACCTGTGCCGCAACCGGAGCCGCACTCCACCTTGTAAAGCCGCTCGGATTTACAATAGATGACCGAAAGCTCAAGCGTGCAGGGCTTGACTATTGGGATAAGCTTGACATAACCTACTATGAAAATCTTGACGATTTCTTCTCGCGCAACCCCGATGCCGATTTTTTCTGTTTTACAACAAAAGCTAAGCACTGCTATGCCGATATAGAATACCCAAATCGCGTTTTTTTGATGTTCGGCAAGGAAACCAAGGGACTTCCCGAGGATCTTCTGTACAGTAACCCCGAACGCTGTGTGCGCATACCCATGCGAGATTCACTGCGTTCGCTCAATCTTTCAAATTCCGCCGCAATAGCCGTTTATGAAGTGCTTCGCCAGCACGGCTTTGAAGGGCTTCGAGGTGACGGTCAGCTGACAAAATATTCGTGGGATTAGTTTCATAAATTCAATCTGCTTTTATGCAAAGCGCGAACAAATACAATTTCCCCGAGGGCTTTCGAAATAATCGGAATTCCCTCGGGGAAATATTTATGTCAGTATCGCATGATTCGGGTGGTGCAGATGCGGCACCGCCTTAATATGAATCAAGATGCTTCCTTGGAGTTAGATGATATATGGCTTGATTTCCTCGAGAAGTGCCTCGGGCTCGTCGCTGTGTGCGGTAAGCTGAATCGGGCTGAGAAGATCGAGCGAGAAAATACCCATAATCGACTTTGCATCTACAACATAGCGTCCGGATGTGAGGTCAATATCCATCTCATATTTACCTACGATGTTTACGAAATTGCGTACGTCCTCAATCGAGGAAAGCTTGATTTCAACAGTTTTCATTATAAGTCACTCCTTAATATATTTATTTGTTTATATAATATCCTAAATTTTACTTTTTGTCAAGTGGCGCATGACCATTTTTGCATTTCAGGGCAAAAATAATTTTTGCGTTATTGCTTACCGAGTCAGCTTTTGTGTCGGGACAAGTTCATGCACGAATTTTTCTCGCTTCAAGATAGTAGCGCTTATCGTCCGCCTCTCCCATGGAAAACGTCTTTCTCGGAAGCGCACCGTCACGAACGACCGTCGGGAACAACTCACTCTTGCCCATTCCCTCAAACAGGAATCCGATCGCTTTTTCGCCTGATGCGAGCTTTTTGGTTGACTCCACGCCATGAATATAGTCAATTGAAACGCCCTCGTGTGATCTGACATAACTATCAAGGAACGCCTGGAGCGAGCCCACGGGAAGAAGTGATGTGGGATTGTCGATTGTAAACTTGCCAGATTTGGCTCCTGCAAAGAACTCAAACGCCTGAGCCTGAATGTCGCTCGCGGGAAGATTTTTTATGTAGCTCTCAAGCTCACCCATAAGCTCCATCGGCTCTGCGCCGAATACGACTCTGTATATCGGCTCAAACTCAAGCGCATCATCGTGAATGTTTACGATTTCGCAAAGTGCGTATCTCGCAGGGTGAGATTCACGTTCTGCATCGCTCAGTGTTAACTTAAGCTGTTCCCAAAATGCCTTTGCAGATGCAAGCGAATGGTTTCCGTCGCCCATAGCAAATACGAGCGGCGAATCACACATCTGTTCTGCCTCCGCCTTTTTGCAAAGCGATTCAAGTGCCATCGAAACGCGCTCGATCTCCGTCTGCGGCAAAAAGCGCCCTACTGCTCTGCCTCCGTTCTTCATGAGCTCGAAATCGTAGGCAGCTTCAAATTCAGCAGAATTTGAAAGAAGCGGTTCGATTACACTCTTCTCGGGGTCGTCGATAAGAATCATAATGTGGGGAAGCTCAACCGGCGCACCCTCTCGAATCTTTATGCGAGGTGGGATACGCTCAAGAACCGTTCCCTCGGTTGCGCGGACAAGCGATTTCGCGCCCTTGTTATAATCATAGCATTCGAGGTCAATCGCGCCTACAAGTCCGCGGCGTATTTTTCCGTTGTTTTGATGACGCTCGAGAAATATCATCGAATTTTTGTGCTCGACAAAAACATCCTCCATATAGTCCGCCATCATCGAGTTTATCGCTGGGATTCGCTTTTCAGCCTCAGATAGATAAATCTCGGGCAAGGTCACGCGAAGCGTTGACGGTGCATCCCCGACAAGCTTTTCGACATCATCCCAATATTCGGGCTCAGATGTGTACTGGTCGCACGCCACACACGACCACAGACGCATTTTGTCAGCGTCGTTTGCAAATTTCGGGAGTAAAATATCCGCCGGGTAAAAACAGTTTTTCATTTGTTCCTCCATTATCTCGCAAGGAGATATTTTAAAGTCGATTTACTGTATTCATTATAACACAGTTCATTTGAAAATTCAAGCTGTTTATAAAAATCGATATTTTGCATATATATTTTTGACGGACGATTATTTCAATAAACTTTCCCGACTTCATCATATAACCGTCACATTGAGAAATTATAATACTGTCAAATCCATAAAGGAGGATTTCAAAATGGACAACAATCAATTTCAAAATAACAGTGAAAATTTAATAAATAATTCCCCCGATAATAATATCTCCGAGCCGCGTGAAGCAGAGGCAGTTCACGTCAGCGAACCCGAGCCTGCTCCGACTCAAAGCTATACGGAGCAGCCGCAAGCCGCAAGCGAAAGCCGTCAAAGCGCTCCCTATGATTTCAGCCGTTACAATAATACTCAATCACATTACGCGCATATTCCTCCACAGACTGTATATATAAACAATCAAGCGGATGCGCGCAAAAAAGAACGTTCTCAAAGAGGCAGAATCGGTTTTGGCTCGATCGCTTTAATCGTTGTGCTCTGCATGATCTTCTCAGGCGGAGCTGCATTTGCCGGCAACTATTTGGCAAACAGATTAGGCAGCTCGAACGGCAGCGGACAGGTCGGTTCATCAAATGGCACTCCCTCTGTCATATTCCAATCGTTTACGAACGAAAACCGTGAGGCGGGTCATTATACTCAGGTTGCCGATGCTGTAACTCCCTGCGTTGTTGAGATAACGACAGAGTCTATCGCAACCTCGTCCTTATGGGGCGGAAGCTATGTCACCTCGGGCGCGGGAAGCGGAGTTATCATCAGCGCAGACGGTTTGATCATCACCAACGCTCATGTCGTTTCGGATGCAAACACCATAAAAGTCAGACTAAAGGATGGCACTGAATATATTGCTAAATTAGTAGGTCTTGATTCCGACACCGATATTGCGGTTATCAAAATCGAGGGAACGGACCTGCCGTTCGCACTCACCGGAAACAGCGATGATCTTGTAGTAGGTCAAGAGGTAGTTGCGGTCGGCAACCCTCTCGGCGAGCTCGGCGGAACTGTAACCAACGGAATAGTCAGCGCCCTCTCCCGTGAGGTTAACATTCAGGGCTCAGAAATGACGCTCATCCAGACCAATGCGGCGGTCAACCCCGGAAACTCGGGCGGCGGTCTGTTTAACATGTATGGCGAGCTCATTGGAATCGTCAACGCAAAATCGACAACCACCTCGTCCGGTCTTTCTGTTGAGGGAATCGGCTTCGCAATTCCTGTAAACTCTGCAACCAAGGTTGCAAGCGAGCTTTCCAACTACGGTTATGTTCGCGGCAAGGTCATGCTCGGCGTAAACTATGTAGATATCACATCTACCTACGACGCACTGCTTAACCGCGTTAACGCGTTGGGAGTATACGTTACATCCTCCCAAAACGACGCTTTTGAAAAATACGACCGTATTACAGCTATCGACGGCAAGGAAGTAACCTACAGCACAGATATTAAGGCGCTCCTTAAAAATTACAAGGTCGGCGATGAAATAACCGTTAAGGTCGTTCGTAAAGGTGAATACATGGATGTCACCGTTACCTTAATGGAATATGTTCCGTCCTACGCACAGGAATCCACAGCAGACAGCTCCGAATTTGAAAACAACTTTGAAAGGGACTAATCAATCTGCTCGAAAGCGGTTATTCAAAATAATACGATTTAACTTTAGCGCTCGCTTATTAAAGCGGGCGCTTTTTTATATGCTAAACCATGTTAAGCAGTTTTTATTAATAAATCCTTGCCATACATACTATTAATATGCTATAATACTGTTTAGTATCAAAAACATTCGGAGTTACAGTATGACACATGTGATAAACGATAAGCTTCGCAAAAGTGCTGAAGCCTCAGCCCTCAAAAGCTCGACAATGCCGATATTTCTTTGCGATGATAATTTTAAGCTTTGCATGTACAGCGACAGCTTGGCACACCTTGAATCGGGATTTATTTTGGGCAAGGATATTTCGGGAGTATTCAGCGAAAGCGAGCGACTGAAAATTTCAAACATGCAAGACGGCTGCTTGCCGATCGAGATCAACCTGCCAAATTACAAAGGCGGCTGTTTAGCGGTTTCAGGGCACCTTGATGAGCTTCGCTACATCGCGGTAATACTTGACGGAAATACATATTCGCGAAGCTTTGACGCAAGCCCGTATCTTTCCGAAACTGCAATGCAGATATCAACTGCAGTCAATGATCTTCTTCACAGCCCTAAGCTTAAAGCCTCAAGGCTGTCTTTGCTGTGCGCGAAGCTGAATCGCCTTACAAGATATTCGCTTCTTGCATGCTCACCGACAGAGCTGAACCAATTCACCGAGCTGATACCGTATATAAATGCGATCGTATCGGAATTCAGCCCTAAGCTTGCATCTGTCGGCAGCACCATCAGAGCAGCAAAAAGCATCCCTCACGTATATTTTGCCAAATGTCCGCCGATAATTCTCGGCTCCGTTCTCTCAACGCTGATCTCGGCCGCCGTATGCCTTTCATCCGACGGAAATATTTCCATTACCTGCAGCGATAATCCGCTCGACTTCACCTCTGCAATTATTTCCGTTACGGTTGCTTCCCCCTCGCAAACAAATCTGCCGAATGCGCTTTCACTTCTTGCAGAGCGATTTGACATGCTAAGGCTTGATCTGCTCGCCGTAAATGATATGGCAGGAAAACACAATGTTGACATTTCATGCCGATACGGAAATGATAACTCATACTCAATCGAGCTTTCTCTTGCGCTTGCAAGAGCAGGAAATGTGGTGCTTCATTCACCGTCTTATTCCATCGAAAATGTATTTC
This sequence comes from Candidatus Flemingiibacterium sp., assembly GCA_045579745.1. Lineage (GTDB taxonomy): Bacteria > Bacillota > Clostridia > Oscillospirales > CAG-272 > Flemingiibacterium. The sequence continues at coordinate 12,832 of JAZNMQ010000046.1, read as the reverse complement.
TTCGTGTTCTTGTCGAACAGCTGTTCACCTTGGTCGAGCTTGAAGGCACGGGAAACGCCGCAAAAGAGTAAAAATTTACGAAAAATTCATTTACATACATTAAAATATATCTTGTAGGCTTGATTTTGTCGAAATTATGTGATATAATTAACGTATAGTGAATACTTATGCCTGAATTATTTTTTGAGAGGAATTAACAAACATGCAGAATTTTGTGCTTAGCTGCTGCTCTACCGCCGATTTATCACACGAACACTTTGCCTCAAGAGGCATCGAATATATCTGTTTCCATTACACACTCGACGGAGTTGAATATCCGGACGACCTCGGTCAGACCATTCCGTTTGATGAGTTTTACACTAAAATGACCGAGGGTGCCGACACCAAGACCTCTCAGGTCAGTGCCGGAGAATATATGGCACATTTTGAAAAGTTTCTTTCCCAGGGAAAGGATGTTCTTCATATAACCCTTTCTTCGGGTATTTCCGGTTCATATATGTCGGCTTGCGGTGCAGCTGAAATGCTTGCAGAAAAATATCCCGACAGAACAATTCGCATTATAGATTCGCTTGCCGCATCCTCTGGATACGGTCTTCTGATGGATAAGCTTGCAGATTTACGCGACGAAGGAAAAACTCTCGATGAGCTTGTTGAATGGATTGAAGAGAACCGCCTCAAGCTGCATCATTGGTTCTTTTCCTCAGACCTCACCTTCTTTATTAAGGGTGGCCGCGTATCTAAAACCGCAGGAGCAATCGGCGGAATCCTCGGAATTTGCCCTTTACTTAATGTTGACAAAGAGGGACGCCTCATTCCTCGCGAAAAAATCCGTCCCAAGAAGCGTGTTATAAACCGAATTGTCGAGGTTATGAAGGAGCACGCAACAGACGGTCTTGATTATGCAGATAAATGCTATATATCAAACTCCGCGTGCTACGAGGATGCCCGCGCTGTAGCAGATCTTGTCGAAGCCGCATTCCCAAAGCTCAAAGGCAAGGTTCTTATCAACAATATCGGTACTACAATCGGCAGTCACACCGGTCCCGGCACCGTCGCGCTCTTCTTCTGGGGCGATAGCCGCGTAGATTAATTTATAAAGTTAAGAGGACATCATGAATTTAATTGACGAAAAAGACGAACAGGCAGGCACTGTCGAGGCTCCTGAAAATATATATCTCGACGGAAAAATGTTCGCCAACATGGTCAGAGGCGGCGCGGCACAGCTCCGCTCTAACGCAACGGTTGTCAATAACCTTAATGTTTTTCCGGTTCCCGATGGTGACACGGGCGATAATATGAGCATGACAATCGAAGGCGGTGTAGCCGCAATTGAGGGTATGCAGACCGATGACCTTGCTGAGGTCACATCAAAGCTTTCAAAGGGAATGCTTCTCGGTGCAAGAGGCAACTCCGGCGTAATCCTTTCTCAGTTTTTCGCCGGCATGACAAAGGGCTTCGCCTCTCAAAAGCGCGCTGATGCTATAGCGGTAGGCTCGGCTATGCAAAGTGGTGTTAAGCAGGCTTATGCGTCTGTTATAACTCCTACTGAGGGCACAATATTAACAGTCGCACGAGAAGCCGTCGAATATGCCGTTTCTCGCCTAAGTAAGAAAAGCACTATTACAAGTCTTTTCTCAGACCTTATAAAGGAAATGTACAACTCATTGCAGCGTACTCCCGATTTACTCGCAGCTCTTAAAGAGGCGGGAGTTATCGACAGCGGCGGAGCTGGACTTTTCTACATCATGCAGGGCTTCTACAAAATATTGGTCGGAGAGGAAATCGACAAGTCAGACGAACTCCCTTCGATAAAAGCTCAATCGATCGATTTCTCCTCGTTCGGTCCCGACAGCGAGATCACCTTTGGATATTGCACAGAGCTGTTGTTACAGCTTCAAAACGCCAAGGTCGATATAGAAGCCTTTGACGAAAAGGTTATCGTCGAGTTTTTACAGACAATCGGCGAATCAATTGTCGCTTTTAAAACCGATAGCATCGTTAAAATTCATGTTCACACAAAAACTCCCGAAAAGGTGCTTGAATTCTGCCGTCAATATGGCGAATTCCTTACAATTAAGATCGAGAACATGAATGTCCAGCACAGTCAGGCTGTTATGGAAAACGGTTCTGCGAGCACTCAGACAGCCTCCGATAACCGTCCGGCAAAGGAATACGGCACTGTAACCGTTGCATCCGGCGAGGGAATTGAGGAATTATTTATTCAGCTCGGCGTTGACGCTGTTGTTCGCGGCGGTCAGACTCAGAATCCGTCTGCGCAGGATTTTCTTGAAGCTTTCGAAAAGGTTGGCGCAAAGAACATCTATGTTTTCCCGAACAACGGAAATATTGTTATGGCGGCAAAGCAGGCAGGTCAGCTTTATGAAAAGGGCAACGTCTATGTTATCGAAAGCAAGGACCTCGGTCAGGGATATGCAGCAATTTCGTCTATGAACTTCCAATCCAACGACCCTGAGCAGATCGCTGAAGCCTTTAACTGTGCAATGGCACTTGTATCTACCGGCTATATTTCTACAGCAGTCCGCGACGCGAAGTTAAACGGTGTGCATATTGAATGCGGCGATTACATCGGCTTTGTGGGCAAGGAAATGCTCGTTTCACAAAAAGACATGGTCGACGCGGCTAAGGAGCTCATTGATAAGATGAGCCAAAACGATATTTACATCATTACGGCTTTTGTCGGAAAGGGCGTATCTCCGAGTGATATTGAATCGCTCGAAGCATGGCTCGCCGATAACCATCCCGATGTTGAATTTTACACCGTCGATGGCGGTCAGGAAGTTTATCCGTTCATTTTCGTAGTTGAATAAAGCTTGCCCAACACCTCTATTTACGGCTAAATGCAATATGAGATGTTGGGCTTTCTTATTATGGTTAATTTAGGGCAGCGTGAAAAATATTTTTTCACGCCACAAATTATTGTCTTTGTCGGCTTACGCCGTAAATTTCAAGCAAAACCGACAAAAAATTTCGAATAAGGAAGTCTTTGCTTTACAAAGACATGGAGATTATTATGAAAGCCGGAATACAGATATCGAGCCTTAAACCGCTTTTAACAACAGAAGCCGAGGTTTTTGAGGCATTTTCCAAGCTATCGGAAATGGGCTATAAATATGCTCAGCTCCAATGGATCGCCCCATCAGTTGCACCGTCTGCAGTTGCACGCGCACTCACGGAATCAGGCCTTATCGCAGTCGGAATACAGGATATTTTCGCAACAGTCCGCTCTGATTTAAGCTATTATTTAGAGCTATGCAGTCAATGCCACTGTCCTACATTCACAGTCGGACGTATTCCCGAGGAATATAAAACTATAGATGGCTTAAAGCAATATGCAGGAATGCTCCGAGAGCTGTCGGAAACGCTGAAGCCTCTCGGCGTTCGACTCTTATTCCATGGAATCAAAGGCGACCTTTTGCCGATCAGCGGCATTGACCCCTTGGAATTTCTTCTTGAAAATGTCCCGAATTTAGCTTTCTGCCTTGACCTGTTTCATATTGAAGCGGCAGGGCGCAGCCTCGGCGAAACCCTGCGGCATTTTTCCGGAGCTGTAGAAATGGTTCATTTCAAGGATTATAAGCTTCTTCCAAACGGGGATAAATACCTCGTTCCGCCCGGACAAGGTGTTATCGACTGGACTGATGCGATCCGCGCGTGCTTGGAAACGGGTGTTGAGTACGGTTTTATCGAGCAAGAAAGCTGGGAAGGCTCACCGTTTGAACTAATGAAGCAGGGGCTTGATTGGTTGCAACCTCAGCTATAATAAAAGTTCGGCATCGCATTTTTGCTTGCGATGCCGATTTCTTATGTAATTATTATTCTGCGAGTGCTTTAGCCGCGTCAACAACCCACTTTATGCGCTGTCTGTCAATATTTCCGGGGAGTGTGCAATCCGCGCCGATAAGCAATCCGACAGGCACCTCGTCTGCGAGCTTTTTCACGAAAGCTTTTACTTCCGATTCGCTTCCGTTAACTATGAGGCTGTCGCGCCTATTGTCAAATCCGCCGAGCACAGCTCTTTCTCCGAAGAATTTGCGTCCCTCAACAAGGCTTACATTCTCGACATAAATCGCCCAGTTTACTGCTTTGATCGGGTAATTCTGCCAATTTTCAAGGTAGTTGGGAATCCCTGCCCAACCGCAGCAATGAAGTATATTGTTGTCGCTGAATTTGTTAGCATGCTCAATAACTTTAAGGTCGCTCGGAGCAATCAGCTTCTTGTACTCCTCGCAAGTAAAGCGATCCTTTTCGCCTCCCTGCACATTGCAGTAACAGCCGTCCGCGCCCGCCTCGGTAATCGAAAGCTCCGCTATCAGCGCATTATCCTCAGCGATGACGTCAAGCGCGTGCATAACAGCCTCGGGGTCCTCTTTTATATGCTTCATAATAAGCTCGTCGGATGTTCCGTTCCTGAGCGACGAAAACGGTGCGAGGATATTGTAGAATACGCACATATCGTCCTTAAGACCCTCTCTTACGCCCTTAACACGCTCGATCTGCTCTCTAATAAACGGATGATTTTTGCCAAGCGGCTCAAGCTTATACCAATCGGAGGCATTTTCGTGTGGAATGATTATCGGGTACGAGAAATAATTGTCGCACATTACCTTTGCAAAATCCACATCAATGTTATTGTAATAATTAAGATGGGCATCGATGCAAGCCTGTCCTTGCGCCTCCTCAGACGGGAAATGGAACCAGAATCCAACCGGCGGACGGTCGACCGGCTTGTTATTTAAAGCGTTGAGAACACGTTGTCTTTTATCCATTTTGACCTCCAATTATAAAAGTATTGAATTACTAACAGAAGTATGATATAATATTAATACTACTACGCTCAGTATTATCTTGAAATACTGAGCTCATTATACAACATTCTCAAATGAAAGTCAATATCAGGAGGGCTTTTTTATGAATAATAGCATGTTAGAAAAAGTAGATTTGTGGATTGACGAGCATCGCGATGACATTGTTAAAGACATAATCAGACTTGTAAACATTCGCAGTGTTTCCGTGCCCGCAGACGGAGATGCGCCGTTCGGCGAGGGCTGTAAAAAGGTTCTCGAAGAATTTATAAAGCTCGGCAACGAGCGCGGCTTCGCAGCTCACAATTACGATTATCGCATTGCAAGTCTTTCGCTTGTTGATGAAGCTGCATCGAACGATATCGGATTGTGGGGACACCTTGATGTCGTTCCCGAGGGGGGCGATTGGGAATACGAGCCGTACAATGCTATTGAGAAAAACGGATTCATCATCGGGCGCGGCTCTGAGGACAACAAGGGCTCGGTAATTGCCGCTATGTACGTGTTACTTTGCCTCAAGGAGCTTGACATTACTCTAAAGCACAATGTTCGTGTTTTTGCAGGCTGTGATGAAGAAAACGGCATGGCTGATATCGAATACTTCACATCACGCTATGAATGCCCGAAGATGTCAATTATTCCCGATGCAGGCTTCCCCGTTTGCTATGGTGAAAAGGGCATTCTCGAGGTATCTATTGACTCAAAGTGCGAAACCGAAGAGCCTCTTTTGTCTATGTTTGGCGGCAGAGCAAGCAATATGGTCCCCGACTCCGCAACAGCCGTGCTTACCGACAGCCCCGAGGTTATGAAGAAGCTTTCAGAATTGCCCGAAACCTTCACCATTTCAAAAGAGAACGAAAAAATCGTGCTTCACTCCGCCGGAATTTCGAAACACACTGCTTTCCCGACGGGCGGAGTAAATGCAATCTACCTGCTCACAAAGGAGCTTGCCGAACGCGAGCTTCTTTCCGAAGAGCTTTGCAAGGTGCTTGAGCTTTATAACATCATTAATTACGACTTCTTTGGTATTGAGGCAGGAATCGCATGCGAGGATGATGTTTCAGGAAAGCTAACCTGTGTCGGAAGCACGCTCAAATGCGAAAATGGCACCCTCAGCCTTGGGCTCAACATCAGATATCCTGTAAAAGTCGATTCCGAAGCAATCAAGCAGACGCTCGCCGAAATCAGCGAAAAATACGGATGTGTTTGCAAGCTGACACGGGATAGCAAGCCCAATTTCTTTGACCCATCCAACCCAATTGTTTCAAGATTTACCGAAATTTATAACAGCGAAACGGGTGACGATTCAAAGCCCTATGTCATGGGCGGCGGAACATACGCAAGAAAGCTTCCGAACGCGTTCGCATTCGGACTCGGCATGCCGAACGACAGTCCCGCGGATTTCCTGAAGCCGCAGCACGGCGGCGGACATGAGCCGGACGAAGCATTAAGTATAGATAGTCTACTGAAAGCAATGAAAATATACGCCCGCGCGCTGATCGCACTCAACGATTATTCTCTCTAAGGCAATATAAAACATCCCCTCGGATAAAATCCGAGGGGATACGAAAATTATTTCTTCAAGCCGGGGTATACAACAACCTTTATTACCTGGTCAAGCTTATTTGTGCACAGGTCAAGTGCCATTTCAAGTTCCTCAAGAGCAATTTCATGTGTAATCATGCACTCAAGATTGATTTTGCCTGCCGCAACTGCATCAACCGCTGCCTGGAATGCTCTGAGTGCATCGGTCGAGTTATTGTAAACACGATTGAGTGTATGCGCAAACTGTGCTTCCTTTCTTAAAAGCTGACGTGGATTGATTCGTTGATTTGCACCAATGCCCTTTACGTCAACGAAAAGTCCGGTCATACGTCCGCCCGATTTCATGGCATCAATCGCCATATCATATGCGTCGCTGTTTGTGCTTCTATCCTCGGAAATTGCCATGATAACTACATCTGCACCCTTTCCGTCCGTTTCTTCGAGGACACGCTTAACTATCTCCTCAGGCGATAACTCAGAGCGATTAAGCGCAAAGTCAGCACCGATTTCAAGCGATTTCTTTACGCGGTTTTCATAAAAATCGCAGGTAATAACCTTTTTCGCGGTTAGCTTTGCACCTGCCACAGCCGTGAGTCCCATCGGGCCCTGACCGACAACTAAAACAGTTTCGTCAGACTTAATCTGTGCTGGATAAACCGTAGATACATATGCACCGTGGAACATCTCAACAAGCGACCTTGCACGAAGCGGAATACTCTCTGGAACTCTGACCCAAATATCGTGCTTGGGATTAACGACTGCATACTCACAGAATGCTCCTCTCGGAGTATATTCTGCAACAAGATCTCCGATTTTAAGCTCGGTTACATTCTTTCCGACCTCGATAACCTCACCTGCGATTTCGTGACCCATTATCTGCGGGTAATGGTCGTGATATCCGTCAAAAATTCCGTGAAAAATGTGGCCGTCGGTCGCATTGCAAATTGACGCGCTGTCAACTCGAACAAGAACCTCATCGTCGCCGGGAGTCGGACGGTCAATTTCCTTGATTGCAAATACGCCGGGCTTTTCAACAATTGCTGCTCTCATACTTTCCTCTCCTTTATTTGTGATTTTTCAGCCAGCTTATATCTTTTCTTAAATAATCCATTACTTCAACGGGCGGACAATGCGGTTCAACCGTGCAATAACCGTTGTAACCATCTTTTTCGAGTCTGCTCATAAGCCCTATTATATTAACCCCACCGTCCTCAATTGATGTGTATGTTATGGTTTTTTTACTGTCCGCAGTCAGTCTGCTTCCGTTTTTGAAATGAACATACCCGATTACATCCTTTAGAATATCGTAAGCATACGGATACCCCTCAACACCTGCTTCGTAATAGTTTACCGCATCATAATTGGTTTTGAAATTAGCATCTCCAAATGCTTCTACAATGCGCTTCATATCTGTGGGAGTTTTAGTCATATCGTGAGCTTCATTTTCAAGAACCATGGTAATACTGTACTTTTTGGCAAGCTCAAGCGCAGGAGTCATGCATCTTTTCAGCTTATCAATATCAAGCGCTTCAAGTGACAGGAAATAGCAGTAATGGTTGACGATCGACGCTCCGAGCAAATGTGCGGTTTCAACCGCTTTAGCAAGTCCCTTGCTGTAAAGCGCATCATTCTCTGCCACATTCCTTGAAAAAGCCGCGGCATACGATACTGCCGCAACCTCGATTTTCTTTTCCCTTAAAAGCTTTAACGCCTTTTCGATATCACGGTTTTCGTAGTCATCAGAAAACGCACATCCCTCAAGCATGGGAAGATTGCGAGGCCAAATTTCAATTGCATTGATTTCAAGCTCATTCAAAAAGTCTAATGTCCCTTCAAAATCGAGAATCACCCCAAGACTCTGTCCATTTATGCCAAGCTTCACAGTCTATCAGCTCCTTTCAACATTTACAATAATTTTTATATGCTCATCAGGATGATCCTTCACAAGCATAATTGCCTCTGGCACATCTGCAAGTGTTATCTCATCCGTAATAAGCCTCGAAAGCTCCAGCCTTCCTGCATAATAAAGCTCCAAGGATTTGCTGACCATTTCACGAATCTTTGGGATATCATTTGTCGGTAGCTTTACTGAAAGCTGCTTGTTTTGCAGTATACGATAATCAATTGTTCTGCCGTGCTCAGGCTGTCCGTAAAGAACAAGCTCTGCGCCCATCGAAAGATGCTCAAGTGCTTCGTTAAGATTCATAGCAGCGCCGCCTGCTTCATCACCGAAAGCGTCGATAAGTATATCGTAATCATTTCTGCGAAGCTCGGTTTTGCAGCCGTATTCGGCACCGATCATGCGTCTGTTTTCATAAAGGTCCAAGCCAACGACTTCCTTTGCGCCAAGCTCTCTGCATAGCTGAGCCATTATGAGTCCGCTCGGTCCGAGCCCTTGAATAATTACTTTTTTACCCTTAACATCACAAGCAAAAACCGCTCTTGACGCTGCGGCAACAAGCTCGAATATCGGGCCCTCTCTCGTTGGCACACTGTCATTAAGACGAACAACTGCAATTTCCATAGGACGAATCACAGTGTATTCCGCAAACGCTCCCGGAGAATACCACCACGAAATTTTTTCGCCAACCTTGTAGCCCTCAACATCCGAGCCAACCTCAACTATCTCGCCATATGCTTCATGACCAAAAACAACCGGATAGTCACTTCTTTTTTTATCTCTGAACATAGTCGGGTCAGAGCCGTTACATATACAAGCCGTGATGACACGCACGATTAACCCCTCTCGTTCGCATTTGGGTTTTGGCATTTCTACAAGTTCAAGCGTTTCGGGAGCACTCAATACTACAGCCTTCAAAATCACACCTCCGATTATATTGGTTAACATTCTCTAATTTATATTATAGATGCATTTTCGCCATTAATAAATGCAGATTATGTTTGCAAACTTATACTTTCCTTTTATCTTGACAAGAAAGGACTCATAATATGGCACCCATTGATATACTTTTATTCGGAATCGCAACACAGCATTCAAAGGATTTTGTCGCATATCGTCCAAAGGGAATGGGCTGTTATCTTATATCCTGCTTTGAAACACCCTTCTCATGTCTGACGAAGCATGGCTGGCAGGATGGAAGCGCAGGCGACTGCATAATTATTTCGCCCGATTTCCCCGAGCATCACCACGCAACAAGCGAAATGGAGAATGGCTTTGTAAACGACTGGATACATATTACAGGTTCCTCAATACCATCGTTGCTTAGCAAATACAATCTTCCCTGCAATAAAATTATTCAAACCGGCACTTCAGGGCTTATAACAAGCGAGTTAAAGGAGATCTCTCAGGAGCTGTTTAACAAAAACGAATATTACAGACAGCGAACCGATTTATTAATCGAAACAATGCTTCTGAAAATTGCGCGCTCAGCTGCATCAAAGCTCCAAGCTTCCAAATACACACCTCAAGAGGAGCAATATCTCCCCATTTTTCTGAAGCTGCGTCATGAGCTGTTTTCCGATTGCTCGAAGCAATGGAGCATAAAAGAACTATCGCAGTCAGCCAATTTGAGCGAGAGCAGATTTTCTGTTCTCTATCGAAAATTCTTTCAGGCGAGCCCCTATGAGGACCTCATGAATCAACGCATCGAAACGGCAAAAAGGCTGATTTTATCATCGTCTGATAACATGAACCAAATAGCAGAAAAAAGCGGTTTTTCTAATATTTATTACTTTTCGAGAATCTTCAAGCAATATGTCGGCTGCTGTCCGAGGGAATACCGAAATGGATATATCCCCAAAAACTGCTGACAATTATATTAAAAAACTCAAGCAGCAAGCGTATTTGTTTATAAAAAAGAAAGACTTTGCGGCAGTTATTACCGCAAAGTCTTTTTATGTTTATTTCTTTTCGGGAAGAGCCATTACATCAAGGCAAGCCTGCTTGAACTGATACTCGCGGTCAAAGAGCAGCGGATAGTTCTTATGGCGTCTTGGGAAACCGTTGAGCCACGAGTTTCCGTCGTACGTTCCCCAAAAGAGAACTGAATCAAGAACGCCCTCTTTGGAAAGCTCCATAAAGAACTCGAATACCTCTGAATACTTCTTGCTAAACAGCGCATGCAGCTCATCAGTCCACTCAACATCCTCATCGGTTGAATCCCAATGATAGCAGGACATATCCATCTCTGTAACTTCTAACTTGAAGTCCGGAATAATATCGCGAAGTGTAAGTAGCTTGCGAACATATTTCTTGAGCACATCAACATCTGTATCAAGCAGATACAAGTGCATCTGAAGACCTACGCCATGCACCGGAATGCCCTCGTTGTGCATTTCGGTCACAAACTCAATCATTTTTTCGGCCTTGCCCTCTACTTCTTCGAGATTATAATCGTTGATTATGAGTCGTGCAGTAGGGTCAGCTTCATGAGCCGCGCGGAAAGCCTCTTTAATATAGCGTGTTCCGCTGATTTTATACCATCTGTTTTCGCGCATCTTATTTCCGTCGGGATGAATTACTTCATTTACAACATCCCAAGAGTGAATGCGTCCCTTATATCGTGTTACAATGGTTTTAATGTGCTCCTTCATGCGCTCAATCAGAATATCAGCAGAAACCTCATTGCCGTTTTCATCCTCAAAGAACCAATCCGGGACAGATTGATGCCATACAAGGGTGTGACCGCGAAGTCTTGCACCCATTTGCTCGCCAAATTCTATGAACTTATCAACCGGCTCAAAATTATAGCGATTCTCCTCAGGATGGATGAATGAGGGCTTTGATTCAAGGTCGAGCACAAATGTATTGTACTGATTTTTTACCATCGCCAGCTCTTTTTCATATCCCGGTTTGAAAATACGGGTGTTGATAGCCGCACCTACTCTGAAATAGTCCTTAAATGCACCGCAAAGAGATAATGCGCCCTCTTCATAGGCATACTTTTTGATATTTTCCATAAAGCACCTCCAAGAATTTAATATGGTTTGGAATCAGTATACCACAACAATTTGCGAAATGTCAAGACAAATTTTAAATTCATGAAATAATTTAAAAATCGCAAATTGTCATCTCAAGTTTCAACACAATTTATGTTTTTCAAAGACCCAGCTTTGATTTCACCTCGGGATACCATGCAGGAACAAGCGCCTTGAATCCGTCGAAATCTTCGTAGTTTGTCTTCGCAAGCGTAAGATAGAACGCCGCACCGTTTTCTCCGCCGTTAGAGTGCCACCATTGAAGTCCGCTCATCATCGCCATAGCTGAATAGAACCTCATATATCGGAAGTATTGCTCATGCGACACGACGTTTTCCTCTGAGCAATAAGCATCAGCCTGACCTGCAGCCATTGCCGCGCTGCGAGGTCTTGTATAATAAACGCATTGCGACGTTTCAATAAGAGGGTCAGCATATTTCATGAAATCGAAATCAATTACTCCGGCATGGCAATCGGGCATTATCAAGAAATTGCTTATCTGATAATCTCCATGAATAAGCGTCAGAGGACGGTTTCTCATTAGCTCAAAATCATTTTCAATGCAATTAAAGATGTTAGACTCATTTTCGAGCTTTAATCCGCTGTTCTTATACCATTCGCGAATTGTTTTATAGTGCTTGCTTTGATGTTCATACCAATCAAACAGCGCACTTTGCGGAGCTTTGACAGATGTAATTTTTCTCGATATTTCTCCAATTTCAAGTCCGAAGTCATATAGTGTTTTGAAATTCAGATAACGATAATATGTATCCGCTTCGATTCCATCCACCCATGTAAAAATAGAATAAACCCGATTGTCTAACGTGCGTCCGAAACCTGACGGCTTATTGATCGGAACTCCGGTCGCAGCGGCGAGTGAGATTTTATCGTAAATTGCCTTTTTTGATTCAAACTCTAAACCGTCAGCAATTCGTATCATATATTGAGAGCCGTCTTCATCAGTCAGACGAAGTTTAACATCCTTTGAAGCGCCTCTTGTCAGGGATTTTACTTCAATCCATCTTTGGGAATCGGGTAAAATTTGCTTAAGTTTTTCAAGTTCCATGGTTGACCTCTTTGATAGTGAAATTCAATTGCATGATTATTCTATCACATCATATTGAAAAAGTCAAGAAGAGTGTTCTTTCGGTAGGAGCACTTAAGGTATAAGAAAAAATAAAAAGCCCTTGTTACTACAAGGACTTTAGTTGGTGGACCATCTAGGACTCGAACCTAGGACCGACCGGTTATGAGCCGGTTGCTCTAACCAACTGAGCTAATGGTCCGTATAAGATTACAAAAATTGGCGCGCTTTTACGGCGCGCCAACCTGTAATTGGCTCCCCCTGCTGGGCTTGAACCAGCGACATCATGATTAACAGTCATGCGCTCTACCGACTGAGCTAAGGAGGAAAATAGATACAAATAAGTTGGCGTTGACCTATTTTCCCGGGCCGTCTCCAGCCAAGTATTTTCGGCACTGTTGAGCTTAACTTCCGTGTTCGGAATGGGAACGGGTGGACCCTC
>JAZNMQ010000045.1:0-27415 GCA_045579745.1 Candidatus Flemingiibacterium sp. | reverse complement strand
ACTTGCGAAGCAAGACTTATGCGTATATTATCCCATGAACCAAAAATGCTTGTTTGCAAGGGCATTTTTGCGAAGCCGTCAATAGCGCATCCGCGCGAAGCGCGGCAGGGGTGAAACCCCAAGGCCTGCGAAGCAGGGCTTATGCGTATATTATACCATGAAGCAAAAATGCTTGCTTGCAAGGGCATTTTTGCGAAGCCGTCAATAGCGCATCCGTGCGAAGCACGGTAGGGGCGAAGCCCAAAGACTTGCGAAGCAAGACTTTATGCGTATATTATACCATAAATTTGCCGTAAATAAAAGCTTTTTTCAAAGACTTTTTGCAAATTTTTTTGACTTTCGCAAAATAGATTGACAGAATCGATAAGTCTTGATAGAATACATATATGGAATTACGATAAACGAAAGGCGATTTTGTAAAATGAACATACAAAAATACCTCGCATTTCTTCGTACTGTCGAGTGCGGCAGTTTCACAAAGGCTGCCGAAAGCCTCAACTACACCCAATCGGGCATCAGCCGCATGATTGCGGACCTTGAGGCAGAATGGGGGCTCTCGCTTCTTGAGCGAAGCCGTGCGGGAGTAAAAATAACGCCGGACGGTGCCGCGCTTTTCCCTCACATCAAGCGCATGTGCGCCGAGCATCAATCACTAACCAAGGCGGTCGATGATATCCGCGGATTACGCTCTGGCAGTCTTCGCATAGGCTCGATTCCGAGCTTTGCCGCATTTCGTCTTGCAGAGCTGATTTCAGCTTTCAAGCGAGATAATCCCGAGGTGGATTTTTCGCTTGTCATTGCTAACAGCGATGAGCTTATAAGTAAAATTACCGACGAGGAGATTGAGCTTGCGGTTATATGCTTACCTACAGATTGCGGGCTGAATGTTATTCATCGCGAAAGCGAGGAGCTTTTAGCTGTCATGCCCTCAAGCCATCCGCTCGCCAAGCTTAAAAAAGTCCCCATAGACGCGCTGATGAACGAGGATTTTATTCTGTTTAATGAAGGCTCAACGCAAATTCAAGGATTGCCGTCAATGCTTCCGTTTGAGCCTGAAAATGTCTTACTGACGACATCTGAACACCGTGCAATACTTTCGATGATTTCAAGCTCTCTCGGCGTGAGCATACTTCCGCGAATGCTTACTGAAAACGTCTGTGAGAATGTATCGGTGCGAGAGCTTGAAGCTCCGCTTACGCGTGAGATCGGCTTTGTGATGCGAAATGCGAAAACAGCGTCCCTCGCGGCGCACCGTTTCGCAGAATATCTCGGCTGGAAGCAGGCTTAATAGTATTTGGGTTCTTAAATTTAATACTGTCAGAAGACGATTCATCGATTCATGTCCTTGACACCAACGTGATCTTATGCTATAATGAAAATACAGAAACGCATACGGCTTCTGTAAAATGTAAGAATAGGGGGATCATATTATGAGAGAAAAACTGCCATCAAATGATGTACGTGAATATCTGACGCACAAACAACGGTCATTTGTCTACAAAAGTTTACTTTGGATTGGATTCGTTACGCTTGCTGAAATCACCTTTTTGTACAGGCACATCTCAGAGCTTTTCGGTACTGCAAACGCAATTCTTGCGGCGGTGATGCTTGCAATAGTCCCCGTTGCCGTCTTTGCAATTATCAAAGCGGCATCTGACAGAGCATGGGAAGGCAGCGTGCTGACGGTGGAATGCTATCCGGTAATGGGAGCTGTTAACGGACGTTTAACTTCACTTGGCGGAAGAACTTACAGCGGCACAAACGAAGCGTTTAATATGCGTTGGCGTATGAACACACCTATATTAAGCAAGGTGTATGTTGAAACGGACAACGGCAAGGTTCATACGTTTTCATTGCCCATTCAAAAAAACAATGATCTGCTTTTTAAGCAGGGTGACCGTGTTAAAAAGCTATATGGCTTGCCATATCCGATCAATCTTTCATCAAACATGCAGAGCTGTGCTATTTGCGGCAGTATCATCAATTCCGAAAAAGAGCACTGCGAGTACTGCAATCATTCCGTTGCCAACTAAAGTAGTTGAAAAGCAATCAATGCGAAAGCTCCGCCTCATATAAGGGAAGCGGAGCTTTTTATTTATTGGTAGAAACGATCTTAATTGTTCATATACTCTCGGACTCATTGTACATCAACGTTACTTATGAAGTCAAGTCCTTTTAATGCCCTTCAAATAAGTATACTTCGCCATTAAACTTCTTTATTATTCTGCAATATAAAGCGTTCCTTGTATTCTTACGATTTCAAAATTCGTGGGAACGGCTTGCATACCCTCGCTCCACGTGCGTCCGTTAGTCAAGGAAGTTTCACGGCTGGTGATCTTCTTCATCTCAGCGTTCTTTTCTTCGATTTCTCTGTCAGGAACAAGCTCGCCAATTGTTAAAACAGCATTTTCTTTGTCGATTTCAACGTATCTCCATTCCAGGACATAGTTATACTCAACCGCGATGCTGGTATCATATCCAACCATTTCATACCCATCCTTCAATACAAGATAGGTGTTTTTATACATATCATCAACTTCATCAAATTCATTCTTTTCGACTTTTTCTCGTTCAACAATTTCGAAATATTCTTGCCAGTTATCCATAGTTATTTCAACAGAAATTGTTTTTTTACCTTCTGCGTCATCAGTAGCCCCGCCGTTTTCACTTATCTTTATCATTTCGGCAAGCGCACTTTCATAATCTTGTGCTTCCATGTAATTTATAAGCTTTTCATACTTCTTGTATTTTTCGAGCACGCTATTGCTGCCACAAGCAACAAGAGAGAAACACATTATTATCGCCAAAAGCATTGCAAATAATTTTTTTATGATTTTTACCTCTATTTTATATTTTTTAAAGGAGCGCGTCTGACAAACAAATCCGAAGATCTCACGGCCATCGAGCACATAACATCGATTGAAGTTTTATTCCAGCTCAGACGGTGCGCATAACATTTCTTTTCAGCATCAGTTTCCGCCGACGGAATCCACCTTGTCATGGAGCGGAACGAGGTCGATCGCATCCTCGAATTCCACCTTGAAAACGGTGCATACATCGTCTGTATCCTCGTCCTCGAGCTTAATCCAAATGTTGCCCGGCATATTCAGCCACGGAGCGCCGCCTTCTGACGAATAGCGAAGCTGGCGGCCGTTCTTCATCGCGGTAACCTTCTTGATCTTGCTTCTGATTCCTTTGAGCATTATGCATTCCTGCGGTTTGTCGTAGCAAAAGAGATAGAGCGTTTTCTTGTCCTCGGTGAGTGTCGAGCCGCCGGGGAAATACTCGGTTGGGATACCCTTCTCGGTCGGATAGACAGCCTCTTCGTACTTGCTTGTCCATTCACCCATTTCACACAAAAGCTTGACCTGCTCCGGTGGGATCTCACCCTCAGGGGTAGGTCCTGCAGAGATCAGCAAATTGCCGCCCTTGGAAATACATTCAACAAGTATCCGTATGACCTGTTTGACGGTCTTATAGTTCTTATCAAATTCGCAGTATCCCCATGAGCCGTTAAACTTACAGCAAAGCTCCCACGGTCCGTCGAGCGAACGGAGCGGGATATAGCATTCGGGAGTTTCGTAGTCGCCGTAGCCACCGAGACGTCCGTTGACAATGGTGCCCGGGCTGAGTTCCTGAATCATGGCTTTTGTTTTATCGCAATCCCACGAAAGGCCTTTTCTCGACAGAAGCACATCAAACCACATGAGGTCGATGCCGCCATAATTGGTGAGCAGCTCCTGCAGCTCTCCCTGATAGCGCTCCATGAATGCCGCCCAACACTCTCTGTCCTCATCGGTGATATCAAGTTCATCGGGAGCAAGCTTGCGATCCTCCATACCGCGGTCCGTCCATGCCTGCTGATAGTTGTACGGACGCGTATGTAATTCCTCGATCTCCTCAGCGGATTTCTTAAGAATGACCTTCATATTATCCATATCCGACCAGTCGGTATTAGTGAAGTAGACGCCGACCTTCAAGCCTGCCTCACGGAGAGCATCGCAGTACGGCGCGATCAGATCGCGTCCTGCGGGAGTCTTTTTCACTACGTTGAGATCGGTATATTTTGTATCGAACAGCGCAACGCCGTCATGATGCTTACTTGTCAGCACCGCATATCTTGCGCCCGCCTTTTTAAAGAGCTCTGCCCATTTTTTAGGATCATACTTGGACGCCGTAAAGCTGTCACATTGCTTCATGTAGTCGTTGTAGGACATCTGTCCGTTTCCGAACGCCCATGAAGCCGAGAGCCCCTGTACTGCGTAAATTCCCCAATGGAGAAAAATGCCGAGCTTTGCTTTTTTAAACCATTCCTGCATCATAATGGATTGTTCCTTTCTGAAGCATTATAATATTCACACAAATGCGGTTAATATTGATGCAAAACAATACAAACACATTTGCAAATGTCACCATCATTGTAACACGATATTTCACACATGTCAATGTTTTCTGTATTTTTAATTGGCCGCACACCGTCAAAGAAAAAGGTTAGATATATCATCACTATAACATAGCTCCGATATATCTAACCTTTTTATTAATCAATTACACAATCTTAAATAATTGTATTACTTATTCATGCCTTCCTGAACAGCAACGGTCATACCAACCATGGGGTTGTTACCTGCGCCGATCAGACCCATTATTTTAACGTCAAGTGTCATACGTCGCTTGGGAAAAATCCAAGAATGCGGATATACAAGCCATTTTCTTTACATTAAGAAATGATTTGATTACATCAAATATGTCTTTAACATCTTTTAGGTTGTTGGTGTAACTCTTTTTAATGAGATCCCTTATCCTTGTAATTCTACGTTCATTATTGGAATGGTTACGTCAAAGCTTATTGAATTTCGCGTATGTATTCCTCGATTTTTGTTTTGGGCAACTTTTCGCTGGTAAACAAATCCTTGAGCCATTGGTTATAATCTCGTGGTACTTTACTTTCTTTACTCAGCAAGTCAAAAACGATTACTGAAAAAGGACATACGCCTTCATATTCATTTTTTGCTCGAATCAGCAAATTGGATTTTTTATAGTGTCCTGATAGTAAACATAAATAATACTCTGCGGCCTTTACAAACTCTTCTTCATCTCCAGATCCAAAGTCTGATAGCAATCTTGAATAGTTTACGCTCAAATAATTATCTGATTTCATATATTTACGATACATCTCAAGGAGTTCGTTGTCAGCAAAACCGTGCATTAATTCGTGTGCAACAATCGAAAAGAAATCTATAGATGCTTTTCCAGAATAACATACGGAAAATGAACTATTATACATACTCAGTGCCAGGGGAAAACTAAAAAAGGTCATAAATATTTTCGAACAAGGAACAGAATTGCTATTTTTCAACAATGCAATTTCGCTATATAATTTTTCGAAATTGTATTTTTCGATAGATTCATAATAATTTATAATATTTTCTTTAATGCAAGGCATTATGTTTTTGTTATAAAAAAGTTCAAATTCATTGTCTTTTAATTTTTTTAATCTAAGACATATTTCGTCGGCAAGACCTTTTTTTAATCTATCCAATAATGGGTAAGTATGCGATGCACTAAAATCGTTTGTAATCTTTTCACGAGTATATTCGCTTAACTGAGTGGGGTTTTCGAATATCTTTATTAGATCGTCTAACGTTAAATCTTCCAATGAATTGTCTGTAAAAGCACTTAAAACTAACGCTATGGAAGACATATCAAACGTAATACCATCCGCTTTAATATTCATCTTTCTTTTAAAGAAAACTAACTCATCAAAATGTTTCTTGAATATAGGATATTTAACTAACTCGCTTTCCTCGAACTGAGACAATGGCATCCATTCACTTTTTTTCATACTGGACTTTCTAATAAAGAAAAGAGAATCCAACGCTATGGAAGAACAAAACTTTACTTTTTTCATTATTACTCACCTATAATAAATAAAAATGGAGATTCTTTATACCACATATAAAATAATATGTTTGTAGGTATACACCTATTGTTCATATAATTCACCTTACTATGAAGTAAATTATACCACACAATTGTACAAGTTTCAACTTTAATGTCAAATTATTGCTTTCCACAAGTTTTAGTTTTTCATCTTTTTCACCTCTAAACAATTGGACACATCACACGGGAAAACCCGAAAATGATGTGTCCAACTCTCTATTTGGTTAAAAGATGTTTCAGAAACGATTTTTTCTTGATTCCGACTTGATAGAAAGATGTTAAAACTTGCTAAAAAGCCGATAAAATCAGGGAAAATCCTCTTACTTGTTCATGCCTTCCTGAACAGCAACAGCGCAAGCAACGGTCATACCAACCATCGGGTTGTTACCTGCACCGATAAGACCCATCATCTCAACGTGTGCGGGAACAGAGGACGGGCCTGCGAACTGTGCGTCACCGTGCATACGACCCATTGTATCTGTAAGACCGTAGGAAGCAGGTCCTGCAGCCATGTTGTCGGGATGGAGTGTACGACCTGTACCGCCGCCGGATGCAACGGAGAAGTACTTCTTGTCGTTCTCAATAGCCCACTTCTTGTAGGTGCCTGCAACAGGATGCTGGAAGCGTGTCGGGTTGGTTGAGTTACCTGTGATAGAAACGTCAACGCCCTCGTGCTTCATGATAGCAACGCCCTCAAGAACGTCGTTAGCGCCATAGCACTTAACCTTAGCCTTTTCGCCGTTCGAATATGCGGTTTCGGAAACGACTTTAAGCTCATCGGTGTAGAAATCATACTCGGTGTTCACATATGTGAAGCCGTTGATTCTGGAAATTATGAAAGCTGCGTCCTTGCCAAGACCGTTGAGGATAACGCGGAGCGGCTCTTTTCTTACCTTGTTAGCGGTTCTTGCGATACCGATAGCACCTTCAGCAGCAGCGAAGGACTCGTGACCTGCGAGGAAGCAGAAGCACTTTGTTTCTTCACGGAGAAGCATTGCGCCGAGGTTACCGTGGCCAAGACCTACTTTACGGGTCTGTGCAACAGAACCGGGTACGCAGAATGCCTGAAGACCGATACCGATTGCTTCAGCAGCATCAGCAGCATTGGTGCAGCCCTTCTTGATTGCGATAGCACAGCCGAGTGTGTACGCCCAAGATGCGTTTTCGAATGCGATAGGCTGAACGCCCTTAACGATTGCATCGGGATCAACGCCCTTTGCAAGGCAAATTTCTCTTGCTTCTTCAAGGTCCTTGATTCCATATTCAGCAAGGCACTTTTCGATGCCTGCAATTCTTCTTTCCTTGCCCTCAAACTTTACATTGTTAGACATAATTAGCTCCTCCTCTCTTAGTTCTTTCTCGGATCAATATACTTAACAGCCTCATCATAACGGCCATAAATCTTGATGTTGGACTCATATGCTTCCTTGGGATCCATGCCTGCCTTGATAGCATCCATCATCTTACCAAGGTTAACAAACTTGTAACCGATAACCTGATTGTCTGCGTCAAGACCCATCTCAAGGATATAGCCCTCAGCGATTTCTAGGTAACGAACACCCTTTTCCTTGGTAGCAAAAATTGTACCGATCTGAGAACGAAGTCCCTTGCCGAGGTCCTCAAGGGATGCACCTACAGGAAGTCCATCCTCGGAGAAAGCGGTCTGTGTACGACCGTATGCGAGCTGCTTGAAGATTTCACGCATAGCTACATTAATAGCATCACAAACGAGGTCGGTGTTGAGTGCTTCGAGAAGAGTTTTGCCCTGGAGGATTTCGCCTGCCATTGCAGCAGAGTGAGTCATACCCGAGCATCCGCAGGTTTCAACGAGAGCTTCCTCAATGATACCCTCTTTAACGTTGAGAGTAAGCTTGCACATACCCTGCTGAGGAGCACACCAGCCAATACCGTGAGAAAGACCGGAAATGTCCTTGATTTCGTAAGCCTTTACCCATCTGCCTTCTTCCGGAATGGGTGCGGGACCGTGCTTCGGACCCTTGGCTACACAACACATGTTTTCAACTTCGTGCGTATAGTTCATGTTTATATCTCCTTTTTTAAATTTAACAGATTATTATCATCAAGCGCAACAAATATGCGCTCCATGCCAAAGAATTATCGCGATTATTTATTTAATAATCGCGCCGAAAGCCTTGCCGAATGCGCATGCCGCGTTTGCTTCATCGGTATCGATGTGCATAGCAGGTGCGAAATTGGGGTTAACACGGCAAACAACATCACCGAAAACGGTGGTGCGGAAATCGTTCTCGATCTTTACGGAAACTATCTGCTTGTCCACAACGCCGAATTTTTCAGCATCTGCGGGAGTCAGGTGAATGTGGCGCTTTGCAACGATTACGCCCTCAGTGAGCTCAACCTCACCTGCAGGACCTACAATTTTGCAAGCAGCAGAGCCTGCAACATCGCCGCTCTCACGAACGGGTGCATCAACGCCAAGTGTTCTTGCATCGGTGAACGATACTTCAGCCTGTGACGCGGGGCGTGCAGGACCGAGGATGATTACATTTGCAATAGACTTCTTGGGGCCAACGAGAGTTACACGCTCCTCGCATGCAAACTGGCCGGGCTGGCTGAGATCCTTTTTATGAGTAAGGGTAGCACCCTTGCCAAACAGAATCTCAATGTGTTCCTCAGTGAGATGTACATGTCTTGCTGAGGTTTCTACAAGTACCTTATTTTCCATTTTTATATCCTTTCCTGAAATGAAATTTTTATCTAAAAATCCATACGTATCTATTATACAATATTTTTTTCGAAAAGTAAATGATTAATTGATGAATTTTTGGAAAAACTACAAACATATTTATATGAAAAACAGCGAAAGAGGTGTGTGTTTTTGAAGAACAACGAGAAAACGACGAGCGAAGAGGTGCTCGACTCGATTGAAAAAACAGGTGCGATTATTACGGGCGGCATACAATGCCTGACGATAATCGGTCAGATTGAGGGGCACTATCTGTCGGGTGAAAATGCGAAAACCACAAAATACGAGCATATCATCCCTTTATTATGCTCAATTGAGGAAAGCCGCGATATCGGGGGGCTTCTGATATTATTGAACACCGTCGGAGGCGATGTTGAGGCAGGACTTGCAATTGCCGAGCTGATCGCAAGTATGAAAAAGCCTACCGTATCAATCGTGCTCGGCGGAGGGCACTCGATCGGCGTTCCCCTTGCAGTTGCAGCAAAGCGTTCGTTTATCGTTCCGAGTGCGACAATGACGATCCATCCTGTCAGAACCAACGGTCTTGTCGTGGGCGTTCCGCAAAGCTTTGACAATCTTCGCCGTATGCAGGACCGAATAACCGATTTCGTTGCGCGGCACAGCAGCGTTGACAAGGCGCGCCTTTCGGAGCTTATGATGCGTACCGACGAAATAGCGACCGACTGCGGCTCGATCATCGACGGCTATGAAGCCGTAAGCCTCGGGCTTATTGACGAGGTTGGTGGGCTCAGCTCTGCGCTCGATGCGCTTCACGGAATGATGTAACCTATTACGGGATGGGAAAGTGCTTTTTCCATCCCGATATATTTTAAAATAAGCTGTGTTTTTCTTTACAATATCCCATAAATGTGATATAATATAATATAATGTATATCAATTATTTACTCAGAGGTGGATTATGTCAAGACTCACCGAATTTAAGGATTATATCAAAGGGAAACGTGTTACAGTCGTCGGTATCGGCATCTCGAACACCCCGCTTATTGATTTTTTTCTAAAGAATAAAGCCGTTGTCACCGCGCGTGACATAAAAAGCTTTGAAGCCCTTGGAGAGCTTGCACACGAGCTTGAACAAAAGGGTGTTAAACTCATTCTCGGAGATAGATATCTTGAAAACATTGATGAGGATATCATCTTCAAGGCTCCGGGAATACGCGGAGATTTACCTGAGTTCCAAAAAGCGGAGCAAAACGGCGCGATACTGACTTCCGAAATGGAGGTTTTCTTTGAGCTCTGCCCATGCAGAATTTTCGGAATTACGGGCAGCGACGGAAAAACCACCACAACAACTCTGACATACAAAATGCTCGAGCTTGAAGCTTCGAAAAGCGGCTCAGGCTCTCAGGTTTTCGTCGGCGGAAACATTGGAAGACCCTTGCTCCCCGAAATCGATAATATCAAGGAAAACGACATCGCCGTTGTAGAGCTTTCAAGCTTTCAGCTTCACAGAATGAAGCGCTCGCCCTTTGCCGCAGCGGTAACCAATGTTTCGCCCAATCATCTCAATTGGCACACAGATATGGAGGAATACACCCTCTCAAAGGAAAACATTTTCACAAACATCGGATGCGAGCGCGTAGTGCTCAACTACGGATGTGAGCTCACACGCGAAATGGCTTCGCGTGCAAAGCCTGAGGTCACATTTTTCTCGGCATACACCACGCCCGAGGAGGGCTATAATGCCGTTTTCGAAAAGGACGGGGTGATTGTTTTCCGTGATGCTGATGGGACAACAACGCCGATACTCAAGTCGTCAGACATAAAAATCCCAGGGCGTCACAACGTTGAAAACTACATGAGCGCAATTGCACTCACCCGTGGATTTGTGAGTGCCGAAGCGGTAAACGAGATTGCAAAAAGCTTCGGAGGCGTTGAGCATCGCTGTGAATTTGTGCGAATGCTCGACGGCGTGAAATATTACAACAGCTCGATCGATTCAAGTCCAACAAGAACCGAAGCGGCACTTCGCTCTTTTTCCGAAAAGGTAATCGTGATCTGCGGCGGCTACGATAAGAATATTCCGTACGAGCCGCTTGCAAAGCCGCTGATCGAATGCGCAAAAACGGTCGTGCTTGTCGGTGCGACTGCCGGCAAGATCAAAGCCGCACTTCTTGGCTCGGCTGACTACAAGGGCTCGCCCGCGATAATCGAGGCTGACACCTTTGAGGGAGCGGTAAACGCCGCTCGCGATGCGGCAGAGAGCGGCGACACCGTCATTCTTTCACCCGCCTCAGCATCCTTTGACATGTTTCGGAATTTTGAGGTCAGAGGAAATTATTATAAAGAATTGGTTAACAGCCTTCAGGAGAATAAAAATGAAAAACATTGATTTGACCGCGCTTACAAAAAAAGCCGAGCAAGAGCTCGCGGAAATCTTCGCGGATATTGACCGCATCGCATTCGAAAACACCAAAAAGGTCATGGATTCATTTAAAAACAACCGAGTTGACGAAACATGCTTTGCAGGCACGAGCGGCTACGGCTACGACGATAAGGGCAGAGATACCCTTGACCGCATTTATGCCGAGGTTTTCGGAGCGCAGTCGGCATTCGTGCGTCACAGCATCGTTAACGGCACTCAGGCTATTGCTATCGCGCTTTACGGACTTCTCCGCCCAAGCGACATAATGCTGTCGGTTACCGGCAAGCCATACGACACGCTCGAGGAGGTCATCGGAATTGCGGGAACTCCCGGCAACGGCTCTTTGACCGATTTCGGCGTGGAATACCGTCAGGTAGACCTGCTTGATGGCGGATTTAACTACTCTGAAATAGAGAATCAGCTAAAGGACGGTGGGGAAAGAGTAAAAATCGTATTTCTTCAGCGTTCAAAGGGCTACATGAATCGCCCGACATTAACGGTTGAGCAGATTGGTGAGATGGTGAAGTTTATCAAGGCGCGCTCAAATGCGTATGTTGTGGTTGATAACTGCTACGGCGAATTCACCGAAACCCGTGAGCCGTGCGCTGTCGGAGCAGACCTTATTATGGGCTCTCTCATCAAAAATCCGGGCGGCGGAATTGCCGAATCGGGCGGCTACATAGCAGGAACAGCTAAGGCGGTTGAGCTTGCAAGCTACAGACTCACGACCGTTGGCGTCGGACTTGAATGCGGTGCATCGCTTGGCAACAATAAGAGTCTGTACAAAGGCTTCTTCTTCGCGCCGCACATAGTTGCACAGGCTATCAAAACTGCGCATTTCGCGGCATATATCTTCGAGAGTATCGGCTTTGATGTAAATCCGCATTGGCACGAGCGACGTGCAGATATAATTCAAGCGGTGCATCTTAATAAGCCCGAGGGACTGATTGCATTCTGTCAGGGTATTCAGTCCGGCTCACCGATTGATTCATACGTCAGCCCCGAGCCATGGGCAATGCCCGGATATACCGATGAGGTAATCATGGCCGCAGGAGCCTTCACTCAGGGCTCATCAATCGAGCTTTCGGCAGACGGTCCTATGCGTCCTCCCTACACAGCGTTCATGCAGGGCGGACTCACCTATGAAAGCGGCAAGCTCGGTATACTTTGCGCCGCCGAAAAGATTCTTGAAACGATGTAAGGAGCAATCGATTTGAATCTGAAATTACTTTCGCTGTTTGTCAAAAATTATCGTGATACCAAAAATATTGCTGTACGCAATCGCTGTGCATCCGTAGCAAGCGTAATCGGCATCGCTTCAAACGCGCTTCTGTCGGCGATGAAGCTTATAATCGGTATTATCGCAAACAGTATTGCCATAACCGCGGACTCGATCAACAACATTGCCGACGCGGCATCCTCGCTTATTACATTAATAGGCTTTCGGCTTGCACTGAAGCCTGCTGACAAGGAGCATCCCTACGGTCATCAGCGTATTGAGTACATCACAGGACTTATAGTTTCGATGGTAATAACCATCCTCGGTGTTCAGTTTTTCCTAAATTCCATCGACGCTATAAAAAATCCCACCGATACGGAATATTCGACCCTCTCGCTTGTGATTTTAGCGGTTTCCATTATTATCAAGCTTTGGCAGAGCCGATTCTATCTGTCCGTCGGGAAGCATATTGATTCAGCGGCGCTTGTTGCTACCTCTGCCGACAGCAGAAACGATGTTATTTCAACCGCCGCCGTACTCATCGGCGCTCTGATATCGCGCTACGCATCGATCAATCTTGACGGTTGGCTCGGTCTTGCCGTCGCTTGCTTTATTATTAAATCGGGCGTTTCGCTCATAATCGAAACTTCAAATCCTCTTCTCGGAGTAGCACCGTCGAGTGAATTTGTTGAATCAATCGCCCAAAAAATCTCTTCATATGACGGAGTGCTCGGATATCACGACCTCGTCATACACAACTACGGCCCCGAGCGTTGCTTCGCATCGGTCCACGTTGAGGTGCCCGCCGAGCAGGATATATTAATAAGCCATGATATCATCGACAACATTGAGTTCGATTTCAGACGAAATTTGGGCATAAACCTTGTCATCCACCTTGATCCGATAATCACCTCAGACGAGGAGCTTTCCGAGCTTCGCCGCGAGGTTTCAACACTTGTCACCGTCCTTTCTGTCGAATGCGAATGTGCTATTTCAATGCACGATTTTCGCATCGTCCGCGGTCACACGCACACTAATTTGCTGTTTGATATAGTTGTTCCGTTTGAGTGCAAGCTTTCGGATGATGAGCTTTGCTCAAAGCTTGATGAAAAGATCAAAGCCTTGTCGTCCGATTACAACAGCGTTATCACCTGCGACAGAAGCTATCTGTAGCAGAAACTATCTGCAACAGAAGTTATCTGCAACAGAAGCCATCTGTAACAGACAGCCTTAATTAATTGTTTTAAAAACTGAATTGCTTCCTTGATTGCGGTCCATAATACCTGCAGATCAAGGAAGCATTTTTTGTATGCGGCATTTCGCATACGGTGATCTAAGTGGAGGTAAAAATTATATATGGAATCAAGGTTGACCGTTTTTCTTCTGACATTTTCGATACTTACAGCGCTGATTCTTCCTGTATCAGCACTCTTTCCGACAAAATCGGACGCCGAGCTATATGATAATATTATCCGCCTGCATGTGCTCGCAAGCTCCGATTCGGATGAAGATCAGGCGCTGAAGCTAAAGGTTCGCGACGGCGTTTTGGAAACAGTTTCAGAGCTGCTTGACGGAATAAACGACCGTCAGATCGCCGAGGATATTCTGCGAGAGAATCTTGAGAAAATCAAAGCTTCTGCTGTCAAGGTGCTGTCTGACGAGGGCGTGGAAACGGATGTCGATGTCACGCTTACAAAGGAAGCTTATCCAACGCGAGAATACGGATGCATTACACTTCCGTCGGGAGAATATACATCTCTGCGCGTTTTAATAGGAGAAGCACAAGGTAAAAATTGGTGGTGTGTTCTCTTCCCGAGGCTTTGTGTAGGCGCACAAAACGAGCCCGATGCCGGCTCCGTAAACGAGGAACTGCTTGAGGTTGGGCTGACCCACTCGCAAATACGCCTCATCACGGGAAAGTCCCCCGATGTTGTGATAAAATTTCGTCTGCTCGAATGGTTTAAAGAGCTTTTTCGCTGATAAAGCATCGATTTTGTGGCAAACATCCTCTTTTTTGTATATACTGCAATATCTCACAAAGGAGGAAAGTCTATGGAACAACCAAGCACCGGCTATCTTATTGTCAATGTTTCTACCGCACGGGGGGCGATACCGCTTTCAGGAGCAACGGTGACGGTAATGTATGACGAGCCTGATAACAGCTCAATATTTGCGGTTCTTACGACAGATAATTCCGGTAAAACCGAGCGAATTGAGCTGCCTGCTCCAAGTCGTATGCTCTCAGAATCTCCCGGCAATTCAAAGCCCTATGCAACATACGATCTGCAAATAAACAAGGACGGCTATTATGCCGTCACAATTGGCGCGGCTCCCGTATTCGCAGGAGTTACATCTGTCCAACCCGTTGAAATGCTCCCTCTCGCCGAATACGATTCCGACACTGTTTATCCTCGGGTAGGCATCGACTTCGCCGAGGATACAAGAACCGACCTATAGGCTTCAAAGCAAAGCTATCGACCAAGCAATTTGTGGATTTTTCCTGCACATTATCCGCTTCCACAGATAACGCCCCTTTTGGGGAGAAAGGTAGACTTGCAAATGCAAGTCGTTGTCATGATATGCCCGAACTTCCATACATACCCGAATCGATAACGGTTCATCTGGGAGCACCGAGCTCGCCTGCCGATAATCTGACCGTTTCATTCCCCGACTACATAAAAAACGTTGCCTCAAGCGAAATTTACCCGACATGGCCCGAAAACGCCATTCGCGCAAATGTTTACGCACAAGTATCATATGCTCTGAATCGAATCTACACGGAGTTTTATCGAAGTCGAGGCTACGACTTCGATATTACCAATTCGACTGCGATCGACCAAGCCTTTGTTCCGGGTCGGGATATTTTCGAAAATGTTTCCGCAATAGTCGACGATATCTTCACAGATTATTTAAGCCGTCCCGGTTCAATAGAACCGCTTTTTGCCAAATACTGCAACGGAACGACCGTTACATGCGAGGGACTTTCACAATGGGGAACCGTCCCCCTCGCAGAGGCCGGCTTGACGCCATACGAAATTCTCACAAACTACTACGGAACCGATCTGAACATAAATCAGGATACGCCCATACTTCCCTATACCCCATCCACACCGTATCGCGTTCTCAGGCTCGGCAATTTCGGAAATGATGTTCGCACCGTTCAATCGCGGTTAAACCGAATTTCAGCCAACTATCCCGCAATACCGAAAATCACACCGATAGATGGCGTTTTCGGAATCTCAACCGAAAATGCCGTAAAAGAGTTTCAACGAATATTTGACCTGACGCAGGATGGACTTGTCGGCCCATCGACCTGGTACAAGATTTTGCAAATCTACGGCGGCGTAAAGCGGCTTTCCGAGCTTTCGAGCGAGGGTATCACGCTCGGCGAAATTTCAAGTCAGATTCCTGATGTGCTGTCACCGGGCGACGAGGGAATTTTCGTCAGAGAATTTCAGTATTTTCTGAATGTCCTCGGCGAGAATCTTGATATTATTCCTGCCGTTGCCATAGATGGCATTTTCGGTCCCGCGACCGAAGATGCGGTCAGGGCATTTCAGCGCGCCTACGGCCTGCCTGTGACGGGAATCGTAGACGAAGAAACATGGATTGACCTTTATAACGTCTACCGCGGAATCGTAACATCTACGCCGGAGTTTTACACGGGAATACCCGTCACGCCATTTCCGGGAAGACTGCTCGTGCTCGGCTCGCAAGGAAACGATGTCAGACTATTGCAGGAATACCTAAACGAGCTTGCGACTGTTTATCCCGAGCTTCCGTCATTAAGTGCTGACGGGGTTTACGGCCCTGCAACACGCGACGCTGTGTTAACATTCCAGGACCTGTTCGGCCTTGAGCGAACCGGAATTGTCGATGCGCTGACATGGGATGATATTGCCGATGCCTACAGCGATGCAATGAGCGGCGGAATCACTCCAAACGAGCAGTTTGGCGGCATTGTGCTCGGAGAATAACGCTGTATTTTATAAGGAGAAGCTATGCAATCAAACAATAATTCCGTTGACAATATTCGCACACTTCAAAACTATCTTCGCGAGATTCATTACGCTGACGGCAGCATTCCGCTCGTAATTCCAAGCGGTGTGTACAACTCTCAAACGAGCAATGCAGTCAGAGCGTTCCAACAGCAAAACGGACTCGTGCCCACGGGCAGAGTCGATTATTCGTCATGGCAGGCAATCTATAAAGCATATCAGGCAGCCCTTGAAACGAACGCACCGCCGAGAAGGCTGGCGGCATTTCCAAATAAGAAAGATTATGTAATGAGAAGGGGCGAGTATTCGGATGCAGTTGCGATAGTTCAGTTTATACTTCGGGCACTTGCTAATATTTACGACAGCATTAAAGGCGAGGAGCCTGACGGAGTATACAACGACAGCACGATGGAAGATATCAGAAATTTTCAAAAAGCCCATCAACTTCCGATTACCGGTGAAACCGATAAAAGGACTTGGAATCAGCTTGCAGACGCATATAACAGGCTTTCAGAGATTGAAAATTAATATTTTCTCAAAATTGCATAAAACGCTATTGCATTTTTTTGATATATAGATTATAATTGAATTGTAGTGAAATAACGGCAGTCCTACTCCCGTTAACGCACACAACTCTATTATTTTCAGGAGGATATAAAAATGGCTGATGAAGTATTGAGCCAATTTCAACAGGAAAAGGCTGAAGCCAAGATTGACGACAGCAAGAAGCTGAAGGTTGGCATTATCGGTACAGGTTGGATAGCAGAATCTCATGTTCAGCAGTATGTAAGGATGCCCGATGTTGAAATTGTAGCTCTTGCTGACCTTATCCCCGGCAAGGCTGAGGCATTCAAGGAAAAGTGGGGGGTTCCGGATGGAGTACGCTTCTATCCCGACCACAAGTCCATGCTTGACAATGAGGAGCTTGACGCTGTCAGCGTTTGCACCTACAACGCAACACATGAGGAGTGCACCGTCTACGCTCTGAAGAAGGGTGTTAACGTACTTCTCGAAAAGCCGATGTGCGTAACACTTGATGAAGCAGTTAATATCGTTCGTGCTGAAAAGGAGAGCGGCAAGGTTCTCTCTATCGGTTTCCAGCCGAGATATGATGCTAACATGCAGATGATAAAGAAGATCGTTGAGTCGGGCACTCTCGGCGAGATCTACTACATTCAGACAGGCGGCGGACGCCGTCGCGGCATTCCGAACTCCACCTTTATCGAAAAGAGCACCGCAGGAATTGGCGCACTCGGTGATATCGGATGCTATTCGCTCGATATGGTACTTAACGCAATCGGTTATCCGACTCCCAAGACCATTTCTGCATACAAGTCTAACTTCTTCGGAACAAGCACAGATTATCAGTCCGAGAAGGATGCAAAGCGCTTCAATGTAGACGATTTTGCTGCTGCATTCATCCGTCTTGAGCCCGGCAAATACGGCGATAAGGACGGTATCGTACTCGACTTCAGAATCGCATGGGCAATGCACGTTGATACTCCCGGTGATACAATCATCTTCGGTAAGAAGGGCGCACTTCGCATTCCCTCCACAGACTGCTGGAACGGCTCTGTCGGCGGTCCTATGAAGATTTATCACGATGTTGCAGGCTCTCAGGTTGAAACAATCGTACCGATTATTCAGAACAAGGGCAACGGACTGTTCTACAAAAAGGTTCGTTCCTTCCTTGACGCTTGCAAAAACGGCGGTGCTTCTCCGGTTCCGTCAAGCCAGATCATCAAGAATCAGGCTATCCTTGACGGTATCGTAAAGTCTGCTGAAGCAGGCAAAGAAATCGAGATCGTTATTCCCGAAATCTAATTATATTTAATTTAAGCACACCAAAAAGAGGCTGCTTTTGCGAGGCTTCTCATTAGGTTGTTTACAAACTTCGGCAGAGGTATTGTTCCTCTGCCGATTTTGTGTTATAATGTACTCAGAAAGCCTTGCCTTGCAAGCAAGCATTTTTGCTTCATGATATAATAGGGTTGGTGATGGGAATGAATGAATTTAAAAATCGGAAGACCACTCGATTAAAAGGCGCAAATTATAATCGCAACGGCGTTGTTTTCTTAACGATATGCACCAAGGATCGGAGATGTATTCTCTCCCGCATTGTAGGGACCGGCGTCCCCGACGGTCCGTGCAAGCGACCAACAGATACCCCCGTAGGGACCGGCGTCCCCGACGGTCCGCAAATCGAATTAACACAATACGGACAAATTGCAGATAAATTCATCAATCAATTAAATGATTTTTATGATGATCTTTCTGTCGAGAGCTACGTGATCATGCCAAACCATATTCATATTATGTTATGGGTGAAAGGCACCAAAACCGGACCGTCGAGGACGCCGGTGGAAACCGGACCGTCGAGGACGCCGGTCCCTACAACAGCACAAAATACCATCACCGCGAGGTTTTTATCAACGTTCAAACGGTTTTGCAACAAGGAATACGGAATAAACATTTGGCAATATCGTTCCAATGACCACATTATCCGCAACCGTCAAGATTATGAACAACATTTGCGGTACATCTACGAAAATCCGCTTCGTTGGTACTACGATGAATTATATACAGTAGAATAGGGGCGTAAGCTTCACCCGATACGTT
Source organism: Candidatus Flemingiibacterium sp. (assembly GCA_045579745.1). Lineage (GTDB taxonomy): Bacteria > Bacillota > Clostridia > Oscillospirales > CAG-272 > Flemingiibacterium. Next base: position 8,528 of record JAZNMQ010000045.1, on the reverse strand, counting down.
TGTTATACAAATGCGAAACTCGCGATAAGATGGAACGATAAATAAGAATTTACATAAGGACTTAATTATGATAAAAGCAGTGTTGTTTGATTTTGATGGGGTTTTAACAATAGATACAACAGGTTCAACAACCATAACAAATTATATTTCGAATACTTGCGGGATTCCATTAGAAAATGTGAAATCAAGTTACTATAAGTTTAATAAGCAATTATTATCAGGAGAAACAACTCATCAAGAAATATGGGAAGACTTTTGTCAATCTTTAGGACAGAACATTGATTATAATATCTTACTTGATTCCTTTAGGTTTACTCGTCTTGACGAAAAGATGATTACTCTTGTGCAAAAACTAAAGGAAAGATATCTTATTGGAATGATAACAGACAATAAATGTGATAGAATCAACACAATTCTTGATTATAGGGGATTAAATCAATATTTTGATGTTGTTGCAATATCTGCATATTTACATTCCGGCAAAGATAGTCATAGCATATTTGAATATGCTTTAAATACGTTGCATGTAAATGCCGAGGAATGCGTATTTATTGACAATACCGAAAAAAATTTAGTAGTACCTAAACAGATGGGAATGTCTACAATTTTATATAATGACGATAATAGAGATTTTGAACTATTCTTAAAAGAATTAGAAAGAATCATTTTATAATCTATTTGGTCATGAGGCTATAATATTTTTAGCTTTACCTATAAAACGAAATCAAGTTTATCGAACAAATCAAAAGACCCCGACAGACCTTGAAAATCTGTCGGGGTTTATCGTCCTTATGAGAAGCAGCCATCTCAGCCGCTTTTATTATTTCTCCTCGATTATTCCTCAGAGTTCTCCCAGTTGTGATATACCTCGATAACGTCTTCGTTATCATCAAGAGCGTCGATGAGCTTTGTCATGTTCTTGATATCATCCTCGCCCGTGAGAGTAACATAGGATGAGGGAATCTTGTCGGTATCTGCCGATGCAATAACATATCCCTTTGCCTCAAGAGCCTCACGAACAGCGTTAAGGTCTTCCGGCTCGGTTGAAATCTCAAATGCTCCTTCCTCAGTAGCGAAATCTGCCGCTCCTGCTTCAAGCGCATCCTCCATGAGCTTATCCTCATCAATCTTGCCGTCAGCCTCAATAACGATTACACCCTTTTCGCTGAACATAAAGGATACGCATCCGGTAGTTCCAAGGTTGCCGCCGAACTTATCAAAGTAGTGACGAACATCGGAAGCGGTACGGTTGCGGTTGTCGGTTGCGGTTTCAACAATAACTGCAACACCGCACGGGCCGTAGCCCTCGTATACAATTTCCTCGTAATCCGCGCTGTCGGAGGAAGATGCCTTTTTGATAATTCTGTCAATATTATCGTTAGGAACATTGTTAGCCTTTGCCTTAGCGATAAGAGCCGCAAGCTTGGAGTTGGAAACCGGATCAGGTCCGCCTTCCTTTACCGCAACAGCCATTTCCTTGCCGATTTTGGTAAAGATTTTGGCGCGCTGTGCGTCAGTCTTTTCCTTCTTGTGCATTATGTTTTTCCATTTACTATGTCCGGACATTTTTATTCTCCTTCAATTATTTATGATTATTCTTAGATTTTTTCTGTTTTCTTCATGCAAATAAGACCGAACGCTGTTCCGAGAACCGTTCTGACACAGTCAGTAAGTGCTACACGGAAATCGCGAACCTCTGCATCGTCTGCTGTAACGATCTGACATTCATGATAGAAGCGGTTAAATGCCGCGCAAACATCGAGTATATAACGCGTAACTATAGACGGCTCAAGCTCGTTAATAGCCGAAAGAATCTTCTCGGGGAAGATCGAGAGCGTTTTAAGAAGTGCCTTTTCGGAAGCATCGGTAATTTTCGCGCTGCCTGAATTGAGAGCGGGAACTCCCCCTGCCTTTTCAATGATAGAGCAGGTACGGGCATAGGTGTACTGCGCATACGGGCCAGTGTTTCCGTCGAAGTTGAGTGCGTCCTCAAGAATGAAGTTAATATCCTTGATGCGGGAGTTTGAGAGATAGTAGAACACTATCGCACCAACGCCAACAGCCTCGGCAATCTCAGCCTTATTTTCAAGCGCGGAGTTCTTCTCCTCCATAATTTTGCCGACCTTTTCGATAGACTCGGCGAACAGCTCGCGAAGCAGAATTACATTGCCTGTTCGTGTCGCAAGCTTTGAGCCGTTTATCGAAACTGTGCCGTAGGGAACGTGAATAAGCTTGTTCGCCCATTCATATCCCATAAGCTCGACCACCTTGAACCACTGTGCAAAATGGAGCGACTGACCGGCTGATGTTACATAAATACACTTGTCGAAATCATAGGTGTTCATTCTGTAAAGTGCGGCAGAAATATCGCGTGTCGGGTATAAAGTCGAGCCGTCCTTTTTCAGAATAAGGCAAGGCGGCATGTTCCATTTTTCAAGATTGACAATAGAAGCGCCGTCATCGATAACCATGAGGTTTTTATCCTTAAGCTCCTGAACTACTGCAGGCATTTTGTCGGAATAGAAGCTCTCGCCGTTGTAGCTGTCGAACTCAATACCGAGCTGCTTGTAGGTCGAGCTGTATTCCTTAAGCGAAACCTCAATAAACCACTTCCAGAGCGCGAGATTATCCTCATCATGATGCTCAAGCTTAGTAAACTCAGCACGAGCCTCATCGTTAAGCGACGGGTCAATTTCTGCCTCGGAATGGAATTTGACATAAAGCGCAACGAGCTCATCAATTCCGCCCTTTTCGATTACCTCACGATTTCCCCATTTTCTGAAAGCGACGATCATTTTACCAAACTGAGTTCCCCAGTCGCCGAGATGGTTAACGCCAATGCAGTTGTAGCCAACAAACTCGTGAAGCATTTTAAGGCTGTGACCGATAACCGTAGTGCCAAGATGTCCGATATGGAACGGCTTTGCGACGTTAGGGGATGAGTAGTCGAGTACGACATTCTTGCCCTTGCCGAAATCGAATGATCCGTACTTTTCGCCTTTTTTCATGATCTCCGGCATGAGCACGCCCACAAGATATGCAGGAGAAATGAATATGTTCAAATATCCTCCGACAACGTCTACCTTCGCGATAACGTCATCCTCGAGCCCCTCTGCGAGCTTTGCCGCGATTGCAGGCGGTGCCATGCGCATAGGCTTGCTGAGCTTAAAGCAAGGGAATGCGAGATCTCCGAGCTTGTCATCCGGCGGATATTCGAGATATCCTGCGAAATCCTCCGCGCAAATGTCAGCTGCTGCAGGATTTCCCGCAGTCAATGCGGAAAACTTTTCAAACAGCTTCTCTGCGATATGTTTTTTTATAGTAAGCATATTTATACTTCTCCAATTTTATTATCATAATATATAATTATACCACATTGCATAAAAATCCGCAATAGTATTTTTTACAAAAAATTCATAGTACATTTGCTCTATTTGACCACTTTATAGCCATAGATTCATTCCGTCGCATTTTTCACCTGCGAATTTAAAGCGTCCTGAGCGATGGCTTCATTTGTTTCCCATCGCTCAGGCATAAAATTCCTCAGCTCAAAAATAGCGGCCTTGACTGAATTCCGTCAATCGTTTGTTCGACAAGCTCCGGGATCAATTCAAATTCCGCGACAAGCGAATGAGGCTTTTTCCTCGGGTCGTCCTGCTGCATCGGCACGAAGTATACATTTTTCTTTTGCAAAAGTGCACCGATGTTTTTAAGATTAGCCGACATTGCATCATTGCTTGCAAGGGCAAGTAGTAGCGGCCGCTCGCTCCTCATATGAGCTTTGCACGCCATTGTGACAGAAGTATCTGTTATACCGTTTGCGACCTTTGCAAGTGTGTTGCCTGTAAGCGGCGCAACTATCAATATATCAAGAAGTATAGACGGGCCAAGCGGCTCTGCCTGCGCGATTGTATAAATTATCTCGCGTCCGCAAATCGACTCGATCCTATCCCGATGAATTTTAGCTTCCCCGAAACGAGTGTCAGTATAATAAGCGTTTGCACTCATTATCGGCAGTATATCGTGCCCGAGTGCCCTGAGCCGCTCAATAACCGCGATGTTTCTTGAAAATGTGCAGAATGAACCGCACAACGCATATCCTATAAGCATTCTATGTCACCGCTCCATTTAAATAGCCTATGATCGTGTCAGCGATTATCTGTCCTGATGTTATCGGCGCAACCTTTCCGGGGAGCGATAATGCCCAAATAACATTTTGCGAAAATTCCTTAGCTGACGGAATATCAATTCCGCCGGGCTTTGAAGCAAGGTCGATTATCAACGTTTCGCTCGGAATTCGTGCGAGCTCATCTCGCCCGATAACCATGTATGGGATAGTATTGAAAATAACATCAAACCTTTTTTCATGAAAAAGCTCCGCGAGCCGCCCTGTATGGCAGTAATCACAGCCTTCGGCTTTGATCCACGCAAAATCAGACGCTTTTCGCGCGCTGACCGTGACTTTAACTCCCAGCCCCTTTAACATTCGCGACAAAACCTTTCCGATTCTTCCGTATCCGACTACCAAAGCCGACGAGCCGTGAAGCGTGATCGAGAGCTCATTCATTGCTATCGCCACTGCCCCCTCGGCGGTTGGGATTGCATTGGCTACCGAAAATTCTTCTCGTTCATAGTAGTCAAAAACCTCTAATCCTCTGCCCTCACACATTGCGGTATAATCGCGCCCGAGCTTGCCTGCGCACAGCTTTTTAACGCCGCGCGCCGCCATCATTCCGCAAATTCGCCCAATAGTCAATTCATTATCAGAATGTGCAAGCGGCATGGAAATTCTCGAGCCCTCTGAAATTGCCGGCAGTGGCAGCATTACCGCAAGTGCATTAGAAATCGCCTCGTCGGGTGTTTCGCACAGGGTACCGGCAGAGTTTATTTTTTTGGCGATATCACTTGGCAATTCACGACAGTCAAACTCCGAACAACACTGTGCATCTACTGCAGCACCGAACGAATTTTCATGTTCCGTTTTTTTAGAAGCTTGAATATCAAAGCCGTATAACGCCGTATCAAATCCGGCGGCACGCAGACGCTCGGCAGCTACAAGCTGTCGGGAATCGCCGCCAATTACAGCGATTTTCGTTCTGTTTACCATATTTATAACCGTTGCCTTCACTTAGCGAAAGCTTCCTTAATTTCAAATTCAGCACAACATACGGTGTCGCATATAAATGTTATGCTAACAACAGTTTATGTTTTAAAAAAATTGTTGTAAATACTGTTTGACCGTTAATAATAAGACTCGTGCCGGAAATTCAATTTTCTTTCAGATTACACTTGAAAAATTACATAAAACATGATATAATTTAATTTGCTAATAAGAAACGAAAGGACATCAACCTAATGGGAGGATTATTCGGAGTAGCGTCAAAGCGAGATTGCGTATTTGATCTCTTTTTTGGCACAGATTATCATTCACATCTCGGCACAAGACGCGGAGGAATGGCAGTATACGGTGAAAACGGCTTCCAGCGTGCTATTCACAATATTGAAAACTCACCGTTCCGCACCAAATTCGATAAGGATGTAAGTGAAATGACCGGAATGCTCGGCATCGGATGTATTTCCGACAGCGAGCCTCAGCCGCTGATCGTTCGCTCACATCTCGGCAGCTTTGCTATCACAACCGTCGGCAGAATTAACAACGCCGACGAGCTTATAAAATGCGCTTTCGATCACGGACATACACACTTTCTTGAAATGAGCGGCGGCGAGGTCAACACAACTGAGCTTGTTGCGGCGCTGATTAATCAAAAAGGAAGCATCGTTGAGGGCATCCGTCATGCTCAAAGCCTCATAGAGGGCTCAATGACCATGCTTATACTCACACCGAGCGGAATATATGCCGCAAGAGATAAGCTCGGCCGTACACCCATAGCAATCGGCAGCAAGGATGGAGCAATGTGCGCGTCATTCGAAAGCTTCGCGTATCTCAATCTCGGTTACACTCACCACAAGGATCTCGGTCCGTCGGAAATCGTTTTCATGACCCCCGATTCATGCGAAACGGTATCCCCTGCTACAGAGGAAATGCGTATTTGCACATTCCTTTGGGTTTACTATGGCTACACAACCTCATCCTATGAGGGCGTAAATGTTGAAATGATGCGCTACAACTGCGGCAGAGCACTTGCGGCGCGGGATGTGGGAAGCGTTCACCCTGATATTGTCGCAGGAGTGCCCGATTCGGGAACACCTCATGCAATTGGCTACGCAAACGCCTCAGGAATACCCTTCACACGTCCATTTATCAAGTACACGCCTACATGGCCTCGCTCGTTCATGCCAACCATGCAGGAGCAGAGAAATCTTATCGCCAAGATGAAGCTTGTTGCTATAGACGAGCTTATCAGAGATAAAGAGCTTTTACTTATTGATGACTCTATTGTTCGCGGCACACAGCTTCGTGAAACAGCGGAATTTCTTTATCAGAGTGGTGCAAAAGGCGTACATATTCGTACTGCCTGCCCTCCGCTTCTTTACAGCTGTAAGTATTTGAATTTCTCACGCTCTAAGAGTGAGATGGATCTGATAACCCGACGCGTGATATTAAAGCTTGAAGGCTCAGAGGAAGCCGCTAATGAAAAGCTTCCGCTTTACAGCGACCCGACAACTCCCGAATATCAGCGTATGGTCGATGAAATCGGCAAAGAGCTCGGCTTCACAACACTGAGATATCACCGTCTTGATGATATGCTCGAATCGGTTGGAATTCCGGCATGCAAGCTCTGTACATACTGTTGGAACGGAAAAGAATAATTTAAGTATAACCTTTGTCAACCATATCCACCGGTATAGTTAACTGATATAATCGATGATCTGTTGCACTTAAGTGCAACAGCTCCTTTTTGATTATTTAGTTTTTTTCTTGTCGAATGAAGGATTTATCGCAAAGAAATTCTTAGAATCAAGATTATCCTGGACATGACGCAAGATTTCGCCAAACCGCTGATAGTGTACTATTTCTCGCTGACGAAGGAATTTGATTGCATCATTTACATCAGGGTCATCAGACAGGCGCAGAATGTTGTCGTATGTTGTACGCGCCTTCATCTCTGCAGCCATATCCTCGTGCAGATCGGTTATCGGATCGCCCTTGACCTGAAGCATCGCTGTTGTAAAGGGCACGCCTGATGCCGCTTGAGGATAGACACCCGTAGTGTGGTCGACAAAATAAGTGTCAAACCCGTGCTTAATTATTTCATCCGGTGAAAGATCACGCGTTAACTGATATACTATACTTCCAATCATTTCAAGGTGTGCCAATTCTTCCGTACCTATATCAGTGAGTGCGCCCTTTGCCATAGCATACGGCATTGAATAACGTTGACTCAAATATCTTAAAGAAGCACCAAGTTCACCATCAGGACCACCGTATTGGCTAATGATAATCTTTGCAAGTCGAGCGTTTGGATTCTTGATTTTTACCGGATATTGAAGCTTTTTATCATAAATCCACATTATCTGCAACCTCCGCTCGAGTTAGCCTCATACTCCCATGGCCACGGATTGTCAATCCAACTCCATCGCGAGGCTTTGGGGTTATTACGAGAATTGATCTCGGAACAACCGCACGGTTTATCATCGTTTTTGTCAATGCCAACACAAGCGTAATTGACATTATCATGTGAAGCGGCGCAGATTTGCTTATAAGCAGAAAGAGCACGTTCGTCACTCGGATGAGTATTTAGATAAAGTCGAAGCTCCCATGCTGCAAACGGCAAAGAATATTCATTAAAATGATTAGTATGCTGTTTTTGAGGATAATAGTTCATTTCTTGCACTCCATAACAGTTATTCCGCAAAACGGCTTATCAAGCTCAGGGAAGAGCGTACCTCTCTTCAAAGCAAGCTCAGGCGGAAACATCTGATCTAGCTTATGAATCCGAACATACGCCATAGCAAGAGGAAAGCGTCCGCTAAAATCGGAAAAAGCCTCGAAGTGTTCATCGTGCTCAGCACAATGCTCCATTTCAGACATAATTATTACCATAGCTGTTTACGCTTTGAATATAAGCTTCAAATAACATACATTCAGAGCGTATAAAGCTTCCTTTCTCATGGAATCGGGACATTTAGCTTATTATAAAATACAAACAGACAACATAAGTTTCGGAAGCTGAACGTCCCATTAGATCGAGTCAAGAAGAATCTGACTCAATATGAAGTATATGAGAAAAAAAGCATAATGTGATTTGCAGTAATAACAAGGAATGTATAGAGGCAAGATAATTATTAATTACAATGATAAAAAGCCAAGAAAAAGAAAAAACCACCGATAAATCGGTGGTTTAGCTAATGCACATTGAGAACCGAATAAGAAAGGTGGAAGATAAACGAACTGAAACTCAACAAGCAGAAGAAATTAAATATAAAATCTCAAACAAACTTGAAGTTCAAGCCCTCGGTCTATTAGTATCGATCAGCTGAACACATTACTGTGCTTACACCTTCGACCTATCAAACTTGTAGTCTACAAGTGACCTTACTAGCTTGTGCTATGGGATATCTAATCT
>JAZNMQ010000044.1:0-36200 GCA_045579745.1 Candidatus Flemingiibacterium sp. | reverse complement strand
GAAACAATCACAACCGGACTGATGGATTTCATCGGTGATCTACTCTGCCAGGAGGAAAGCCATGGGTACACGCCGAGAGTTCTTAACGAGATGAGCCAGTGGGAGAAGGAGCGGCTGGAGCGAATCCTCGGGAGGCGCATTTCAAACGAAGCATTTATTGCCTATTGCACACACGAGGATTATGAGCAGTCCGTGGGACTTCGTATGTCCATGTGAGTTGATACTTTATTGTAACTTCTCACCGACTTCGCTGGATGTTTGAGACACGAAATGATATGATTTAAGGAGGACGAATGATCTGTATCACCGTCAGCCGCGAGGATCTTTTGAAGATCTCCAACGGCAAAGAGGGTAAAATTCAAAGAAAAACAATACCGAGTGAAACCGACAACATCAAAGATCTACTGAAAATCTTTGACGGCATTGCAAAATGGCGTTACCTCGGACAGAGAAAGGAGAAAAAATGACCGTAATAGAATCTATGAAAGCGCGAGGTGTTATCCCACGCGCCGCACTATACGCACGATTTTCCTCGGACAATCAGCGCGAGGAATCCATCGACGCACAGCTCCGCGCTATGCGTGAGTACTGTCAGCGCAACAAGGTGGTCATCACAAACGAATACTGCGACCATGCGCGAAGCGCCACAACCGATGACCGCCCGGAGTTTCAGAAGATGATCCATGAGTCGAAGTCCTGCCAGTTCGACCTCGTCATCGTTCATAAGCTGGACCGCTTCAGCCGCGACCGATACGACTCCGCCTACTACAAACGGGAGTTGAAAAAGTGTGGCGTGTCGCTGGTCAGTGTGCTCGAAAACCTCGATGATTCGCCCGAGAGCATCATTCTCGAATCGGTGCTCGAAGGCATGAGCGAATACTACTCCCGAAACCTTGCGCGTGAGGTGATGAAAGGTATGCGCGAGTCGGCACTCCAATGCAGAGCCATCGGCGGTCAAGCACCGTTTGGCTACAAGATCAATCCCGAAACAAAACACTACGAGATCAACGAAGAGGAGGCGGATGCGGTACGGATGATCTTTGACAGCGTACTCCACGGCGTCGGTTACAGCGAGATCATCCACAATCTCAACGCCATGGGATTCCGTACTAGAAGCGGCAAAGCGTTCGGCAAGAACAGTCTCACCGAGATTCTCCGCAACGAAAAATATCACGGTGTCTACATCTTCAACCGCGCGGCAGGAAAGGATTACAACGGCAGGCGGAACAATCACAAGAGCAAGCCGGTCGGTGACATGATCCGCATCGAAGGCGGTGTGCCTGCCATCGTCAGCGAGGAGGTGTGGGAAGGCGTGCAGGCAATCCTCAAAAAACGCACACAACACCGCACCACCAATAATTCCGGCAAGGAAACCTATCTGCTAACAGGCAAGATCGTCTGCGGCGAATGCGGCGCATCCTACACGGGTGTGCGCCGATTCTCGGGACGGAGCAAGCTGAAATACGTCTGCTACCAATGCTCCAACCGCAAGCGCACCGCCTCGTCGATTTGCCACAATAAAGAAATCCGCCGAGAATATCTCGAAACCTTCATCATGCAGGAGATCGCACGGATCGTCTTCGATTCGGCGAACATTCCGAAGTTGGTGAAAGAATACTACAAATACCACGCCGAGTTTGACACCGAGAGTCAGGACAAGCTGAAAATGCTCCAAGGCTCGCTCCAATCGGTTACGAAGAAAATCGACAACATCGTCTCTGCCGTAGCAAACACGGGCAGCTCGGCTCTGCTGAATTCACTTGAAACTTACGAAAAGGAACGCGAGGAAATCCGCGAGAAGATTGAAGAAGTGGAGAAGCATTCTAAAACCCAGGTAGTCACCGAGATGATGGTGGAGATGGCATACGAATACGCCCGCGGGATGTACCTCTCGGGCGACGTCGAGATGCACCGTCAGCTGATGAATCTCTACCTTGACAAAGTGGTGGTCTATAACGATCACATAGAATTCTACCTCAACACGCTTCCTGCCGATATTCTCCGCGGCGAGATCGACCGCTCCCTTGGCATCGGTGAGGAGGAAACGCTGGTCGAGCACATGATGCGATGCGAGCCACAGATCATGGATGCCATGCGGAAACTTGCAAGCAAAGGCGCAAACAAGAACGGAGCTGTCACCGATTCGGATGGCAGCTCCGATTTTTACATAAAAAAGGCTGATAAATCGACGAAAAATGCCGAATTATCAACCTTTTGTGGTGGAGGCAAAGGCGCCAAAACCGAACTCCCCGTCGTGTGACGAAGAAACGATTTTATCGGAACTACCCCGATGTTTGGCTGCCCGGCCTTCCGGGCTGGTGGAGGCGAGGGGAATCGAACCCCTGTCCGAAAATCAATCAATACAGCTTTCTCCGGGTGCATCCAATCTTTTGAGATTCCCCCACGCAAGCGCCGATTGGCAGGCTCATGCGAGAGGTAGCACTTTAGTGCATGGTAGCTTCAAGTGCGAAATGGCTACTCACGTTCATCGCTAAATGATGCCCTTACGAAAGCCGCGATACTCAATCGAAGGACAGTCTGCCTAAGGCAGAGCTGCTTACGCAGCTGCTAATTCAGTATTAGCGTTTAATTTTAGGGTGCCAATTTTAAAGAGATCAGGCGTCTCTACCCGCTTACTGTATGTCAAAATCCCCGTCGAAACCTTTACGCCCCCATATAAATACATTCATTAAACCACTCATAGCATCCGATTCCCGACAAAATATCAAAAATCATCTCTGCTACGAGATTTCATAGCGCGTTCGATATCGCGGCCTGCTTGCTTTTTCGCTTCGGTATCGCGTTTGTCATAGAGTTTTTTACCCTTGCACAGTCCTATTTCAAGCTTAACTCGGGAGCCCTTGAAATACATTGACAATGGAACAAGCGTCAAGCCTTGTTGCGTAACCTGACCAAGCAGCTTGTTTATCTCCTTCTTGTGCATCAAAAGTCTGCGAACGCGAAGAGGATCGCGATTGAAGATATTTCCCTGCTCATACGGACTTATGTGCATTCCTGATACGAACATCTCGCCCTTATCGACAAAGCAATACGAATCCTTCAAATTAACCTGCCCTCGGCGAATTGATTTCACCTCGGTGCCGAACAGCTCTATACCGGCTTCATATGTGTCCATGACGAAATAATCATGGCGCGCTTTTTTATTTGGTGCAATCAGCTTTGTTCCGATTTTATCAGCCATGCTATCACGTCCTTTCACAGTCGGTAGTATTAATTATAACACATTATTATAAACAAATCAAGAACTATGTGTAAGATTATTGACCAATAATTATTTCTTAATACACTTTGGCGTCACCACATTGCCGGTGGTTACTTTGACAACAAGGGATGTCCTGAAATTTGGCTTCAGAACATCCCTCAATCATAATTTTATTTATTCTTTTTCTTCAGATTCAACTACAGCAATCGACAGCTCAGAAAGAGCCTTTGCATCGGGCAGAGCGGGACAGTTGGTCATAAGCTCGGAAGCATTCTGAACCTTCGGGAACGCGATAACATCGCGAATATCGTCAAGTCCGAGCACAAGCATTACAAGGCGGTCAAAGCCGAACGCCATACCCGCATGAGGCGGAACACCATATTTGAACGCTTCAAGCAGGAATCCGAATTTCTCATTGGCTTCTTCCTTTGAAAGTCCAAGAAGCTCGAACATCTGCGACTGAATCTCAGCATCATGGATTCGAACCGAGCCGCCGCCCATTTCAGTACCGTTAAGCACGATATCGTATGCCTTTGCGCGAATTTTACCGGGATCGCTTCCGATATACTTGAGGTCCTCCTCCATCGGCATTGTGAAGGGATGGTGCATCGCGTAGAAGCGGCCGTCGTCCTCATCATACTCAAGAAGCGGAAACTCTGTTACCCAAAGGAACTTGTAATCGTCTGCACGAAGCAGTCCAAGACGCTTTGCAATTTCACAGCGAAGTGCGCCAAGAGAATCGAACACGACCTTGTTTTTGTCTGCTACAATGAATATAATATCATTTTCGCCCGCACCGAGCTTGTTAAGAACTGCGGCATTTTCCTCGTCGGTCAAGAACTTAGCATACGATGAGGAAACCTCTCCGTTAACGTTCTTATACCAAGCAAGGCCCTTTGCCTTGTATAATTTTACAAAATTGGTCAGCGAATCGATCTCCTTGCGAGAGAAGTTAGCAGCAGCACCGTCTATAACGATAGCACGAACCGAGCCGCCGTTTGCGATAGTATCAGCAAACACCTTAAAGCCGCAATTTGCAAGAACATCGGAGATATCGCGAAGCTCGAATCCGAAGCGCATATCAGGCTTGTCCGATCCGAATCTGTTCATAGCCTCATGCCATGTCATACGAAGGAAGGGGGTCGGAAGCTCTATGCCCTTGAATTCACGGAACAGCTTTACGAGAAATGCCTCGTTGAGTTCCATTACATCGTCCTCGGTCACATACGACATCTCGAGGTCGATTTGCGTGAACTCAGGCTGACGGTCAGCACGAAGGTCCTCGTCGCGGAAGCAGCGTGCGATCTGAATATAGCGGTCGAAGCCTGACAGCATCAAAAGCTGTTTGTAAAGCTGAGGCGACTGCGGAAGCGCATAGAATTTGCCGGGATGAACACGGCTCGGAACGAGGTAATCGCGAGCGCCCTCGGGAGTAGGCTTGATAAGGCAGGGCGTTTCAATCTCGAGGAAGCCGTTTTCCATATAGTAATCGCGAACGATCTTCGCAATTTGACTGCGTGCGATAATGTTCGATGCGAGGTCGGGACGACGAAGGTCAAGATAACGGTGCTTTAAACGAAGCTCCGGCTTAACATCGCTGTTTTCAACGATTTCGAACGGAGGTGTCTGAGCGGTAGAAAACACCTTAAGCTCGTTTACTGCAATTTCAATCTCACCCGTCGGAATGTTTTTGTTAACTGCGCCCTCTCCGCGAGCTCTGACTATGCCCTTTGCGCAGATGGAATACTCAGAGCGGAGGGTGAAAGCTGTATCAAATACAGCCTTGTCGGTTTGATCGTCGAACGCGAGCTGAACGATACCGCTGCGGTCGCGCAAATCGATGAAAATAAGACCGCCAAGGTCGCGCTGACGCTGTACCCAGCCCGTAAGGCATACATTTCTGCCGATATCCTTAGCTGAAAGCTCGGCAACATAGCATGTTCGTTTGTCGTTTTTTGTAAATTGTGCTCCCATAATAAATCATCACTTTCGTTGTAAAATAATTCTCTTTCAGTCAGTCGCTATTTTTGTGTATTTACATTCGGTAATTAAGAAGAAGCTCCTCAAATTCCGAAAAATCTGTTGTTACATGATCCGCGCCTGCCAGCTTTAGCTCCTCGGCAGAATATGTCGTGGTAACTGCGATGCATTTTGCACCTGCTGCCTTTGCAGCCTTAACACCGGAAACCGTGTCCTCAAGAACCAAGGTCTGTGAGGGCTCAACTCCGGCACGTTCAATTGCGCTGATGAAAATTTCCGGATCAGGCTTTTGTTTTTTCACATCGTTTGCAGTTATCACCGCATCGAAAAAATCCTCTGTAAAGCCAAGACGTCCAAGATTGTGCATGACTCTGATACGCCCTGCAGCAGATGCAACGGCAAGCATTAATCCGCTTTCTCTGACATGCCTCAGTATTCGATTCGACCAAGGAAAAGCCACGACACGCTCGTTTGCCATCTGACCGTAGATCTCGTATGTGCGAAGATTCATATCATATGTGTATGACACTCCGTGCTCCCTCGCAAGCCCTGCCAATGCGTTATCATCTCCGACGCCTGTGTATGGAACAAGGTCAACGGGAGTACAGCTTATCCCCCAATCGACAAGTGCGTCGCATATAGCCTGAGCAATCGCGCCCTCGGAATCGATCAAGGTTCCGTCCATATCGGAAATTACAAGCTTCACCATTGAATTATCATAGCTCCCTTACACATCAAAGCAAACGTTTACATTATATTATAACAAAAGCCGCGCATTTTTGCAATAGCGTCGGCTTTTTTCTTTGAAAAATTTACAACTATTTTATAAAGCCGCCGCCTATGACAACCTCGTCTGAATAAAGCACTACAGATTGTCCTCTGGTCATTGCGCGCTGAGGCTCATCAAATTCAACATGAAGCTCATTGTCAGCAGTTTGAACAACGGTTGCCTTAGCTTCCTTATGGCTGTAGCGAATCTTCGCCGTTACTCTTAACGGAGAGCTGATTTTGTCCACCGCGATGAGGTTGATATCGCCTGCATACAGCTCATTCGAAAAGAGCTCAGGTTCATCGCCGAGTGTTACTGTATTCTCATCGGGATTGATTTTGCATACGAAAATCGGTCGCCCCATCGATAACCCAAGTCCCTTGCGCTGTCCGATGGTATAGCGAATAATGCCTTTATGCTCCCCGAGAATTTTGCCGTTTGTATCTACAAAGTGTCCGTGCGGAATCGCCTCGCCCGTATATCTCTCAATAAATCCGGCGTAATCACCGTCGGGAACAAAGCATATATCCTGACTGTCGGGCTTTGATGCGTTAATGAAATTCTGGGCTTCGGCAATCTCACGCACCTCGGATTTGCTCATTGTACCGAGCGGAAATATCGTTCGCGAAAGCTGTTCCTGCGAAAGCGTCCACAAAACATAGGTCTGATCTTTGTTCGAATCGGGCATGCGTTTTAAGAGAGTTCTTCCATTTGCTCCGCGCTCGGTACGCGCGTAATGCCCTGTCGCTATATGACTGCACCCCATTATATCCGCGCGAGTCAGCAGCTGTTTCCATTTTATATACCGATTACAGTCGATGCAAGGATTTGGAGTCCCGCCCGCTTTATATGTCGCTATGAAGCGGTCTATAACGCTTTCCTTGAAATTATCGCTGAAGTTGAAAACATGATGAGGTATTCCAAGGCGCATTGCGACGTTTTTCGCATCCTCAATATCGGAGGACAAGCAGCATGCAGCTTCACTGCCTGCCCCCTCGTCCGAATACAGCTTTAAGGTAACACCGAGCGCATCATAGCCCTGCGATTTGATCAAATACGCCGCGACCGAGCTATCAACGCCGCCGCTCATTGCGACAAGAATTTTTTTCTTCATCGTTTCTCCTTCATAAAAATGCCTTCTGTATTGTCATTGCAAAGCACGCCAATATCAGAAAAGTTCCCCATACAAGGGAACTTTTCCGTATCATTTATCTTAATCTTACTGAGCCGCGTCAACGATAACGGTAAAATCAGCAGTCTTAAGAGAAGCACCGCCGATGAGTCCTCCGTCAACATGAACCTTGCCAAGAAGCTCTGCCGCATTCTTTGCATTCATGGAGCCGCCGTACTGAATGGTGATAGCCTCAGCTGCCTTGTCGGAATAAAGCTTTGCGATAACGCCGCGAATAATTCCGCAAACCTCATCAGCCTGCTCGGGAGTTGCGGTCTTGCCGGTTCCGATAGCCCATACAGGCTCGTAAGCGATGATTACATTCTTCAGCTGTTCCTCGGTGATTCCGAGAAGGGCGATCTTTGTCTGGAGAGAAACGATCTCCTCAGTGATTCCCTGCTCACGCTCGTTAAGCAGCTCGCCAACGCAAAGAATAACCTTGAGTCCGCCTGCAAGAGCGGCTGTAACTCTCTGATTTACGGTAACATCTGTTTCACCGAAATACTGACGGCGCTCGGAGTGACCGATAACAACATATTCAGCACCGCACTCTGTAAGCATTTCAGCAGAAATTTCACCTGTGTAAGCACCGTTTGCGGCGAAGTGAACATTTTCCGCACCGATCTTTATGTTAGTTCCCTTTGCCGCCTCAACTGCGGGATAAATGTCAACATACGGAACGCAAAGTACGATGTCGCATCCGTCCTTGCCTGCTACCATCGGAGCAAGCTCCTTGATAAAAGCGGTAGTCTGGGAGGGGGTCATATTCATTTTCCAGTTACCTGCGATAACTGTCTTTCTTGTTGCCTTGTTCATTTTTATAGATATCCTTTCAGAATTAAATAATGCGGAAAGCGAAGGCAGAACCTTCGCCTTCCGCGAAAAAATGCGTTAATTAATTATTCCTTTTCGTTAAGGCATGCAATGCCGGGAAGCTCAAGGCCCTCAAGGAATTCGAGCGATGCACCGCCGCCTGTGGAAACATGAGTCATCTTGTCAGCATAGCCGAGATTTTCAACAGCCGCAGCAGAATCACCGCCGCCGATGATGGAGATAGAGCCGGATTCTGCGATAGCCTTAGCTACAGCCATTGTACCGCCTGCGAAGTTTTCCCACTCGGAAACGCCCATCGGTCCGTTCCAGATAACGGTGCCTGCGCCAACGAGAGATTTGGAGTAAAGCTCCTGAGTCTTTACACCAATGTCAAGACCCATCCAGCCATCCGGAATGGAATCGCTGTTAATGGTCATAAATTCTGCATCAGCTTTGTACTCGCGAGCGATGATATTATCAACGGGAAGAAGGAGATTTACACCCTTATCATTAGCCTTTGCCATGATTTCCTTAGCGAGGTCAAGCTTGTCATTCTCGCAGATGGAGGTACCGATAGGATAGCCCATAGCCTTGAAGAAGGTGTATGCCATACCGCCGCCGATGATGATGGTGTCGCACTTTTCAAGAAGGCTGTTGATAACACCGATCTTATCGGAAACCTTAGCACCGCCGAGGATTGCAACGAACGGACGAGCCGGATCCTCAAGAGCCTTGCCCATAACAGCGATTTCCTTCTGAATGAGGTAACCGCATACTGCAGTATCGAGGTAATCAGCAACACCTGCGGTAGATGCATGAGCTCTGTGAGCAGTACCGAAAGCATCGTTTACATAGATGTCAGCGAGGCTTGCCATTTCCTTAGCAAACTCGGGATCGTTCTTTTCTTCAGCAGCGTGGAAGCGTACATTTTCGAGAAGAAGAACCTCGCCGTCCTTAAGAGCTGCAGCCTTAGCCTTAGCATCGGGACCTACAACGTCCTTTGCGAGAGTTACGTTAATGCCCTTCTTGATAAGGTCGTCAGCAACGATCTTGAGGGAAAGCTTTGTGATATCGCCCTTAGCTTTTTCAAGAGCCTTAGCGGTAGCTGCTTCCTGCTCCTCTGCAGGGAGAGCCTCGATCTTCTTCTTTTCTTTTTTGTCAAGCTTAAGCGTTTCATCAAGAACATTGTGAGGTCTGCCCATGTGAGAGCAGAGAATTACCTTTGCACCATGCTCAACGAGATAATTGATGGTCTTCAAAGCTCCGACAATACGCTTGTCGTCGGTGATAACGCCATCAATAACGGGTACGTTGAAATCGCAGCGGCAAAGAACTCTCTTGCCGGCAACTTCGATGTCTTCGACTGATTTCTTGTTATACATTGATTTTCACCTCATGAAAAATTTTTCCAATTTCAAGTGTGCGCAGCCCGCACAACTGAGTTTATTTTACCATATTCAATAAATTATATCAACAGAATTTTGTGAAATAATCGTCAAATAAATAATTTTTTCGTATAACGACAATTTTTTGTTCCCCATGCGAGGATTATTATTGCAAAATAACGGAAAAATTATGCAAAAATCTTGCCAAACGCGAAGTATGCGATAACAATTGCGCCCAGAATTATTCTATAGATTCCGAACACGCAAAAATCGTGACGCTTTATGTAATTCATAAGGAATTTTATGCATACCATCGATACGGCAAACGCTGTCAGCATACCGACAAGAAGCACGGCTGTTTCGGAAAAAGTGAAGTCAAAGCCAAACTTTACAAGCTTCAAAAGCGACGCGCCGAACATAACCGGAATTCCGAGGAAAAACGTAAACTCGGCGGATGTCGTTCTGTCAACTCCGAGCATAAGTCCTCCGAGAATTGTCGCACCGGAACGTGAGGTTCCGGGTAAGATTGCAGCAATAAGCTGGAAAACGCCTATACCTATTGCCCTCTTGAAGGTCAGTCCGTCGAGCGATGTTACCGCGAACGATTTGCTTTTATTATTTCGCTCAACCACAATAAATGCGATTCCCACAAGAATAAGCATTATTCCGACTGTGAGCGAATTGTAGAAAAGCTCGTTTATAATATCATCGAAAACAAGTCCGACTACAGCGGCAGGAATGCACGCCGCGAGTATCTTCATCCACAAGTCAAGCTTGTCACGCTTTATGAAGCCAAGCACAACATTATTTTTGTTCTCATTTCTGGACGCAAACGGCTGAATCTTCTGCCAAAATATTACCGCGACCGCAATAATCGCACCGAGCTGAATAACGACCTCGAACATTTCAAAAAAGTCGCTCGAAACCGTATCAAACTTGACGAACTCCTCAAGTAGGATCAAATGCCCCGTCGAGGATATCGGCAGCCATTCGGTTATGCCTTCAACGATACCGAAAAGAAACGCCTTTAACAGTTCAATAAAAAATGCCATCATATTCTCCTACACACAATTTATACATATCAAACCGCGCGAACGATATCTCCCGGTTTTACGGGGAACGGCATTTTTGCGGTAAAGCTCATATACGGATGAGGAGCAGACTCTATCTGCTTGCCCGACTCGTTAAAAAGGCTGTCAAGATGAAGCGCACGCCCGATCTTTCCCGGCGTAATGATCTCAACATCGGAATTGGCAAACACCTTATTGCGCTGAACAAATGTCGCCATACCCGTTGCTTCATCATATGCCACCACGCGGCAAAGATATGCTTTTTCCTTCATGTATCCGGGTTGCTTTGCGGTGTTCGCATCCTCCATCGGCTTTGCGAAATAGTATCCCGTGTGGTATTCGCGATGGCTGACCGATTCAAGCTCACGCAGCCATGCCGGATTGTATTCGTAATGCTCCGGATCCTGCAAATATTTGTCAATAGCCATTCTATAGACGTTTGTTACGACTGCCGCATAATATTCGCTCTTCATTCGTCCTTCGATCTTAAAGCTGTCGATACCGCTTTCCATCAGCTCGGGAATGTGCTCAATCATGCAGGTATCCTTTGATGAAAGGAAGAACGTTCCGTGCTCGTTTTCGATAACGGGAACGCGGTTATCGGGACGCTTCTCCTCCGAAACCTCGAAGGCCGCTACTCCCTCGTCGGTGATAACAGACGGCGCATAGCTCATATTCCATCTGCACGGCTGAGCGCATTTACCGCGGTTAGCATCCCGTCCGACAAAATGCTGTGAGAGCAGACAACGACCGCTGTAGGAGATACACATCGAGCCGTGAATAAACGCTTCAAGCTCGAGCTCGCTCGGTGTATTGGCGCGTATTTCCTTTATCTCGTCAAGAGTAAGCTCTCGTGCGAGTACAACGCGCTTTGCTCCGAGGCGATGCCATTCGCGGCAAGCGGCGGCGCTGACAGTGCTTGCCTGAGTTGAAACGTGAAGCTCAGCATTCGGCAAATGCTCGCGTACAAGCGCCATTACTCCGAGGTCAGCAGCAATTATCGCGTCAATACCGGCATCCTTAATGCTCTTGACAAAAGTGGTCAGCTTTGGATATTCGTCGGTATGAGGCATTGTATTCAGCGTAAGATTCACCCTGACGCCTCGCTCATGCGCATAGGAAACAGCCTCGAATAATTCTTCAATTGAAAAATTATCTGCCGCCGCCCGCATTCCGAAATCATCTCCCGCAAGATAGACTGCGTCGCACCCATAAAGTATCGCCGCTTTCATTTTCTCGAAATTGCCTGCAGGCGAGAGAAGCTCGGGCGGTTTTTTATTTATATTCATAGTCATAAAGCTCCTGAATCGATTTTGGTAGTAATTACATTATAACACAGTCATCTTCAAAAATCTATAGATATGGCGAAATCTTTCACCCGGAGTTTGTGTACAAATTGTTAAATGCACAAATATTTTGTTAAAAGCTTGAAAAAGAAAACCAATCTTGGTATAATGGTGACAAAGATCATTTCGTCAGGCAACTGAAATTTATTAATTTTTTAGTCTGCACATTGTATGCTCGACGAAAATGTTTCGACCAAATGCAAAAGCCCAAAATTTATTTTTCGGAGGATGAAAAATGAACTATAACGAAAATTTCAAGGACTGTTATGTATCGCTCGACGGCGATAAGCTGACAATCGGCAACGACCGCATTGAGCGAACATTCATGCTCAATGACAAGCGTCCGCTTGCCGTTTCCATGCTCAACAAAAAAACAGGCACGGAATGGTATACCACCGTACGCAACAGCGAGGGCATTGACGGCAATTATGCTTTCCATAAAAAAAGCATCACAGAAGGCGTTATGAAGGTTCTCGGCATTGAAGCTTCAACCGACGATGACCTCGGTATTGCAGAAAAGCATCTGCGCGTTGTTGTAAAGCTTGAGTTTGACAACTTCTATGTAGATTGGATTCACCTTGTTTACCCGAATCTTCCCATGATGCGTACCGCTTTAACCGCAAAGGCTAAGGAAAACGCCGTTATTGCAGAGGAAGAGGAAGAACAGCAGCACAGAAGACAGCGCCGTATAGACGATTTCACCGATTTCTATCCTCTTGCAGCAAAGCACAGCAGATGGAAACTTTCGTCCTTTTACGATCGCACAGATGATAACGACAACCTCGTTACCTCAATAAACGGCATCACCACTCCCCGCGAAACAAGAGATTTGCAGGGTAACATTCTTCAGGTTCAGGATTCCATGTCCAAGGAAGGCGTTCTTTTTGTAAAGGAAGGCCCGACCCCGTTTGCATACCTAGGCGGAATGACTGCAGATTTCTGCGTAAGAGGCCTCAATATGTACAGCCTCGGCTGGGGCTTTACTCCCGAGGAGTGCATGAGCGTTGACTCTCTTGGCACCTACGGAAGCGCTGTAATGCTTTGGGAGAAATCCGAAGAGGATGCTTATTTACAGCTTCACAAATATCAGCGAGCACTCAGACGCTTCGTTCCCGAACGTGACTCGCAGATCATGGCAAACACCTGGGGTGACGGAAACGCTGACGGTCGCCTTTGCGAGGAGTTCATAATGAACGAATTAAAGCGCGCAAAGGAAATCGGCATCGACTTCTATCAGATCGATGACGGCTGGCAGAGAGGTACTACCGGCAACTCCGTCAATGCAAAAAAGATTAAAAATGCTGCTTGGGGACAAGGCTACTATAAGTCAGACCCCGAATTCTGGACGGTAAATCTCGAGAGATTCCCTAACGGACTTGAGCCGATTGTTAAGTATGCCAACGAAAACGGCATCAGACTCGGACTTTGGTTCTCACCCGACTCCTCTAACAATTTCGCAAACTGGGAAAAAGACAGCACCAATCTTCTTAATATTCACAAGAAATACGGCATCAAAGCGTTCAAGATGGACGGAGTCGGACTCAGAAACAAGATTGGTGAGGAAAACTACGGCAAGCTTGTACGCAGAGTAATCGAGAACACCAACGGCGTAATGCTCTTTAATCTCGATACCACCGCAGGCACAAGAAACGGTCTGTTCGGACGCGTTCAGTATGGCTCAATTTTCCTTGAGAACCGCTTTACCAACAATTTCGGTTCATTCCCGAACTATTGGCCGCACCTCTCGCTTCGCAACCTTTGGATGCTTTCGCGCTATATTCCGACCGAGCGCCTACAGATAGAATTCCTCAATCCCTACAGAAACGAGCATCTTTACGGAGATGATCCGCTCTCTCCCGCAAACTGCGGCATGAACTATGTATTTGCAGCTTCGATGTTCGCAAATCCGCTCGCATGGATGGAGCTGACCGCGCTCAACGAAAAGGCTGTCGCAGAGCTTCATTCGGTTGTTCCTACATATCGTAAGATTCAGGCGGATATCCTCGAGGGCTATGTTCAGCCTATCGGCAACGAGCCTGATGGAACACAGTGGACAGGATTCCGCTCCGAGAAAGAGGATGGCAGCGGTTATCTTCTCATAATCCGCGAAATCAATGAGGCTGATTCCTTCTCGTATAAGCTGAACGGTGCGGAAAACGCTGTAATTAAGCTTGAGAGCATCTTCGGCGACGGAAAGCAGACTGAAATCAAGACTGACGCAAACGGCTCTGCTATCTTCGAGCTTGATAAGCCTCACAGCTATGCACTTTACCGTTACACAATCGAAAAATAAATTCATTTGATAATAGTTCTCAAAGGTCCTCCGTATTTAATATATTTCGGAGGACCTTTTTCTTATTATGCCTTGCTTTTTTAGGAAACATGTGCTATACTTGAATGGTTAATGAATGTGAGGTATGTGAAATTGCTTTTTGGAAAATATATTAATCGTTTTTATATCAAATATGCACCTTCGCTGTTGTTCGGAATAATTGCGCTGATTTTTGTTGACTATTTTCAGCTCGTTGTTCCCGAGCTTTACAAAATGGTCGTAAACGGCCTAAACGACGGTGCGGTTGAGGTTGACGGAGTGCTGATGGCATTCGATATGGATTTTCTGCTTGACCATATCTGCCTGCCTCTGCTCGGAATCATTCTGACGCTTGTAGTTGGAAGATTTCTTTGGAGAATCTGCTTCTTCGGCTCGGGAATCAAGGTTGAAACCGAGCTTCGCGCAATGATGTTCGACCGCTGCAAGGACCTTTCGCAGCAGTATTATCAGGTCAACAAGGTCGGAAATTTGATGAGTCTTTTCACCAACGACCTCGAAACGGTGCAGGACTGCTTCGGTTCGGGCGTTCTGATGTTCAGCGACGCGCTGTTCCTCGGCGCACTTGCAATCATCAAAATGGCTAATATGAATATATTTTTGACCCTGCTCTCGCTAATTCCCATGGCACTTATGCTTGCGGTCGGCACAATAGTCGGCAAGTATATGCAAAAAAAATGGGAAACAAGACAGGCGGCATTCTCGCTTCTCTCCGACTATTCGCAGGAGAGCTTCTCGGGAATCGCCGTTATCAAGGCTTTTGTCAAGGAGTTTTCAGAGCTTATATCTTTCCGACATATAAACAAGAAAAACGAGAATGCCAATGTCGAATACACCAAGGCTTCGACAATGCTTAATATTTCCGTGACGCTATTTGTCGAATCGGTAATCTGCGTAATTCTCGGTTACGGCGGATGGCTTGTTCACGAGGGCGTATTCAATGCAGGTCAGCTTGTTGAGTTCATAGGCTATTTCACATCGATAGTTTGGCCTATTATGGCTATTTCACAGCTTATTGAAATGCGCTCGCGCGGCGAAGCATCACTCAAACGCATAAGCGAGCTGCTTGACGCCAAGCCGGATGTTGTGGACCGCGAGGGAGTTGCCGAGGGCGAGCCTTTGCGCGGAAATATCGAATTTAAATCGCTTAGCTTCCGCCATCCGGGAAGCTCCATCGACGCGCTTCACAACGTATCGTTCAAGATAAACGAGGGCGAAAACATCGGCATAATCGGCAAGACCGGTTCGGGAAAGACAACTATAGTTGACCTTATTCTTCGCATCTACAACGTCCCCGATGCAAGCATTTTCCTCGACGGCAGAGATATAAACGATATTCCGATAAAAACTGTCAGAAAATATGCGGCATATGTTCCGCAGGACAACTTCCTTTTCAGCGATACTATTGCAAACAACATATCATTCGCATCCGACAGCGAGGATGAAGCCGAGATAGCAAACGCCGCAAAAATGGCGGATGTTCATGAAAACATCTCCGAATTCCCCGAGCAGTATAATACAGTTCTCGGCGAACGAGGCGTTACAGTTTCGGGCGGTCAGAAGCAGCGTATTTCTATAGCCCGTGCGCTTATGAAGGATGCCTCTATACTCATTCTCGACGATTCCGTATCGGCAGTTGACGTAAAAACCGAGAGTGTCATATTAAACAATCTTCGCAGCATCAGAAAAGGAAAAACCACAATATTTATCGCTCACCGTATCACCACAATCGAGCAAATGGATAAGATAATATTTGTCGATGACGGCAGGATAGTCGATGTCGGCTCTCACAGCGAGCTTTATGAGCGCTGTGCGGCTTATCACGATATGGTTGAGCTTCAAAAATTGGATGTCGAAAAGGAAGGTGCGCACAGATGATGGAATTTTACCCACTTCTTATTATCGGCGGAATCATCGGCGCGCTGTCAATAATCTTCATCGCCGCGTATCTGTCGATCAAGGACCGCAAGGAAGCTATCGGCTTCGACCGCAATATGAAGGATAGCGAAATCACAAAGCGTCTGCTTAAATACGCAAAACCGCACATAAAGAGCTTTTTGCTTGTCCTTGTTGTAATGATTTTCTCGATTGCGTATGACATCATATCTCCGCTTATCATCGGAAACATCGAGGAGATGATCAAGGAAGATTTCGAAATGTCGATTCTCTTTATGCAGGTCGCATTGTATGGGGGAATACTCGTAATCTCGCTTATCTGCTCATATATCCAAGCAATTGTTTTGCAAAAAACAGGACAGAAGATACTCTCATCTATTCGTGAGGATCTTTTCGTACATATTGAAAGCCTTTCGCACGCTCAGCTCAACAAAATACCCGTAGGAAAGCTCGTAACGCGTGTTACAAACGATACGAACGCTATCTCAATGATGTTCACCAACATCATTGTTAACCTCATCAAAAACTGCTTTATTATCATAGGCGTGCTGACTGCAATGCTCCTTGTAAACTATCAGCTCACATTGATGGTTCTCTGCTTCGTGCCGTTTATCATCACGTTTACTGTGATTTTCCGTAAGTTTTCAAGAAAAGCCTACCGCAAGGTCAAGGATGGCACGACGGATATCAATACCTACCTTTCTGAGCATCTTTCCGGCATGAAGATCATTCAGATCTTTAACCGCGAGCAGAGGAAAAAGGATGAGTTCGATGCAAAAAATATCGCGCTCGGCAAAGCAAAGCGCAATCAGATATTTGTATTCGGTATTTTCAGACCGCTCATTTATATGCTCTACATTTCATCGGTCATGTGTCTTTTGTACCTTGGCGGTCGCGGTTATATCAAAAATGTGGAATTCCTCGGTCAGACGATCACAAGCGGAACCATCGTTACATTCTATATGTATATCTCGAAGTTCTTCAATCCGCTCCAAAGCCTTGCTGAGCAGTTCAACTGGCTCCAATCTGCCTTTGCCTCGGCTGAAAAGATATTCACGATATTCGATATCACGCCCGATGTCGTTGACACCGAAGATGCTATCGAGGTCGACCACATTGAGGGCACGATTGAGTTCCGAGATGTTTGGTTCTCCTATGTTCCGAACGAGTGGGTTTTGAAGGGCGTTTCCTTTAAGGTCAACGCTAAGGAAACCGTAGCGTTCGTCGGCTCGACTGGCTCGGGAAAAACGACGATCCTTTCGCTCATATGCCGCGATTACGATATTCAAAAGGGACAGATACTTATCGACGGCATTGATATAAAGAAAATCAAAATCTCCTCTCTGCGCCGCCATTTCGGTCAGATGCTTCAGGATGTTTTCCTGTTCTCAGGAACTATAAGAAGCAACATTCTGCTAAAGAGCGAGGGCATTTCGGATGACGAGGTTATGGAGGCATGCCGCTATGTGAATGCCGACAAATTCATCTCCCGTCTGCCGGACGGACTTGACGAGGAAGTTCGCGAGAGAGGCAATAACTTCTCCGCAGGTCAGCGACAGCTGCTCTCGTTTGCCCGTACGATCATACATAAGCCCGAGGTCATGATCCTCGACGAAGCGACTGCGAATATAGATACCGAAACTGAGCTTCTTATTCAGGATTCACTTGAAAAGATGATGAACATCGGAACTATGCTCATCGTAGCGCACAGACTTTCCACGATTCAGCATGCAGACAACATTATAGTGCTTTCACACGGCGAAATTATCGAGCAGGGCACTCACTTTGAACTGCTTGAAGCGCGCGGACGCTACTACGAGCTCTATCAAATGCAGTATGAGAAGAGCAAGCTTTTAGGAAAATAAAATATACACAACACAAAGTCGGAGCCTTGCATTATAAAACGAGGCTCCGACATCTTAGTTAGCTTGCAAATGCGGATTTTTATAGTGATTATCAGGTCAAAATCAATAATATTTACATTAATAATGTTGACATCTGACATATAAGATTGTATACTGTAATTAACGCTTTCTGTCAGTTTGGTGCGATTTGTCTGCACACAGCTTCAGAGAACATGCTATTCGCCTGTAGGTGTCGAGCATGTTTCTGTGTGTTTTAATTGCTTCCTCACGTGTCGAGGCGTAGGTAGTATGACCATCCGAGCGAACACACCATGCCTCGGATAACGGACGGCGCTTGCTGTATTCTATTTCGATTTTTTGCGAATTGTTCATAATATTTCCGCCTTTGATATTGTTTCACAATATTATTTTACCACAATTTTGAAATTAATCAAGATATAGCCATGCTTTTGTATCTAAAACCGTTCGACAGTTAAAGACAAAATGTTAGGAGAATGCCGTATGGAACTTGATAAGGCTGGCGATAGTGGAAATCTGTTAGAGGTTTTTCGCGACACAACGGGTGAAGCATTGACTGACCGTGAGCTGCTCACGCTTATTCTTTCATTCACCGACCGCGCAAAATATTCGAATGAGATTATCGATTCGCTCTACGATACATTCGGAAGCTACAGCGCGATTTTTAAAGCAAGCCATTCTGAGCTTGAAAAGATTCCACATATTTCTCAAAAGGCAGTCGCACTTATCGTCATCCTCGGTAAAATATACAGAGATTCCATGAAAAACAGCAGCGTGTCGGTTGGAGAGTATGTTGAGGATGTGGGAAGGCTGTTTTCTCAGATACTTGACGGAACCGAAAGCGAGGAGCTATGGGCGGCAGGATTCGACGATAACGGTATTTTGGTCGTCTGCGAATGCATAATGCGCGGTACTATCGATTCGATCTCGACATACATCGCATCAATAGCCGATTTTGCAAGCCGAAATCGGGTAAATCTCATATCCGTCGCACACAATCATCCAACAGTAAGTCAGCTTTCCGACAATAGCGCGGATACTGATATAGCGTTTGTTATCGGAAATGTGCTAACGGATTTTAATATCAGGCTTCAGGGCTTTTATATAATCGATGACGAGGTGCATGTTCTCGCATGCGACGAACTTGATTCGGTCGAATAGGCTATATTATTTCCAATACGCATATCAAAAGCATGCAGAGAATGCCTGAAATAAGCTTGCAGACATGATATCGGCTTAGCTTAATACCGCTTCCGGACAATATTGAAGCCACCTGCATGTGAACGGACAAGCCTGAGTAGCCGACGGAAAACGCCGCAAGCGCCCGTGCTGTCAAGCCGTCAAGCATTGCGCATCTCCGACATGCTGCAGTCAGCTCGCAAAATGAGGTTATCAACGCGGTTGCGCCTTTGCCGAGAGTCGGCTCGACTATCATGCAAACGGCATCTGCTATAACAGCAAAGAATATTGCAAAGGAACACACCTTCAGCATGGTTTGACCGCCGTTTGCAACAGCTTCGGTTACAATTTCACTAATCTGCTTTTGCTTTGATGAGCTTGGAATTAAGGCTCTCTCTTTGCTTTTTTTGCCTCGCAGGACAAGTCCGATAAGCAGAGCCGCAGCGATTTGACACAGATATAATTTCACCCCGAATAATGTGTCGCCAAACATCGCCGCACCGATTCCGCCTATACAGAATGCAGGTCCTGCGTTGTTGGTAATCGAGCAAAGATGCTCGGCTTCACAAAGCGAAATATCGCCCTTTTCATACAGCTCTCTCGTGCATACCGCTCCTATCGGAAAGCCTCCGATTGCTCCGAGAACTACAGCGTATGCAGACGCAGGGCTTAGCCCCAACAGCCACGCGATAGGCTTTCCTATCAGCGCCGATATTCGAAATGACAGTCCCGAGCCGTTTATTATCCCAACAAGTACAATAAACGGGAAAAGCGACGGGATCAGCCCGACTGCACAGAATTTCAAAGCCGCATAGGCAGCCTTTGATGCAAGGGTCGGTGCCCTCAGAAAATATCCGAGCATAAACAGTGAGAATAGCCACAGCGCAGTCATATCGGCTCTTGGCAGCTCCATGCTGCGCTTTCTTTTTGATAATATAATAATCACCGCTTTTTAATCATATTATTTAACCAAGCGGATATCCGCAATATATTATAACGGATCTGGAGCGATAATATGAGTAAAATCGGTAAAAAACCGCTGTCACAGCGCATGTGCGAAACGCTTGACATACCTGTAGGAACTTTTGGACGCATTTCCTTTATCGAGGCTGTCGGTAATCGTGAATTATCCATCAGCGGATGTGAAAGCCTGACCTCATACACAGGGGAGAAGGTTATTCTCGAGCTTTGTGATGGGCGGCTGACTGTAACGGGAACGGAGCTTGAGCTTCGAAGCTTTTCCGGTGGCAGTGTCCTTGTAAACGGTGTGATCACGAGTATAATTTACGGGACCGAGCAGGGCAGATTAGACGAGGGTGGCGATGTTTGCTAAGCTTGTTTTTTGGCTGATCGGAAGCCGCGATCTTAAAATTGAATCCGCACATGCAGGTATTGCAATAGATATTTTGTCAGAATCCGGTGCGAATGTTAGAAAGCTGAAAGCACATGACGATTATTTGACATTTTCCCTGCCGCTATACGACTGCGAGCCGATATCCCGTATACTTTCAAGGCATAATATACGCCTTGAAATTGTGCGTGAGCATGGGCTGTTTTACCTCATAAAGCGTTATCGCCATCGCTATGGCATACCGCTCGGTATTGGAATGTTCGCCGCGATTTTATTTTTGTCAGAGCAGTTCATTTGGACGATTGATGTTGTCGGCAATTCGCAGATCCCCTCTGCTGTACTGATCGAACGGCTTGGCGAGCTCGGCTACGGTGTCGGCTCATATATACCCGGAATCGATTTCAACACGCTCCACAATCAGTATTTGATTGAATATGACGATATAGCTTGGATGGCATTAAATGTGCATGGAACAGCCGCCACACTTGAGGTTCGCGAAACAATTAAAAACGAACCGATTCCGGATGAGGGCAAGCCGCACAATCTCATAGCGAGTGAGGATGGCATTATAAGCCATATGGAGATATATAAAGGCTCTGCTGTTGCAAGGCAGGATGAGCTTGTACGGCGCGGCGAGCTGTTGGCATCGGGTATTATGGAACTGAAGCACAGTCTTGAGCTTGTTCATGCGCGCGGAAGGGTTTTAGCCCATGTAAAGCGCAATTTTCATATTGAGGTGCCGCTCAAATCGACCGTCCGAGAGCCTACCGGATATGAATACTGCGAGAAATATATAAATATTTTCGGAAAATCCTTAAAACTTTTCGGAAAAAGCGGCAAAATCCCCTCGGAATATGATATAATAGAATCAGAGCATCAGCTATGCTTTTTCGGAGAGATCGAGGTTCCCATCTCGATTCGAAAAATAGTTTACCGCGAATTTGAGCAGACACCGGTTTTATTAGATGAAGCTTCCGCGAAAAGTCAAGCCTACGCAAGGCTGAGAGAGGAATATGAAAAGCTTCCGGCGGACTGTCAGCTTATCTCGCGTGAGATAACGGCAGGAATGCTTGACGGTGCTTATGTTATTGACTGCAAGCTTGTAATCGAAACCGATATTGCAACGGAGGTTCCGATTTATACCGACAGCGAAACAGAAATTGAAAAATGATATAATTTGTGGCATCCGAAGGCTCAAAAAATCTTCATGATCAGCCACAAATCCCATATGATGCGTGAACGCATAGAAAGGAAGCTTTTGCATAGCAAAAGCGACGGTTTTAAAATTGCCAGAAAAAATAATTCTTACCGATTCGGTTGAACAAACAGCCAAGCTGTTCGGTGAGCTGGACGTTAATCTTGAAAAGCTTGAGAGCGCGTTCCAAGTTACAATTAAATCGTGTGACAGCATTAATACAAAAGGAAACGCTATTAATATTAAAGGCGCAGATTTGGACTCTGTCGAAAAAGCGGCAGATGCGCTCGGCTATCTGAAGCGCATGGCAAAGCTCAACGATGTTCTGACCGCGCAGAATGTTGACTATGTAATCGACATGGTGAGCGATGGCAGAAACAACGAGCTATCCGCGCTGGATGACGATACAATCTGCCTGACAACTCGCGGCAAGCCTATAAAAGCTAAGACGGTTGGTCAGAAAAAATATATCGATGCAATAAAAAAGAATACGGTCGTAATGGGCATAGGTCCTGCCGGAACGGGAAAAACATTCCTCGCTGTTGCTATGGCTGTGACTGCACTCAAATCAAAGCAGGTTGAGCGAATAATCCTCACCCGTCCTGCCGTCGAAGCAGGAGAAAAGCTCGGATTTCTTCCCGGCGATCTGCAAAACAAGATTGACCCGTATCTGCGTCCGCTATATGATGCCCTTTATGAAATGCTCGGGACGGAAGCATATCAAAGGCTTGTCGAGCGCGGAACTATCGAAATTGCGCCGCTTGCATATATGCGCGGACGCACGCTTGACGATTCATTTATTATTCTTGACGAGGCTCAGAATACCACGCCCGAGCAGATGAAAATGTTTTTAACCCGTCTTGGCTTCAACTCAAAGGCGGTCGTTACGGGCGACCTTACTCAGACTGACCTGCCGTTCGGCAAAAAGAGCGGTCTTGCCGAGGCTGTAAAAATCCTCGAGGGGATAAACGATATCGCCGTTCACCGATTCAGCGAGCGGGATGTCGTACGTCACAGACTTGTACAGCAGATTATTCTTGCATACGAAAATTATGAAAACAACAAAAAATCGGATTCAAAAAATGAAAACGGTTCAAAATTCAAGGTACGAAAGGCAAACGAACAATGAAACACTATTTACACTTCACAAATGAGCAGGATAAGGAAAGCGTCACCGCAGAGCTTCGTTGCCTTGTAAAGGCGGCTGTATACGCATCTCTGGCATACGAGGATTTCAGAAAAAGCGCCGAAATTTCCGTAACCTTTACTGATAACGACGGCATTCGTGAAATCAACAAGGAGCATCGTGATATCGATTCTGCAACAGATGTTCTCTCCTTCCCCATGCTTGGCGAGGATACGCTTGACGATGTAAACCACGGAACCGGAGCGATCCTGCTCGGAGATATCGTGATTTCGCTTGAGCGCGCAAGAGCGCAGGCGGCAGAGTTCGGCCACAGCTACACCCGCGAGGTTGCTTTTTTGACAGTCCATTCCATGCTTCATCTTCTCGGCTACGACCATGTAGACAGCGAAGAGGATGAGCGTGAGATGCGAGCTCGTCAGCACGCGATACTCGATTATATGGGCATAACGAGATAACAGTAAAAGAGCTAAGGAAGATTAAAATGACAAAAACAGGATTTATAGCAATCATCGGACGCCCGAATGTGGGAAAATCAACACTTTTAAACGCGCTTCTCGGCGAGAAAATATCTATAGTTTCATCAAAGCCTCAAACAACTCGCAACCGCATAACCGGAATATTGACCGAGGGAGAGAATCAGTTCGTATTCCTCGACACCCCCGGCATGCTCAGACCGAAAAACAGGCTCGGCGATTACATGGTAAAGGCGATCAGCACGGCTATGGTTGATATTGACGCGGCGATTTTGGTTGTTGACGCGGCAAAGAACATATCAGAAATTGAGGAAACGATAATCAACCGTCTGAATAAGCAGAAAACTCCGATAATTTTAGCAATCAACAAAACCGATACCGTCAACGCAACAAGGGTTGCAGAGTGCATTATGGCGTACAATGAGCTTGCCGATTTTGCATCGATCGTTCCCATGGCTGCGGCTAAGAACGAGGGCGTTGCGATAATAACCGACGAAGCGTCAAGGCTTCTTCACGAGGGTGATTGGTTCTTCTCTGAGGATATGATTACCGACCAGCCCGACAGACTGCTTGCGGCTGAAATAATCAGAGAAAAAATACTTAGAACACTTAATGACGAGATACCGCACGGAACAGCCGTGGTCATCGAGGCATTCGAAGAAAAGCCTACGATTATTAAAATCCGCGCAGAAATATTCTGCGAAAAGGATTCGCACAAGGGCATAATAATCGGCAAAAAGGGTGCGGCACTCAAAAAAATCGGCACATGGGCTCGCGAGGATATGGAAGCGTTCTTCGGAGTGCAGGTGCACCTTGACCTTTGGGTAAAGGTTAAGGAAAACTGGCGTGACAATGCAGGACTTTTAAACACTTTCGGCTTCTCAGAAGACTGATATGCTTTTGACAACAAAAGGGCTCGTTCTTCGCGAAAACATCGCGACCGAAAATGCAAAATATATTACGATACTGACAGCGGAGCACGGGCGTATTTCGGCTCTTGTACGAGGCTCAACAAAGCTTCGCAGCCGCAGCAAATCATCGACACAAATATTTTGCTACAGCGAATTTACGCTGTATGAGCATAACGGCAAGTACACACTTAACGAGGTTTCGCTTATTGACAACTATTTCTACATCTGCGAGGACTTCAACAAAATGACTGTCGGAACCTATGTTCTAAACGCGGTAGAATATGTTTCAAGCGAGGAAGTGCCCGAGCCCGAGATGCTTAGGCTTGCGCTCAATACGCTTTGGGCTTTGACGCACAAAAAGGATTTGGAGCTGAGGCTTATCAAGGGGGCGTTTGAGATGCGGCTTGCCTCTATCGCAGGCTTCGCGCCGAATCTTGTATGCTGTCAGCATTGCGGTCAGGCTGTGGGAAGCGAGGACCTGTTCTTAAATATAATGGAGGGCATATACCTCTGCCGTCCGTGTATGGACAAGCATCAAAAGGAGATATTTATTGAAAATGACCGCGCGGTGGATAAAATGAATACCGCACAGATTATTCTTCCGCTCGCTCCGGCGACAGTTCTTGCCATGCAGCACGCGCTGTATGCTGACATGGGGAAGCTGTTTTCATTCTCGCTTGTTCCCGAGCTTATACCCGAATTTTCCTTAGCATGCGAAAAATACCTCGAAAATCATGTTGACCATCATTTTTCGGTGCTCGACATGCTGATATACTAACGGAGGAAGCAATTGAACAACTACGAAAAAGCGATAAAAACGCTTGAATACGATAAAATACTGAATATGCTTGCCGAACGCGCGCCAACCGACGGTGCGCGTGAGCTTGCACTTGAGCTTCGCCCCACAAACGACCCTAACCGAATTATTCGTTTGCAGCGTGAAACTACAGAAGCAAAAGCGATGCAGGCAATCAAGGGAATGCCCTCATTCGGACGAGTAAAGGACATTCGCGGAATAATCGAACGCGCAGAAAAAGGTGCGGTGCTCAGCCAGCGCGAGCTTCTTGACGTCGCAAACGTACTGCGCACCTCTCGCACACTTCTTGAATACAGCAAGACAAACCGCAGAGAGCCTGCCAAGCTTGACGAGGTTTTTGAGCGCCTTATTCCTGACAAAAAGCTCGAGGACCGCATTTACACCTCAATTATATCTGAGGAGCTTGTAGCAGATGAAGCAAGCGATGCACTTCGCGACATTCGCCGTAAAATGAAATCGACGAACAACCGAATAAAGGATACACTGCAGAGCTTTATCAGCGGCTCTTATTCAAAATTTTTGCAGGAAAACATTATCACGATGCGTAACGGCCGTTATGTAATTCCTGTCAAGGTGGAATGCAAGAATGATGTTCGAGGACTTGTCCACGACACATCGGCGTCGGGAGCGACGCTGTTTATCGAGCCATTGGCTGTAGTCGAGGCGAACAATGAGCTTCGGGTATTGCAATCAAAGGAAGCTAACGAAATCGAGCGCATTCTCACTGAGCTTTCTGCGGCTTGCGGCGCTATTGCCAATTCGATAGAGCTCAACTACAGAAACATAACCGAGCTTGCGTTTATATTCGCGAAAAGCGAGCTTTCGTTCAAGCTTGACGGCTCTGCTGCGAGAATTACCGGCGAGCGCCGTATGAATTTGGTTCGCGCTCGGCATCCCCTGCTCGATCCTGCTACGGTCGTTCCAATTTCCGTGACACTTGGCGGAGATATGAGCACACTTGTTATCACCGGCCCGAATACCGGCGGTAAAACGGTTACGATCAAAACGCTCGGATTGCTTGCGATGATGGCTCAATCTGGGCTTCACATTCCTGCATCCGATACATCCGAGATGTGCATATTCGACGATATTTTTGCCGATATCGGAGATGAGCAGTCGATTGAACAGTCTTTGTCAACCTTCTCGTCGCATATGGTTAATATCGTCGGCATTACAGAAAAGGTCGGCGAGCGTTCATTGGTGCTCATAGATGAGCTCGGAGCAGGAACAGACCCCGTAGAGGGTGCCGCGCTTGCAATTGCGGTCCTTGAAAAGGTCCGTGCAACCGGAGCACTTTGCGCGGCGACAACTCACTACGCTGAGCTGAAGGCATTCGCGCTTGAAACTCCCGGATTCATCAACGCTTCGTGCGAATTTGATGTCAATACATTAAAGCCGACCTATCGGCTCATTATCGGAACGCCGGGTAAATCCAACGCGTTTGCGATCTCGTCAAAGCTCGGGCTTTCAGATGAAATTGTATCCCGTGCCATGGAGCTTGTGAGCGAAGAAAATAAGCATTTCGAGGATGTCATCGAAAAGCTTGAGGCAAGCCGCCTCGAAATGGACAAGAATCGCGCGGAAGCAATTCGTCTTCGCCGTGAATTTGAGGAGTACAAGCAAACAAACGAGCGACGCATTGCCGATTCCCTTGCAAAGGCAGAGCAGGAGCTTGAAAAGGCTCGCGCTCAGGCTGTATCGATAATTGAAAGTGCTAAAATTACGAGCGCGTACGTTATGGAACAGCTCGAGAAGATCAAAAAAGAGCAAGATAGTGCAAATCTCGCATCCACCCTTGAGGAGGGCCGCAGAAATATCCGAAAGCAGCTTCGCGAAAGCGATTCCAAGATCAACCCCGTTAACGAAAAGGTTGCCGAGGACTATGTTCTGCCAAGAGAGCTCAGAAAGGGTGACGATGTTCTGCTTATCAACGTTAACCAAAAGGGCGTCGTGCTTGACACTCCCGACAAGGACGGAAATGTCACCGTTCAGGCAGGTATAATAAAAACGCGCACAAAGACCAGCAATCTTATGCTTTTGAATGAATCCAAGATCACCTATACCGATTCACAGAAAAAGCAGATGGCGGCTGAAAAATACCGTGTTACAGTTTCACGGGATTTCAGAGATGAGATCGATCTTCGCGGTCTGAACGGCGAGGAAGCGTGGTATAAGGTGGACAAGTATCTTGACGAGGCTCATATTGCCGGAATACATTCTGTCCGTCTTATTCACGGCAAGGGTACGGGTGCCCTGCGAGCCGCTTTGTGGAACTATCTTAAAAAGGATTCCCGCGTAGTTTCGCACAGATACGGAAAATATGGCGAGGGCGACCTCGGAGTAACGGTTGTCGAGGTCAAATAATGAGGTGTGCTTAATGCGGCATAGGATGATGTATCATGTATAAGAAAATACTACTCACGATTCCCGTAATTGTCTTGACGCTTTTATTCGCGGGAAGCTTGGAGCAGAGCTTTACGGAGCCTGAGATCATAAGCGGAGCCGCCTCAAAGCTTACTGTCGCAGAGAACGAGTTCTTGTCTGATACTATCCAATCTATACTTGATACTCCACAAACTACCCATTATGAAGATACGGAAGCTCCCATTGAAACCGATTCGCCTGAAACAATTTCCCCTTTGCCCGATAATACCCAAAATCCTGAGCCCGACGTTACCGAAGATGTTAGCAGTACAGCAGATACCACAGGTACTTCAGCTGACGCGGCTGATACTTCCGAAAAAGCTGAAAGTGCTCCAACGGATACCGCGAGCAGCGCCACCGAAACCACACCGCATTCAACTGATACACACGCTGAGTCCACCAAAGATGAGTCAGCTTCTACTGAGGCGGTTGAAGCTGTGTTTTTCTGGGTAGCGAATGGAGAAGTCTGGCACACAAGAGATAGCTGTGCGTCGCTTTCCCGCTCGAAAAATATCCTCTCGGGAACGCTTGATGAAGCAAAATCGGCAGGAAAATTACGTGCCTGCAAGCGCTGCGATTGACGTTAATCATGCAATAATTACCGCGCGGTGCTGTTTCTAATGTAAATTAGCATCAAAATCCAATCAAAACCGATATTTTATAAAAATACGGAATAATTTTTCAAAAAAAGCTTTATTTTTCAAAAAAAATCTGCTATAATTCTTTTGTACTATGCGGTTAATACCGTAAAAATATAATTTATGGAGGCATAAAAATGTCTGAGAAAATGATTCTTGGCGCACAGCTTTATACGGTTCGCGATTTCATGAAGACCGAGGAAGATTATGCGCGCACTATTGAACGTATTGCAGAAATCGGCTACAAGCATTGCCAGGTTTCCGGAATCGGTGATGTTAGTCCTGCAGCTATCAAGAAGGTTTCCGAGGATACCGGCGTTAAGGTCGTTCTGACCCATACAGCGCCCAAGCGTATCGTTAACGAAACCGAAAAGGTTATCGAAGAACACAAGCTTTTCGGATGCGATTGCATTGGTATCGGCGGTGTGTTTGACTATGCGCCCTACACCTCTGAAAACCTCAAGCGCTTTACTGACGATTTCGCGCCTGCTATTGAAAAGATAACCAAAGCAGGTATGAAATTCTCCTATCACAACCACAAATTTGAGTTTGAGCGCATTTCAACCGGCGAGCTTTTGTTTGAGTTTATCATGAACTCCTCTCCCGATTTGAAGCTCACCTTTGACTGCTTCTGGGCTCAGGCAGGCGGAGCAGACCCTGCAGCTTGCCTTGAAAAGTGGAAGGATAAGATAGCTGTAACTCACTTCAAGGATATGTGCATCATCAACGACCGTCAATGCTTCGCTGCTGTCGGAAAGGGCAACATGAACTTTGACCGTATCGTTGAGGCTTGCTACAAGAACGGCATCAAATATCACATGGTCGAGCAGGACAGCGTTCCCGAGGGAGAGGACCCGTTTGAGTGCCTCAAGAGTAGCTACAATTATGTAATGACCAATTACGGCAACTATTTTGAAAAATAATTAAAGGAGATTTACCATGGCAGAATTTATTCTCAGCGGATTTACTGATGAGTATTCGCAGAATTTCGACGAGCAGATCGAAGGTCTTAAGAAAAATGGCATGAAATTCATGGAGATCCGCGGTGTAAACGGAAAAAACATTTCCTCTCTCAACGAGGAAGAGCTCTATGCTGTAAAGGCTAAGCTTGATGCGGCAGGTATGGGCGTTTCTTCTATCGGATCACCTATCGGCAAGGTCAGCGTTGATGATGATTTCGACGCGCATCTGAAATCTCTCGCAAACTGCATCAAAGCGGCTAAGATCCTCGGAACACCGAACATCCGTATGTTCAGCTTCTATATCCCCGAGGGCAAAACCCGCGAGGAGTGCCGTCCTGAGGTAATGAGACGTCTTGGCGTTATGCTTGAAATTGCTAAAGCAGAGGGCGTTACACTTTGCCACGAAAACGAGAGCGGTATTTACGGCGAATCTCCCGAATGCTGCCTTGATATTCAGAACGAATTTAACGGCGAGATCAAGCTCATTTTTGACCCCGCAAACTTCATCATGCGCGGACATGAGCCCTTCCCTAAGGCGTTTGAGCTTCTTGGCGACAAGATTTATTATGTACATATTAAGGATGCAACCGCAGGTCATATGATCATGCCTGCAGGCAAGGGAATCGGACGCATTGCCGACATTATCGCCGAGCTCGACAAGAAGGTTGAAGGAAAGATGTTCCTCTCCGTTGAGCCTCACCTCAAGGTTTTCAAGGGCTTTGAGGATCTCGAGCGCGACGATAACACAAAAATGCCTGAAAACACCTATGCTACAAGCTACGAAGCATTCACCGCAGCTGTTGACGCATTAAAGGCTATTCTTGCAAAATAAGCTTAAATATTCACGGGCTGTCGCTTTACGCGGCAGCCCATTGTCATTTCGCTCTTGACTTTCTTTAACTTCTGTGATAAAATGTAAAACATAAATACACCATTGGAAGTGATAGCGTGAAAGTTTAGTTTAGCGGGTAATAAAGTAAACGATTTCACGCCTTAAAATGATTAAAAAATGGGACTCGTCCCATTTTTGCCGCAAAGCGGCTCATCAATTCAATTATAGCATTTGTGCCGCCGCGGCGCGGCGGAATGGAGATTAGTATGAAGAAAAAAGATGCCGATATTTGCAAAATGTGCGAGTTTTGCCGTTATGCTTCAGAAATTGCAGGAGCTGCGGAAATGCTTTGCGAAAAGCGCGGCGTTGTCGCAAGGGAATTTAAGTGCCGTCTTTTTGTTTATGACCCATTAAAACGTGTGCCGCGCAGACTTCCCGAGCTTATTGTGCCGGACGACCTATAAATGTCAAATCCCTTCGGAGCTGCTTCGCAGGGATTTTTCATTTTTTATTGGGATATTCGACAAATTTTTTGAATACGCTTGACCTTGAGCATAAAATATTGTATAATGATTATATAATGATTCAAATAAACCGCTTAACTGCTCGGAAAGAGGTAGTAAAATAATGAATACACCTATAAAGAATATCTTCACGATTGTAATATGTGTGCTGATGCTTTTTATACCCTCATATATTGCAATCGCGAATTACGTCAGTGCGCAGTATGCACCTGTCGATGAAAAAAATGTAACAAAGCTTGAAATAACCGATGTCGGTGGAAACGTTTTTTCACTTTCAGCGGATGATGAAAAGGCAGCTGAGGACATTTCAGGATTTATTAAGATTAACAATCATGCCATTGAGCAGGCATCGCTTCCTGAGCCGCTTGTCGGAAAGGACTATTTCGAGTTCAAGTATTTCAGCTATGACAGAACGTCGGTTTACAAATACTATTTCTCGGAGAATCCTAACGAGGCATATTTCGTTGACGCCAACGGCAAGGCATATCATATAATCCCTGAGGATGCATCCTCGTTCCTTTCGACTCGCTATGCACGTTGCCTTTACAACACAACTGACTTCCCGATTATGACCGTTTCGAATGAGGCTATCGACCCTACTATTGCTGAGTGGGCATACAAAACCTACAGCGGCGATTATGTTCCGCTCGGTGATGTTCCGCTCGGAAGCGCAACAGAGAAGGTATATCAAATGAAGGGTGCGTTTGCACTTTCGTTCGACAATGAACCGGATTTCCTTAATGTAACCTTAATTGACAACGGAAGCGTGATCTTCAGCGACAGCTATTCGAACATTTCAAATGTTTCGCTTGAGGGCAAGACCGTCGATGTAACCGTTGAAGCAAAATGGTACGAAACCGATGAACACGCTTGCTATGGCGAGGCTGAATATAAATTTAAGGCACGTGTTCTTCTTCCTGCTGTATTCTATCTTGGCGAAACCGAGATTGATCCTGGTGAATTTGTTGTAATCTCTGCAAAAAATGTTGACGACCCGTCTGCTATCACATTTACAAGTGACCCCGATATCGGATTTACACCTACATTCTTTGCTGATGGCAAATATGCTCGTGCGCTTGTACCGATCAGCTACGACTTTGTCGGAACTGGAGTTAAGTTCACCTGCTCATATGGCGAGGTAACTCAGGACATGATGCTTGACATCAAGCCCAAAACCTTTAAGAGCGTCACTACAGACATCAGCCCGACAGTAGTTAGCCAAACGAGAACGCTTTCAACAATCGCCGCATTCAATGAAGCTATGGCGCCTATCGTTGCACAGACCGCCTCCGAGAAGCTTTGGGACGGCAACTTCCTTGAATATTCTTCGGCTGACGGC
Organism: Candidatus Flemingiibacterium sp.; assembly: GCA_045579745.1. Taxonomy (GTDB): domain Bacteria; phylum Bacillota; class Clostridia; order Oscillospirales; family CAG-272; genus Flemingiibacterium. The sequence continues at coordinate 4,543 of JAZNMQ010000044.1, read as the reverse complement.
TTCACTCTCAACTGCGGATTTGGAATCAACCGAACAATCAGCGCAACCGGCGAGGTTTATCGCCATCAAGGTGTCGACTACTTTGCAGCCGCCGGAAAATCGGTTGCGGCTGTAAACAGCGGTACTGTTGTATATGCAGGCTATCTTGACCTTCCGGGATTTGTGGTAGTTATTGACCACGGCTTCGGTCTTAAGAGCTGGTATGCTCACCTCGGCGAAATCTTCGTTAATGTCGGTGATACTGTTCAAAAGGGCGACATAGTAGGCAATGTCGGAGTCACGGGCTTCACACCTCGTGCGGCAGTTCACCTCGGACTTTCCGTATATGATGTTCCGGTTTGTATCTACGATTTGTGGGACAAAGGCGTTGTTATGACTGACTGACAGCTTTCCATAATTTATCAAGCCTTCGCAAAGCGCGAAGGCTTGAATTTTACTTATGCTTGGAGGATGCTTTATGATTTATACCTTAACTTTTAATCCTGCTATAGACTACATTGTTCATACTGAGCGCATATCAATCGGGGCGACGAACCGCACGCTTGGCGAGGAGATTCAATTCGGCGGAAAAGGAATTAATGTTTCGCTTGTTCTAAAAGAGCTTGGAATTCCCTCAAAGGCACTCGGATTCATCGCTGGCTTTACGGGCGAAGCAATCGAGCGCGAGATAAAAAGCCGTGGAATTGCAACGGATTTCATACGCCTTGAAGAAGGTTTTTCACGAATCAACATCAAAATCAAATCGGATGAGGAAACCGAGATTAACGCCCGCGGCCCGAGGATATCCGAGAGCGCTTTAAACGAGCTGTCAAAAAAGCTTGAAATGCTTGAAAACGGCGACACGTTAGTACTCGCAGGCAGTATTCCATCATCTCTGCCCAGCGATATTTACGAGAAAATTCTCGAGCAATTGAGCGGCAAGCAAATTCGTGTAGTTGTTGACGCGACGAATGAATTACTGTTAAAAGTGCTCAAATATAAGCCTTTTTTGATAAAGCCGAACAAGCAAGAGCTTGCTGAAATCTTCGACACGCAAATTGATGGCGTGGATGAAATAATCAAATATGCAAAAAAGCTCCGTGAAATGGGCGCCTTGAATGTTCTCGTTTCAATGGCAGGGGAAGGTGCGGTATTGCTCGACGAAAACGGTGAATCGCATGTTTGCAAGGCATGCAAAGGAACGGTTATAAATTCTGTCGGTGCAGGTGATTCTATGGTCGCAGGCTTCCTTTCGGCGACAGATGGAGTTACAAAAAGCGAGCGCGATTACGAATTTGCGCTGAAGCTCGGTAGTGCTGCAGGCGGAGCAACGGTTTTTTCGAGCGGTCTTGCAAGGGCTGAGGATATTTTCGAATTGCTAAAGCAATTGAATTAGATAATTGCGCAGATTAATTATAAATTAAGATCCATAATAGCGAGATAGAGATATATGATTTCAACCGGACTCACCGTCTATTTGTGATTTTGCAATTCTGCAATATGCGAGGGAATTTGCAAGCTATGAGGATATATGCTATTATTGCAATGGTGATTCGAATTTTCTAATCATTCTACCAATGGTAGAAAAATAATCCGTGGGGGCAATGCGATCACACAGAAAAAGGAAAAGCCTCAGGATGCGGTGCTGTAATGCTACAAGTATCTTGAAACTCTCACGAAATAAGTCTATATTATCAATAAGCGATCCCCATCGTTCAGACTCACCTGCGCGATGGGGATTTTCATTACATAATGGGTTATTCCTCTTTTAATGTGGTGATCGAAAGATACTCGATGCTGCCATCCATTTTATACGGTGTATATCCCACCTTGAGAAGCTCGGGGGATGCATCTTCGCTGAACGCGACCTTATTAGTTTTGAAATTGTTGATCATCAAGGTAGGCAATAAGTTGCCTTTTGCGTCTCTTTCGTAGTCTCTGTGAAATCTTCTGATGACAAGATTCTCGACGGATTCTTCCAAGTCGATCAGACCGTTGACGTAGCTCTCGAAATAATTTCTGCTGTTATTACCGTAGAACAGTCTGGTGTAAATATTCCAATCCTCAATGGTGATATTACGAATATGACCTGCCCCATATACTGTTTCAGGCGGATATTTGTCATATTGCCCCCTCATATATGGGCTTATTTCCATCTGAAGACCGATAAAATGACAGCCACCCGAAAAATGATGAGCATAGATATTTTCGATCAGCTCATTTCCAGAGCAAATTCTCATAAAAGAAAATGTGTTGTCAGCAGAGACCTCACTGATTTCAATATCACGGATGGGACCGACACGCTGTCCCCAGATCGGATCGTAATCCGCCATGTTTTCCTCAGAGAGATCACTGATCAGTGCGATCAGATCATCGTTGGTGCTGGTGGGGCCTACAGCACGAATTCTGCGCACAACGCCTCTTTCACAACCGCCGCCGATATGGATGCCATCCTGAGTATATCCGGGACGCGTATCTTCAAAGAGAATATCCTCAATAGTAAAATCTGTTACAAAATTCAGGCGTATATGGAATGCCTCACTGTCTCTGACCGTCATGTTCCGAAGGACGAGTCCGGATACATCCGTAAAGCTTATCAGGATTCCACGATAAGGATGCTCATCTGTTCGTCTGAAATTCTCTGCGCAGTTGCCTTCCCAAATACCTCCATCCACTGTGATATTTGTACTGTCAGCTTGCGCCGTAAGAAGGAACGGGTATTGTTCGCTTCCCGTGTATGAATCTAGAATTATGTATGCCTCGGGATGAAGAATGAGCTTTGTGTTGCTCTTCATTACAAGCATACCGTGGATTCTGTATTTGCCTGCAGGAACATAAAGTTCCTCCTCATCTGAATCCAAAGCAGCTTGAAAATAAGGATAATCATCCTGATAGCTGTCGCCCTTTACTCCGTAATCTTTTATTGAACGCATAAATGCCTCCTATTTATCCGACATCGTGTTGAATGCCTTTTAATTGTCATCTGAAATCGCTATTTATTCCGAAAACCGTTTTTCTCCAGGTAATATTTGTTGAGAATGTCGAGCTCTTCCCACGGCAGCGCACCTGCTACGACCGCAGCTTAGATCTGAGTTGTCATATAGTCGGCATAGGGTAAGAGCACCTTGATGAAATGCCAATCCATATAGCCGTCCAATATTTGCTAAAAAATCGCTTCCTTGGATTGATTGTTTAGCATGGGCATTGAAGCGATCTCCTCTGCTCGCGCAAGGCAAAGGCAGGGGCAGACTTTAATTATTGGATTCGATTCAACCGTGTTACTGATCTATCATATCAGCTTTGTCCCAACTGACAAGCTGATCGACATCCACCTCAATCGCAGCAGCAACATCGGTAAGATTATTGTTTATTTCCTCAACTATCTCAGAAATAGCGTCGCGCTCAAACGGATTATCGGGTGTCGAGCTTTTGCTGTCCGACGATTTAGTTTCGCGCCTGCGGCTGCCGCAAGTTTTCAACTTGCAACAGCCCCTGCCTTTTGTAATGCGAAAACGCAAATTTTACTTCGATGCTTCCTCGAAAAGTGCCATGGTGCGGCGTCCGTACTCCACATAGCCCTCGTAACCGTTGTACAGATGCGGTTCAATGGTAACGTAACCGGAATAGCCCGTCTTAATGAGATCACGCACGACCTCAACAACATCGGCATCGCCTTCGCCGGGGAATGTGCGTACACACTTGCCCTCTTCGTTGATCAGCTGATCCTTGATGTGAATATATGTAGTATAAGGCTTCATAGCAAGGTAGAAATCGTAGCTCTTCTGCTTTTCATAGGGGGGCTGACCTACTGCATTGAGCTCACCGATCGGATTGCCCGTGTCATATACTACCTTGAAGTTCTCAGAGTTAAGGTGCGCGGAGAGTCGTGCGAGATTTTCATAGTTTCTTCCTGAGTATCCGCCGCAGTTTTCGCAAAGGAACGTAACGCCCTCTTCTTCACAGCGTTTGACGATCTTCTCCATCAGCGGGAAAATGATCTTTTCGTTTTCCTCAAGGGACAATTCCTTATGATAGGAAAACGCCATTCCGCGAATAAACTTTGTGCCGAGGCGCTTCATTCTCGGGAATGCTCTCTCAAGCGCTGCAAAGCAATAAGCAACGTCAGTTTCAGAAAGGAAATCCTTTCCTGCGTTTCCGACAGCACTGCCAAAACAAGGAACAGATATACCTGCGGACTCGAGTGCCGCGACAACCTTATCAAACTCCTCGTCGCTGATATCCGTTGCATTCTTACCGTTAATAAATCTTAAATCAATATTCTTCCAACCGATCTCAAGGGTTGCCTTGATCTGGGATTGAATATCGCCGCCTGCCTCGTCTGCAAATCCGGAAAATACTATCATTTTTTTGCCTCCAAAAATTATTTATATTAAGAATGTCGTCAGCGTATGCGACATTCTTGTGATTCAAAGTCTTTCTTTGATCTTAATACCTTGTATCACGCAAAGTGAAATATCTTGTGTAAAATTAAATCTACGACATAGGTGAGCGTGATGCTGCCTGACTTGATTCAACCGTGTTACTGATCTATCATATCAGCTTT
>JAZNMQ010000043.1:0-8498 GCA_045579745.1 Candidatus Flemingiibacterium sp. | reverse complement strand
TGTTGCAAGTTGAAAACTTGCGTCAGCCCCGGGCGCGAATGCGTCATTGCGATGCTATGCATCGCATATACAGCGGTTTATGTGTGCCAAGCACACATAAATGGAACCCTGAATGGGTGACAAGCTGTATTTTATGGGAGCGGGTGCACTTTAGTGCAACAGCTCCTTGATTTTTGTATGCACGGATGTTACCGTTTCGGCAGCATGATTATACGAGCGTCCCTCTGGCGGCTAACCGCCCGAGTCGCTGACGCTACATATACACACGCCATTTTAGAAATCAGAATCTGAAATAAATGAACGGGTTGTAGCTCTCACCGATTATAAACACGAGGCACAAAGCGATCGCGAGAACCAAGGTTGCATCCGATACGACGTATGCAAGATTGAGAACGATCTTGTTCTGAATACTTTTAATGCGCTCACCGAGCATCGTGAAGAGCTTTCTCGTCGGGAGTGCGAGAATAATCGCAACAACGAGGTAAGGCACACAGCTTTGAAGCTCAAGCGAGCGGAGTGTAGCCGCCTGTGCAACCTCGCCGATACCGAACAGCTTTCCTGTGTACATGAAGATCTCAGACAGGCTGTTAGCGTCATTCATAAAGAACGACCAGCCGATCATTGTCATAAACATCGTGTATGCCCATGAGAAGAACTTAGGAATCTTTTTAAGGAAATCGCCGATCAGGAGCTTTTCGATAACGAGAAGCACCGCGTAGTAGAGTCCCCATAAAATGAAGTTCCATGCCGCACCGTGCCAAAGACCCGTAATCGCCCAGACAACGAATGTGTTGAAAAGCCAACGCGATTTCGAGCAGCGGCTTCCTCCGAGCGGAATATAGATATAATCGCGGAAGAAGGTGTTCATTGAGATGTGCCAGCGACGCCAGAATTCGGAAACCGAAAGTGACGAATACGGCAGCTTGAAGTTTTCATGGAAGTCGAAGCCGAACATCTTTCCAAGACCTATAGCCATATCCGAGTAGCCCGAGAAGTCGAAATAGATCTGAATCGTATAGGCGATTGTTGCAAGCCACATGAGCGGGGTGCTGATCTTAGTCGGCTCAAGGTTGATTATCGCCTCGAAGATCATGCCTGCCTGATTTGCGAAAATGACCTTTTTAACAAGACCCTTTACAAATCTGCCGACGCCCGTTTTAATGCTGTCCCAATTCTCGCGGCACTCGCCGATCGCTTCCTCGATATCCAGGTAGCGAACGATAGGACCTGCGATGAGCTGAGGGAACAGGAATATGTAAAGTGCAAGATATCCGAAATTCTTCTGCTTTTTAACCTCGCCGCGATAGAGGTCGATGATATATGTCAGCATCTGGAAGGTGTAGAACGATATACCGATCGGCATCACGAGATTTACCTCGGGAATCGACAAGAACGGGATCAGATTGAGGTTTACAATGATGAAATTCAGATATTTGAAGATAATGAGCGGAATAAGGTTTACCGCAAGCGATAAATAGAAGTGAAGCTTCTTCTTTTCCGCCACGCCGCCCGAAAGAAGCCACGTCACCAAAACGCACGCAAGAATTGCAAATACATAGATCGGTTCACCGCACGCATAGAATAAGATCGAAAACGCCATAAGCACATATCGGCGCGCAGAAACGAACTTCTTTGGAACGAGGAAATAGCAAAGCATTAAAAGCGGCAAAAACACAAGTAAAAATGTTAAACTTGAAAATACCATACTACCCTCCGATTACTTATAGAAGTCCTTCGAGAACTTGAACTTGTACTGCCACTTATCGTACCAATAGCTTTGCGGAAGCGAACCGATAAGAAGCGTGTCGATTTCATATTTATCGATGATTTTATCAATCTCGACCTTGTTCATAATACGGTAGTCGATATAGATAACAGTTTTGAAGTGCGTTGCTAAAACGTCGCGAATGGATCGCTGAGTTGAGTCACCTATCCACAGAAGCTTGTGTTCTACGTCGTCTGATTTGTTTTCGATTCGGTAGATGCGATTTGAATCTGCATAGGTTTTTTTGGGATTTTTCAGATCGGTCGATGTGCCGTAGAAGTTGATATAGTGGTCATAATATGCCTTTTGATCGATCTTGCCCACCTTATATTCATCCCAAAGCGCAAGCCTTATGGGAGTTTCCTGCGAGGTTTTATCGGGATTTATCGCATAGCAATCACGCTCGCCGAGATCGTATTCGTGGACGATAAAATCGTCGTAGACCTCATACGCACTGAGCAGCTTCTGCGCATAGCTTCCGTAGAATTTCACGCCAAAGAGCTCGCTGAAATTCCATGTTTTAATCGGCTCCTTGATGGGCGAAAGGTTTAAATCCTCAGCCATCATCGCATAGATATCCTCGTAACCGCGACGGGTTCCGTTGTAATTCCAATGGTGGTCGCTCGCAAACGCAACCTCCTTGTATTCCTCGAAATCGTTGAATATGAACTGATCATACTTTATGTACTCAGGAAGATATCGGGTTACGAACTCGAATCTGTCATACGAAGGCGTTCCGAGAAAATCGTCAAACCAAGGAGTATCGCACGCCTGTCTTACAAAGTAGGTGTACATTTTAATATCGGGATACTTGAAATGAAGCATCTTGAGGTGAGTGATCGACAGATCGAGCGCTCCCTCATCCTCATAAACAAGCTCCTGTGTTATCGGAGCCTTGCCGACATAATCGGTGTCGTTTATGCGGTAGAATTCCTGACCGAGGCTCAAAAGGGTGTAATCCTGCTTCTTTGGAAGCTCAAGACGCTGGAAGCCGTAAAGCGGATAGGTATCATAATCGGGCTCGACCTCTACAATCGGCTCCTCAGTATCGGCTGTATCCGTAGTCGGGTCATCCTCATTATTATTATTATTAAGATTCGATGACAAGCCTCTCAGTGCGAGGAACGCGCGATTATAGATATTCGCGAATCTTCCCTCAAGCGTCGAATAGAACGTTACGACGGTATCGCGAATGGCGATCTGATCCTTAAGCGCATCCTCAAAGCGGTCTGTGTGACTTTTTTCAGCGTTGTAGATCTCACTCTGCGGATTGGTTTCGGGCGAAAAGATCATATCAAAGGTCGTCATTCTGCGGTTTTCAAGCTCTGACACCTCAACGGGCTTATAGCCGATCAGGAATGTCATGGAAAGTGCAACAAGGATAAGCCCCGCAATAATTACACTTGCTTTATATTTCATGTCTGCTGTTTCCTTTCGTTTTTGCTGATGCGGATGGGATGCTGTAGCCTGCAGGTTAAATATTCGCTATAACATGCGATGCAATGATAAGTCCTGCAGCCGATGGAACAAAGGATACCGATCCCGGTGCATGACGGGTTGTGTTATCGGTTTTCAGAGTCTCGACCGCCTTAATTGGCTGCTCGTCGGAAAAGAGCACATCCAGGTGGTTTATGCCAAGCTCACGAAGCTTGACGCGCATGACCTTTGCAAGAGGGCATGTGTGCGTTTTCGAAATATCCGTTATACGAAAACGCGTCGGATCGAGCTTTGCGCCGGTTCCCATTGAGGAAACGACTTTGATTTCGCGAATCCTTGCTTCCCTGATTATCGCAAGCTTAGAACGAACGGTATCAATGGCGTCAACGATATAATCGGGCGAGGTTTTATCAATGATTTCGGGGATATTTGCCTCATCTGCGAACAGATCGTATCTGATGATTTCAATTTCGGGATTGATTCGCTTGCATCGCTCCTCGGCGACCTCAGTTTTGAGCCGTCCGACGGTCGTTACATCAGCGATAAGCTGTCGGTTGATGTTCGAGGTCGAAACGGTATCGTTATCTACTATCGCGATCGCTCCCACGCCTGCGCGTGTCAGCGCCTCGAGCGTATAGCTGCCAACGCCTCCGACTCCGAAAAGCAGAACTCTCGAATTCCGAAGCCTCTCGACCCTTTCATCGCCAAGCAGCAAGCGTTCCCTTTCAAGCCAATCTGCCATTATTTCTTCTTTTTGCCGAGCGCATTTTCAAGCACGAGCCATACATTTGCGGCAAGGCATACGGACGAATAAAGTCCCGCAACGATTCCGACGATAAGCGGAAGCGCGAAAGTTTTTATCGAATCAACACCGACAATGTAGATCATGCCGATGGTGAAAAGAGTTGTGATCGTTGTATTAACAGAACGGGTGACGGTTGCGCGAATGCTGTTATTTACGATCTGCTCGTTTGTGCCATCATTAAGCTTGCGGGATTCGCGGATGTGGTCGAAGATAATAATTGTCGCGTTGATAGAATAACCGAGAATGGTCAGCAGTGCGGCAATCATTGTGGACTGCATCGGAATCTGGAGCAGCGAATAAGCCACAAGCATAATAAACAGGTCGTGAACAAGGCATATTACAGCCGCAAGAGCCGATGTAAAGCGGAAGCGGATCGCAATATACACGAGCATCAGTACAACTGCGATAAGAGTTGATGTGACCGCTGAGCGGCGAAGGTCTGAGCTCATTGCCGCACCGACATTTGAGGTATTGAGAAGCGCATCCTCTGTGAGAGAATATTTTTCAGCAAGTGCTGCGAAAACAGCCTCGCGGATTTCGGAATCGATCTCACGGGTTTTGATCATGACCTCGTTTCCGTCGCCCGTTTTCTGAAGGCTTGAAACCTTGTCGCCGATTATCGGCTCGACGATATCGCGTATTTCATCAAGCTGGGCGTTTGTCACGGTCTGAGCTTCATGGATTCGGATAGTCATGTTCGTACCGCCTATAAAGTCGGTATCGAGGTTGAAGCCGCGGATTATAAAGCTTACTATGCCGAGCACTACGGCTACAGCTGTGATTATAAAGAATATTTTACGGTTTTTGACAAAATCAAAATTTTTCATTAGTTTGCACCTCCCTCGCTTGTGTCAACGCGGAACGTCCTGTTGGAAATCGAGCTCGGCTTTACACCGTAAAGGCGAGGATTGTTAACACGCATACCGACGAGTCGGTTTAAAAGGAATCTTGTAATAACGATAGCCGAGAACATCGAGAGAATGACACCGATGAAGAGCGTAATTGCGAAGCCCTGAACTGTTCCCGTTCCAAAATACCACAAAACGCCCGAAGCAATAAGCGTTGTGATATTCGAGTCGAATACTGCCGTAAATGCACGGGAGAAGCCTGCTTTTACTGCGGCACCCGTAGATTTTCCGTTTCGGAGCTCCTCTTTGATTCGCTCAAAAATAACGACGTTAGCGTCAACCGCCATACCGATCGAGAGGATTATTCCGGCAATACCCGGTAGCGAGAGGTTGATTTTAAACCTAACGAGAATAATTCCCGTAAGCGCGATGTACGCAACAAGCGCAACCGATGCGATAACGCCCGGCATGCGATACATTACGATCATGAATATCATAACGAGTAAAATACCGACACCGCCTGCAACAAGGCTTGTCGAAAGCGCGCGCTCACCGAGAGTCGGTCCGACAGAGGAAAGCTGAATCTCCTTGAGTGCGAACGGGAGCTGACCTGCCGTAATAATGCCTGCAAGCCATTTTGAGGACTCTTGGTCATAGTTGCCCGTGATCATGATGTCGCTCATTGTGAGTCTTTCATTACAGAAGGGGCGAACGAGCTCCTCTCCGTCAAGCGTAATTGCGATATAGTTATTGGGTGAGCCGAGAGCCGCAACCCTTTCAGTAGCGTCTGCAAAGGCTTTAACCGCACTGTCGGTGAGCTTTAGTGAAATGTAATACACCGGAATACCGTTTCCCGTATCTCCGTATGAAGCGCGCGCATATTCGATGTCGCGTCCTTCAAGGACCACATTTCCCTCATAGTCAACGAACTTGAGCACAGCAGTCGAGCCGAGCTTCTGAACAGCCTCCTCGGGGTCGGAAATGTTAGGAATTTCGATAACAACGCGGCGGTCGCCCGACAGAGTTACGGTACCCTCGGTGTATCCGAGAGTGTCGAGGCGGCTGCGCATCATCTGCATAACTGCATTCATATTTTCGGCGAGGTCGTCGGGTGTTCCCTCGACATCTGCCTCATATACGATATAAGAGCCTCCGACAAGGTCAAGGCCCTTGTTAATTGCGCCCTCAGTGAATACGCCCGGAAGAAAATCGCCGATACCGAATACGGCAACACATGCGATTCCGACGATAAGTGCAAGCGCAAGGAGAAACGCAAGCAGGTTTTTGGTTTTCGTGTTCATCTTGATTGTCCTTTCGTAAAATCTTCAATATTTATTGAATAATATCTTATTAATTATACAATAATTCAAGCGCATTGTCAACAATTACACAGATAAAATAATACTTTCGGAACTTTTTATAGCAAAATTCCGTCTGATAGAACGCACATAAGAGCATTATGCTAAACAAGATAAATTTCGCCTCAAAGCTTGAAGCATCAAATAAAATTCGGAGTACGCATAAACATGAAAAACAGCTTTATTAAAGCCAAGGGAAAATATATCGTCTGCGCGTTGATAACCGTTTGTGTGATGGCTCTCGCGATCATTTCGACCGATATGCGCCTTTCAATAAAAACGTATAAGATCGACGCTGAGGAAATAACCACGCCGATCAGATTTGCGCTCGTCACCGACCTTCATTCCTGCCGATACGGAGAGGGACAGAGCGAGCTTATAGACGCCATAGTAGAATTAAAGCCCGACGCGGTTTTGCTTGGTGGAGATATTTTTGACGAAAATCTGCCCGTTGACGGAGCCGAGGAATTTCTGTCAGCAATAACGAAGCTCTACCCATGCTACTACGTTACGGGCAACCACGAATACTACGAGAAAACCGATGATCCGCTGATCACTACCGATTTTGACAACCGTATGGCGTCGATACAGAAATACGGAATCACCCGTCTTTCGGGCGAAAGCGTGACGCTTGAGATCAACGGCGAGGAGCTTATTCTCTGCGGAGTTGACGATAGAATAGCTTCATTGCAAGGCAGAGCTGCCACAAAGGACGAATCCGTAGCCGCAATGATAAACAAAAACGCTGACCCTGAACGCTTTAACAGACAGCTTGAGGCAGTTGCATCGGATGCGGCGCAGGGAGGCTTTTCGATCCTGCTTTCGCATCGTCCCGAGTACTTCCCTCGTTACTGTGAGCTTGGATTTGATGTTGTGCTTTGCGGCCACGCCCACGGAGGTCAATGGCGCATCCCGTATTTGCTTAACGGATTATACGCACCGCATCAGGGACTGTTTCCCGAATATGCGGGAGGGTTATACGAAAATGACGGCACAACAATGATAGTCAGCCGCGGGCTTGCAAGAGGCACCACATGGATTCCGCGCATTTTCAACCGCCCGGAGCTCGTTTTGGTCGAAATCAGCTGATTAATCGAGATCAGCTGATTTTCATAAAAGATTCTAAAAAACCGCAAAAAAGTTTTCTAAACCTATTGACATTCAGGAAATTGTGTGATATAATAACAGAGTTGAATCCAAAGACCGCAGGTTGAACGCAAGTTTGTAAAAGGTTCGCCTTCCTGCCGAGGACAGCTTCAAAGATATATTTGTGTAATTATAATGTATTTGTGAAGTCCCTCGTCGGAATCTGTGGATTGGACGAAGGATTTTTTTCTTTCTGTTATTCGGAAGATCTCCCTATGACAGAATATCTCATCAGGAGGTGAAAGGTTTCATGGCAAGTGAGAAGATTTTATCTCAAAAGCAAGCACAGGTTGCTGAACTTACCGACAAGATCAAGGCTGCTACTTCTGGCGTTATCGTAAACTACTCCGGAATCACAGTTATTGATGATACTGCACTTCGCGCAGAGCTTCGCAAAGCCGGCGTTGAGTACACCGTCGTTAAGAACACACTTACAGGCAGAGCTTGTGAGAATGCAGGTTACGGCGAACTCAAGAGCGTTCTTGAGGGCATGACCGCTATCGCGATTGCTACCGAAGATCCGGTCGCTCCCGCAACCATTCTCAAAAAGTACGCTGACAAGATCGAGAGCTTTGAGCTTAAGGGCGGCTTCGTTGACGGAAACGTTCTCGACAAGGCAGGCGTAGAAGAGCTTGCAGCAATTCCCCCCAAGCCCATCTTGGTTGGCAAATTGCTCGGTTCTATTCAGAAACCCCTTTACGGTCTTGCATATGTTCTTCAGGCAAAGATCGACAAGGAAAACGGCGGAGCAGAAGCTCCCGCAGAGGCATAATTCGTTTGTGCCGCATCTACATTTAATTTATTTATAATTCAGGAGGTATTTTAAAATGGCTACCGAAAAGACTACTGCTATCTTAGAAGAAATTAAAGCTCTTACAATTCTCGAACTCGCTGACCTCGTAAAGGCTCTCGAAGAGGAGTTCGGCGTATCCGCTGCTCCCGTTGCTGTTGCAGGCGGCGCTGCTGCTGCTGCTCCCGCTGCAGAAGAGAAGACTGAATTCGACGTTGTTCTTACCGCTGCAGGCGCTAAGAAGCTCGAAGTTATCAAGGTTGTTCGTGAGCTCACAGGTCTCGGACTTAAGGACGCTAAGGACCTCGTTGAGGGTGCTCCTAAGACTCTTAAGGAAGGCGCTTCCAAG
>JAZNMQ010000042.1:0-17581 GCA_045579745.1 Candidatus Flemingiibacterium sp. | reverse complement strand
GGACGAGTCAAAGTGGAGCGACGTACCATTATTACAAAAGCTCCAGTGCGAAAAAGAAAACGGGATGCAATCGCAAGCCCGTTAAGAAAAAGTGGATCGAAGATGCGGTACTTGACCAAGTCAAGACGGTTCTCCATGATGATGTTTTCATAGGAGATGTGGTGCACAAATATTTGGAGTATCAGCAACAAGAAAACACGGTTATTCCATATCTTGAAAAGAATCTTTCCGACACACAACGCTCTATTGACAATCTAATAGCGGCTATCGAGCAAGGAATTATCACACCGTCCACCAAGCAGCGCCTTGAGACGTTGGAGGTTACCAAGCGCGAATTGGAAGACAAGATGTTGATCGAAAATATGAAGCGCCCCTTGCGAACCGAGGATGAGCTTTGGGCTTGGTTCCGCTATATGCGAAACTTTGATCTTACGCGCCTTGAGGAACGCAGACAACTTATCGATGTTTTCGTCAATACAGTTTTTCTATACAATGACCGATTTTTACTTACATTAAACTTCGGTTACGGCTCAAAAACCGTGCTCTTCACGGACATTCTGTGTTCGGATAAAGTTGCATGTGGGCGACCAAAAAAACAAAGGACGGCTTGCCGTCCGTTATTTTTTTGCTTTTGAGCCAGACGGCTCGGACGCGCAACTTTTTTGCGGCACAAACCAATTCGGGACCAAGGGTAGGCAAGCGAAAACAGCCCAGTGGGCTGTTTTCGCGCCGCCGAAACTGCCAGGCGCAGGGAGCATCGGAAGCGAAGCTGTGCTTCGCGCGCGAGGCGACCATGCGACGGTGGAGGGCCTTCGGGTGTTCGAATCACCTCACTCCGACCAAAACAAAAAGGAACGGTTCATCCGTTCCTTTTTGTTTTGCACCCGAGGCGAGGTATTGAGGCATCGACTTCGAGAATCGCCGCGGGGGGCAATGTTGGCTTCACACCGCACAAAATCGCGAAGCGATTCTCGTCGCGCTATCGCGCCAGCGATTGCGCGTAGGGTGATGAGAATCACCTCACTCCGAACAAAACGAAAATAATCCGAACATTCTCTTGCTTGAAGAAGCGTTCGGATTATTTGTTTAATTTGAGTACCCTAACTTTAATAGAAAAATGAAAGAAGGAATTTATATAAAGCTAATTATTGCTGATCTTGACAACACGCTTTTGCGGAGCGACAAAAGTATTTCAGATTATACCATTAACGTATTTGAAAAGTGCCGTGAGCAAGGACATTTAATAGCATTTGCAACCGCTCGTGCTGAAAACGCTATGGCTCGATTCATTGAATCAATCAAACCCGACATTATAATTTCCAACGGTGGTGCTACCATCAATGTCAGAGGTGAAATAATATATAGAAATCTGATAAAGGACAAAGAAGTTGCAACCATTGTCGAGATGTGCCATCAGTTTACAAGCAATAAGGGCTTAATTACGGCGGAATGTGACGAAGGATATTATTGTAATTTTGTCCCGAATGATCCAGATCGGCGTGCCGCATTTACCTATTCGGACTTTAAAAATTTCAATACTCCTGCATATAAAATAACGTCGGAGCTTGAAAACGATGCGTGGGGCGAGGAGATCATACGTGCTTGCCCAGATTGTACACTCATCAGCTTTACGGGTGAAAAATGGCGTCGCTTTGCGGCCCAAGGCTCCGATAAAGGAACTGCGTTGCAAATACTTGTGAATCATTTGGGCATTGATTTGTCTGATATTATTGCTTTCGGTGATGATATTAACGATTTGGGAATGCTAAAGCTTGCCGGAACGGCTGTTGCGGTTTCTAATGCTATTGACGAAGTGAAAGCCGTTGCAGATCACATTACTGACAGTAACGACCAGGACGGTGTTGCAAATTATTTAGAAAAGACGATGCTACTATAGCCAATTGATTTTGTTTTGAAAACAAATCTTTGTCTCTGACTTTTCAATACGCCCTATTTCGTAGCAATCATAATATTTTGAAATATGACGTATTACACAGTCTTTGTGTTCTTGGCTTACAACGATATTAAAGCCAACACCACAGTTAAAAGTTTGGAGCATTTCTGCCTCACTGATATTTCCTACTTTACGAATATACTTAAATATATTCAGTACACGAAGCTTTGATAAATCAATTATCGCGCCCAAACCGTCCGGGATCACCCGGCACAGATTGCCTTTTATTCCACCGCCGGTAATATGTGCCATTCCGTGCACCACTTCGGTACCCAAAAGATCCTTTATTGCTTTATAATATGGGGTATGCGGCTTCATGATTTGTTCAATAAACGTAACGCCATCGATTTTATTCAATTTGATCTGCGGCATTTTATCAATTAATAACCGCACTAATGAATATCCGTTAGTATGCAGTCCATTGGAAGTAAGCGCTAAAACAGCATCTCCCTCTTTAATTTTAGAACCATCAATAACCTTCGATTTTTCCACAATCCCAGCAATACTGGAAGTCAACACATATACACCCGACTCTACCACAGACGGCTGAATCGAAGTTTCACCCCCAACTAAAGAACATTCATTATCTGCGCAGGCATCTGATATACCTTTAATTAAGCTGATAACTGTATCCTTTTCTGCATTTCCGCAGACAATAGTATCCAAAACCGCCAAAGGCATTGCTCCCATAACTATGATGTCGTTAACAAGATGGTTGATCATATCATGACAGATCGATTCGGTATAACCGTACTCCATGGCAAGCTTCTGTTTTGAACCTGGTTCTTCCGATTTCAAAACAAGCACGGGTTCTTTTATGGATGGGAAACTGATATCATACAATGAAGCAAACGGACCTAATCCGTTCAGAACACGTCTATCTCTCGTTTCGAGATGTTTTGACATTTCTTTTTTTATGGTATCAGTATATGTAATATCTACACCGGCTTGGCTGTAGGACAATCCGTCCGTGTTCTTTTTTTCTCCTAAAAGTATTTCGTCAGTTGTTATATCAAGAACAATTGCCAACTCGTACAATATCTCAATGTTGGGGTACGTTGTGCCGTTTTCCCATTTTGAGACAGCTTGGAATGTAACATGAAGCTTATCAGCTAACTGTTGTTGGGTCATTCCAAGCTCTCTTCGTCGTTCCATTATATAATTACCAATTTTTTTACTATTCAGCATATCTCTAACCTCCACATGTTCGATTACTTAAATTATAGCAGACAACTTCAATATAATCAATAAATGTACGGTTGAAGTTTTACTACTTTTTCAACTTGCAGTAGAAGTTTGCCTCGGTCAGCTTCACTTAGGCGTAGGTTTCTTTGAGCGTATTCAGCTTCGGCATCAGCTTGCTCTGCGTCTTTGCGAGGACTGATCTGTATATTAGTTCATCCGTTCCTTTTTGTTTTGCACCCGAGGCGAGGCATTGAGGCATCGACATCGAGAAACTCCCTTTTTATTTTCTTTGCCACCCAAGTTAAGGAATTACATCGACATTAGAACTGTTATATGATTAATTCTATAACCTTTCGCCCTCAAAGCAGCACAAATTTTTCTGTAACCTTATCTATACCTTATTGGCATTTTAGATTTCTAATATATCTTTTTGACACAAAAATATGCACCTCCAAAAGTGTCTTACCTTTGGGGTGCATATCATTTTAGCGAGGGATATTCTTATCTATCCTTCAAGGACACATATTCTGTTTCTTCCTTCACGTTAATATAAGCAGGGCGGATGATCTTACCTGCGTTTTGTATTTCTTCCATGCGGTGCGCACTCCAACCTGCAATTCTTGCTATGGCGAAAATGGGAGTGAACAGCTCATAAGGGAGTCCCAGCATTTTATAGACCATACCGGAATAAAAGTCTACGTTTGCGCTGACGCCCTTATACATCTTGCGCTTCTCTGCAATAATATCAGGAGCCATCTTTTCGACGGTTTGATATAGCTCAAATTCATCGTGAAGTCCTTTTTCGATCGATAGCTGTTCGGCATAATAGCGAAGAATATCTGCTCTCGGATCGGACAGCGAATACACTGCGTGTCCCATACCGTAAATAAGACCTGCGTTATCAAATGCTTGCTTGTTGAGAAGTCTTACAAGGTAATCCTTAATAGCGTCCTTATCCTTGGTATTAATGCTCGCCTTCATATCATCGAACATCTGCATTACCTTAATATTTGCGCCGCCGTGACGGGGGCCTTTGAGCGAGCCCAGTGCTGCGGAGATTGCAGAATAGGTATCTGTTCCCGAGGATGTTACCACATGCGTTGTGAATGTTGAATTATTGCCTCCACCATGCTCTGCGTGAAGAACAAGCGCAAGATCAAGAAGCTCTGCTTCAAGAGGTGTGTACTGTCCATCCTCACGGAGTATGTAAAGCAGATTTTCTGCCGTATTCAACTCCTTTTTAGGATAATGGATGAACAAGCTTTGACCGTTGTGATAATGCTGAAATGATTGATAGCCGTATACTGCGAGAAGCGGAAATTCAGCAATAAGCTGTAAGCATTGGCGCAAAACATTAGCGGTAGATATATCATCGGGATTATCGTCGTAGGCATAGAGTGCAAGTACGCTTCTTGACAGAATGTTCATCATATCTTTTCCGGGTGCTTTGAGGATCATATCACGCACGAAAGACGGCGGCAAGGAGCGATAGACCGAAAGCTGCTCGCAAAAACGATCAAGCTCATCTTTGTTCGGAAGCTTGGAGAACAAAAGCAAATATACAGTTTCCTCAAATCCGGGGCGATTGTCTGCTACAAAGCCCTTGACAATATTTCGCACATTTATGCCTCTGTAATAGAGCTGTCCCTCGCAAGGAATCACATTTCCTTGTTCATCCTTGTCCTTCGCTTTGATGTTAGACACCTCGGTAAGTCCTGCGACAACGCCGTTTCCGTTAATATCACGCAAACCGCGCTTAACATCGTGCTGTGAGTACATTTCGGGTATGATGTGATTATTTGTATCCGAAAGATCTGCAAGTTCTCTAATGTATGGTGTAATTTCCGAATAATTGATCATTGATTACTCCTTTCGTATTCGTTATTTATAAGTCCTTCGTCCTTACTTTATTATTAATATTGTAACATCTATTTATGAATAAATCTACCGTTTTCCTTCACAATAGCTCGTCTATATGTCATTTTCATCCTGATAATAGGTATATGCGCATTGTCGTGCTTTTTCCGTCAGCACAAGCAATATACGACCTCGTATCTTTTTTCAACAAGCTGCTCCTCTGTAATTGCTGCTTTTATTATATCCATTTTTCTCTGCATTATTTGTGGAAATCAGGGCATAATTTATATTGACAAGCAAAAAGAAGGAGATTTTATTATGTCAATGATCAACAAAGAAGTTGCGGACTTCAAAACCTATGCCTTCCATGAAAACAATTTCAAATTTGTTTCAAAGGAGGATATCCTCGGCAAATGGAGCGTGTTCTTTTTCTACCCTGCGGATTTTACCTTCGTGTGTCCCACGGAGCTTGAGGATCTTGCGGAAAAATATGAAGAATTCAGAAACGTAGGCTGTGAGATCTATTCGGTATCCACCGATACGCATTTTGTGCATAAAGCATGGCACGATGCATCGGAACGAATCAAAAAGATCAATTATCCCATGCTTGCCGATCCTACGCATGCGATCTCAAGAGATTTCGGCGTATTGATCGAAACTGACGGTCTTGCCGAGCGAGGCACTTTTATTATCAATCCTGACGGAAAGATTGTAGGATATGAAGTCACGGCGGGTAACGTTGGAAGAAATGCGGAGGAGCTTTTCCGCAAGGTGCAGGCGTGCCAGTTCGTACACGCTCACGGCGATCAGGTTTGTCCCGCAAATTGGAAGCCCGGCGAGGAAACCTTAAAGCCCAGCCTTGATCTTGTAGGCCAGCTCTGATGGAAAATACGAAAAAATACGACGAGAGCAAGCTTTACGATGTCATAGTAATCGGCGGCGGTCCTGCCGGACTAACCGCCGCGCTCTATCTGGCGCGTGCTAAATATCGGGTGCTTGTACTTGAAAAGGAACAATTCGGCGGTCAGATCACCATTACCCATGAAGTCGTCAATTATCCGGGTATCGGCAAAGCAAGCGGTAAAGAGATAACCGAAACAATGCAGCGTCAGGCCGATGCCTTTGGTGCGGAATTTTTATTTGCCGAGGCAAAAAGCCTTGATCTTAACGGTGACGTTAAGACGATTACCACAGACAAAGGGGATTATTACTGTCTGGGCATTCTTCTCGCCACGGGAGCACATCCGAGAACGGTAGGATTCAAGGGAGAGATAGAGCACAAGGGACGTGGTGTGGCTTACTGCGCAACCTGCGACGGAGAATTCTTTACGGGGAAGGAAATTTTCGTTGTGGGAGGCGGATTCGCCGCCGCCGAGGAAAGTATATTCCTCACAAAATTCGCAAAACACGTGACGATTCTGATCCGTGAAGATGATTTCACTTGTGCTGCAGCAGTTGCTGAGCCCGCGAAAAAGCATAAGAAAATTACGATCCTTACAAACACGGTGGTGGAGGAGGTATCGGGCGACAATGGGCTTGATTATATTCGCTACAAAAACACGAAAACAGGAGAGATCACCGAATATAACGCGCAAAACGGCGATACCTTCGGCGTGTTCGTTTTTGTCGGATATGCTCCGGCTACCGATCTTGTAAGCGGTGTTGTGGAACTAAATGACGGAGGATATATCATAACCGATTCTGAGCAAAGAACAAATATCGAGGGTGTATATGCCGCCGGAGATGTTTGCATCAAGCCCTTGCGCCAAGTAGTAACCGCTACGGGAGATGGAGCGCTGGCTGCAACAGAGCTTGAAAAATATGTAGCCGCCGTACAACGAAGAACAGGTATTTCAGCAACTCCGCCCATTGCAAAGGGTTTTCAGTCGCAGACAAATGAGATCCACAGCGAACAGGGAGAGGAATCGGGAGAATTATTTTCATCCGAAATGAAGGCCCAGCTTAGCTCAGTATTTGAAAAGATGCAGCAAAACGTTACCTTAACGCTTTACCTTGACGAGCGTCCGGTTTCAAGAGAGCTTGAAAACTATATGGAAACACTTGCCTCACTTTCGGAAAAGCTGACGGTCAAGGTATCGGATCGAAATGCATCTTCCGATATCGCTCCTTGCGTCAGGGTTTGCCTTGACAGCGGAACAGAAACGGGACTCGCATTTCACGGTGTTCCCGGTGGGCATGAATTCACATCCTTTATTTTGGGCATCTATAATGCGGCAGGTCCCGGGCAGGCAATCGATGAAGAAACAAAGAAATTGATCGAAAACATCAAAGTCCCCACAAACATCAAGGTGCTTGTATCTCTGTCATGCACCATGTGCCCCGATACTGTCGCAGCCGCACAGCATATTGCAGCCAAAAACCAAAATGTGACGGCGGAAATCTATGACTTCCATCATTTTGAGGAATTGAAAAAGCGTTATAATGTAATGAGTGTGCCGTGCATCGTGATCAATGACCAAAATGTTTCCTTCGGGAAAAAGAATATACGGCAGATCCTTGAATTGATCGCCAGGTAACAGTATTTCATATATAAAATCAGCCCTCGCTTCATTTTAGCGAGGGCTGTTATAATTAAAACTCCAATCTGAACTTGTCAGGCTTATCCTCACGATAAACCACCTCAACCTGTCCATTCACGCTCGGAGGGGTAACACACGCTTTGAGCCATTTCTTTCGTATGAACTCGTTTCCGTCCACCGTATATTTCACCGTAACGATATGCGGAAAGGTCGCTCCGTCAAGCGCGTGTTTTCTAATGGGCTTTGTGTTGACCTTCAGCCACCATTGTTTCTTGACAGAAAGAATTGTTCCAATTGTTTTGCTTTCCAAAAAGGGATTTCCGTTGTGATCAAAAGCATTTTTCAAGGCACGCTCTGTTAGAACAATCGAAAGTATTATAAATAAAAGCGGAAGCATCAATATTGCCACGCCAACATATCCCACGGTGTTATTGTCTGCTCCAATAAAGCATAGCATTGTAGCAATAACAATTGGAATAAGAGTTACGCCGATAATCCACCATATACGCCCACAGTAGCGATGTGCAAATTCCCATGTATCTCTGTTTTTCATTGATCTTGATGTGCGATATCCGAAAACATAATTGATTTCTTTCGGAGCTTTTTTGAGAAACGCCCTGCCGAACAGTAGCATAACTATGGGTATGAGCAAATCCATAATGAACATATAAATCCAAAAGCCCATAAAATCCTCTTTATTTCAACTTTTCGAGCTTCGCGGTATTCGCAATAACGATCAGCGTGGTTTCCGCATCAAGAACCTGTTCGGGGTTGATGTTTACGTTAACTTTATCACCCTTTTTTACGGCAACAATGTTGAAGCCGTATTTTCTTCTTAGGTTAAGCTCAATCAGATTTTTCCCGATCCATTCGTTCTTTACATCAATCTCAACCATCGATACGTCCTTTGACAAGGAGATCATATCGATAAATCCGGAGCTTAGCAAATTCTTGGCAAGGCGAATTCCCGATTCGTTTTCGGGGAAAACAACCTGATCCGCGCCGACACGAAACAAAATTCTTTGCTGCATCTCATTTGCACATTTAGCGATAACCGTCTTAACACCTGCCTCTTTACATAAGGTAACCGCCATTACGCTCGCTTCAAGGTTGCTTGCCATACAGACGATTACAGTATCAATACTGCCTATTCCAAGTCGAGATATAACCTCCGCGTCCGTAACATCGGCACACTTGCAAACAGGCAAATATGCCGCAGCATCATTGACGATTTTTTGCTCTGTATCAACCGCAATAACCTCCATGCCATTTTCCACAAGCTCTCTTGCAACGGCTATACCATATCTTCCAAGTCCAAAGACCGCATATGTTTTCTTCTTTTGCATAACCCTTCTCCTTTAACCTATACTGATTTCTTCTGTTGGCTCGGATATGACGTTCTGACTTTCGTTCTTGCTTCCAAGAGCGACCGCTAACGATATCGGGCCTACTCTGCCAAAATACATTGTGATGATAATAATGATTTTCCCAAAAACATTCAAGCTTGCCGTCAAATTCCGTGACAGACCGACCGTTGCCGTTGCACTGACGGCTTCATAAACCACGTCAAGTGCAAAAGCATTACTCGTCGCCATTAAAAGAATGGTGGAAGCAGCGCAGATCGTAACAAATGTGACGACCACGGCGACAGCCTTTTTGACCGAGTCCTCGGATATGCGACGTCCAAACAGAGTTGCACCGTTTTTATTGCGTATCGTTGCGAACGCCGAACAGAACAAAACCGCAATCGTGACAGTTTTCATTCCTCCCGCTGTTCCGACAGGAGAGCCTCCAATCAACATCAACAGTATCGACACGACCGATGATGCATTTGTCAGATTTTCCTGAGGAACAGAAGCAAAGCCTGCGGTTCTCGTCGTGACTGATTGGAACAGAGATACCTGAATTTTTTCAAGCACGGACATATCTCCAATGGTCAAAGGATTGGCATACTCGAAAATAAATATTAAAATTCCACCGACGAGGATCAGCCCAAGCGTTGCGGTAATGGCTATTTTACTGTGTAGTGTCAGATGCCTGAATATTTTTCTGTTTTTGTGTGTGCTGTTTTTGATTACGTGAAGCACGTCCCACCATACTATATAGCCAAGTCCCCCGAGAATAATGAGTGCGGAGGTTACAATATTTATCAGCGGATCAGCAGCGTAATTACAAAGGCTGTTTTCGCCGATAATATCGATTCCGGCGTTGCAAAATGCGGATATGGAATTGAATACCGATATCCATATTCCTTTTGCACCAAACTCGGGAATGAAAACGAACATATAAAGCAGCGCACCGATTCCTTCAATTATCAACGTGCCGAACAGAACGTTTTTAACGAATTTTGCAAGTCCCGACATCGTATTCAAGTTGAAAGCGTCTTGAATCAGCAGCCTGTCACCAATACCCATTTTTCTGTTTAAGAGAAGCATTAAACCCGACATTATGGTGATGATACCAAGTCCGCCGATCTGTATCAGAAGCAGTATAACAATCTGCCCGAACGCACTCCACGCAGAAACGGTAGGAAGCGTAACAAGCCCTGTCACGCAGGTGGAGGTGGTTGCCGTGAAGAGTGCATCAAGGTACGGCACAGCTTCACCGCTCGCAGAACTGATCGGCAATGCCAACAGAGCGCTTCCGAGCAGGATCGTCACAAGGAAGCTGAGTAATATTATTTGAGTTGTAGATAACGCGACTTTCTTGTTTCTAACCATAACCATAAAACATTTCCTCAAAAAGCATAAAGGAACCAACGTCTCTGCAGTCAGCTGGTTCCTTTAATATCATTTATTGGTATAATTATATCACACTATGCCATTTCTGTCAATACCTATTTGCATTGGTGCATCAGAGGATATTTCATCGATATCAGATGGAATTATTTAGTGTACATCTGCATTTTCATTGCGAGTCTCGCAAGATACCCGTCCTTGCCGACACCTATGCCTGACAGCGCCGAGTTTTATCCCAATCGCACACATCTGTCAAAATCACGCGCTCGGCGGTTCGGATTTCGCGAAATCACTTGACAGTATCCCAAAATGCTTTTATAATACAAGTAGCCCCTTCCCTTGAATCAATACGGGATTATCGACAATTTGGAGGTTATTATGCTGAGAAATGTTTCGTGGATTTCTTCTTCAAAAAAGCACGACGGAAGTTACTATTTCAGAAAGACGTTCGATATAAAAGGAACACCGAAGAAAGCAACACTGTATATATGCGCTTTGGGAATTGGCGTGTGCCATATCAACGGGAACAATATAACGGAAGATGTATATACTACCCCTTTTACGAAATACGATACAAGAGTATTATACCAGACCTATGACGTTACAAATCTTATAGTGCGCGGTAAAAATGCGATATGCGTTCATGTGGGTAACGGAATGTATAACAATCCTATGACAACATGGAATGACCTTGCGCAAAGCTGGAGAGCGCAGCCAAAGCTCGCAGCAAAGCTTGTTGTGACTTCAGAGGATGATGACAGCTTCATCCTTGAAACCGACCGGACCTGGAAAACATCAGACGGCGCCTATACCTATAATATGTCAAGAATCGGTGCCGTATATGATGCTCGACTTCAGAAAACAGGTTGTGATACTGCAAATTACGATGACAGCGAATGGAATTTTGCTTGTAAGACACATGAACCCGGAGGCATACTTGAGCCAACGAATATGCCTGCGTGCAGAGTATGCGAAATTTTTTCTCCTGTAAAATACAGCAGAGGGATATACGACTTTGGGGTCAACATGAGCGGCAGAGCAAGAATTCGCTTCAGCGGCGAATCCGGCCATGAGATAATTCTCAAATATGCAGAGAGCATCGATAAAAACGGAGATCTGGATACCAACAGCACAAATCAGTTCCTTGACCAGGAAAACACACCTCTCAGGCATGAAGAAAGAATACTCTGCAGCGGCGGCAAGGACGAATACGCTTCTGATTTTGTTTATTACGGCTTCAGATATATCAAGGTCGAAAACGCTCCTGAGGATTTTGAGATCACGGCTGAGTTTATACATACCGACCTTAAAACAGTCGGCACAATTACCTTTGAAAACGAACTGCTTAGCAAAATCCATAAAGCTTCTCTTCAGGCAACGCTGTCAAATTATATGGGAATCCCCACGGATTGTCCTCACAGAGAGCAAAACGGCTGGACCGGAGATGCCCTTTTGTCCGCAGAGCAGGCGTTAATGAATTTTGACATGGTTGAGGCTTACAGGAAATGGCTCAGAGATTTTAAAGATTGTCAAAGGCCGAACGGTCAGCTCCCGGGAATTGTTCCTACATCAAACTGGGGATATAATTGGGGAAGCGGTCCTGCATGGGACAGTGCATTTATTCTTATCCCATGGTATATTTACAGAAATACCGGTGATACGTCCATAATCGAGGAGCTGTGGGACAGATTTGAGCTGTATATGGACTATTTTGAGCGCATGTCTGACGATTATATTGCAAACTTCGGTCTTGGTGATTGGTGTGCGCATAATCCAAGCGACGCATGTCCCGCAAAGGTGACTGATACTGCATATTTTTATGCAGATTGTACTGCCATGTCCAAGATGGCAGCGTCTATAGGCAAGGATGGCAGCAAGTGGAGCCTTACAGCACAGAAAATCAAAGTTGCATGGCGCAATGCATTTATGAATGATGAAAAACTCAAAAAATACAAAACCTACTATGCTTGTGCTATATACCAGGGACTTTTGGAAGATTATGAGATCGCGGAATATGCCAATAAGCTTGCACAGCTCGTAATTGACGATGACTACCATATAGACTGCGGAATACTCGGAACCAAATATATTTTTACCGCCTTGGCGGAAAACGGGTATAACGACGTTCTTTACAAAGCGATTACGAATCCTACAATGCCAAGCTACACATATTGGTTAAATCAGGGCGCAACCACCTTCTGTGAAAATTGGGATATGTCGTGTTCCAACAATCACCACATGTTCAGCGAGGTTGACAATTGGTTTTACAAGCACATCGGCGGAATAAATCTGCTCGAAAACAAGGTTGTGATCGCACCGAAGCTTTTAGACGAGGTGAAGAACTTCAAGGTTACTCACAAGGATATCTCTGTAGAAAGATGCGGAGAAGTGCTTTATGTTACTGTACCCGACAAGGCAGTTTTCACTCTTAACGGCACAACGACCGAGCTTGCAAAAGGCAGTTACAGCTTTAATATATAACCGTAAATTCTCAAAGTATATGCAGCTTTTAAATTACGCTGTTGCATACTCTTTGAGAATTTACTTATTTAAAATTTTATTTTAAAAATCTCCTCTGTAAATATTGACAAAATCGACAAAATAACGTATAATAATTCACAATACCGCTCAAATATATTTTAAAATGCAGAAGTGGACTTTTTACTAAGGTAAAATGTCGACTTCACATTTTGCTTTTATGCAAAAAAACTGTATGAGCCGTTGAACAACAGTCGTGCCACAGTGAGCTACTGCTTTAAATGACTGTGTGGTGTTATGATTATTTTTTCTTTTTGGAGGATTGACTTTTATGCAGACAAGACAACGCGTTATATCCGCGATAATCGGTATTGTCATTCTTGTTGGATTGTTTCCTTTTAATATTAATGCTGCAGCTGATGCTGCGACGAGTTTTGCAAGCGGAAGCTGTGGTGTCGGTGTAACCTGGGAGCTTGACAGCGAGGGACTTTTGACTATCAGCGGATCTGGCGAAATGAAGGACTATCGCGATGGAGAAGCTCCTTGGTTTATTTATAGAAGCATGATAACCTCGGCAGTTGTTGAGGACACGGTTTCGAAAATCGGAAGCTACGCGTTTTATGACTGCTCATCTCTTACAAGCATCTCACTTCCTGATGGCATCAAGTCCATAAACGATCGCACCTTCGGCAATTGTACAAGTCTTAATGCCATCACACTTCCTGAGTCGCTTGAATCAATTGATGTATACGCATTCTCCGGCTGCACAAGCTTAACCAAAATAGTCATTCCGGACAATGTAAATAATATTGAAATTAATGCCTTTGACGGATGCTCCGCCCTTAAAACGGTCACAATCCCTGAGGGAGTAACATACCTAAACAGCAAAATTTTCAACGGCTGTACAAGTCTGAGTGCTTTAAGCCTGCCAAAGAGCATTGAGGCAATCTACAGCGACGCAATAAACAATTGCAGAACCCTGAAAGATATCTTTTACGCAGGCACCGCTGCAGAGTGGGAAAACATCTACAAAATGGATAATTGGGATAGATACATCGGAAAAGATACGCCCTTGCAGACATATTCACTTTATTTTTCTGACAGTTCCTACTACCGTGCATCTATATCATCGTCGCAGACCTCAGTAACAGTCGGCGAAACCTTTTTCACTAACATCGACATCGATGGCGGAACAAATACCGTTTTTAACTCCGCACAGATTAGTCTTACATATTCGGACAACCTCGCATTTAATTCGGCAAGCTCTGAGCTCAGCGGCGCGTCAGTGAAAGCTGACAGCGGAACATTGACCCTTGTCGACAAAGGTGAAAGCGAAACCATCTCCGACGGCGTGTACACGCTTGCCTTTACAGCTAATGCGACAGGCAGCGCATCCATAGCTCTTGAATCTGCCGGCTTCGGTACAAATGAGGACGCAGAAACGCAGGACTTAACTCCGGCATCCTGCGACACAGCTCCAATTATCATTGTAATCAAGCCACAGACTCACAACGTTAGCTTACCTGAATATTTTATTGGAGAAAGCACGGTTACAGACGGAGCTGACTATACCTTCTCGGTTGACAGCACAGCCGAAAGCTACTATAGCTATGAAAATATCACCGCAACGATTGGTGGTGAGCCTGCCAAGATTACGGACAACAAAAATGGCACATGGACAGTTGAAAACGTTACCGGCGCTCTTTTAATTACCGCAACTCGCAAGGAAAAGAGCTTTGCGGTTGTAATAACGGGCGATACATCATCAAATGACGGTACGACCGCCACCTATAACTCAAGCTACAGCTTTACCCTGCCAAACGATTTGACAGCAGGGCTCGAAGCAGGTCATTCGTATTCCCTGGCATCGGTTAAAATCGGCGGAAATGCTTACACCGATTATACAGTCAGCGGCAGAACATATACAATAAATGGCGCTGATATTAAAGGCGATATCGAAATTACTATAACCAAGACCGTAGTTCCCGCAAACAAGTTTTCCATTAATGTGTCAGGCTCGGGTGCTAAGGACGCAGTCGGAACCTTCCCTGAAATCGTATCGGCAAACGGCTCATACACCTTAACTCTCACTCCCGATGAAAACTACCAATACACAGTAACCGCCGAGGGTTACACCGTAGTAAAGAACGCAAACGAATATACAATATCGGGTATTACGAAGAATGTGACCTTTGTAATCACAAAGGAAGTTAGTGTTTTGGATGTCGAGGTAATCGAATATCTGAAGCTCAATGGCACATCAATGTGGCTGATTAAAAAGCCGACATCCGCAAAGCTTGAAAGCAGCGTGTATACATATAATGGCGAGAGCATGTATTGGTCACCGAAGTACAGCGCATACTGCGTGCTTGTGGTATCGGCATCAAAGCCTGTTCCTGCCTCAGAGGAATTTGATATCGTATCGGGCGATGTGATTGAACTGCTCTATGATATGGATGTCAACGGTACGGGCAAGGTTGACGCGAACGATGCTCAGCTCGTTTATAACATGTACAACACAAGATACGCAGGCTTTACAAGCAATCTCACAGCCACAAGCTTCCTGCGCGCCGATGCGAACGGCGACAGCAAGATCGACGTCGCTGACGCTACCTATATTGTAAATTCCATCCTCGGAAATTCGTGATCATCATGAAAAGAATACTGCAAATCATACTCCTTGCCGCAATATTGGCTTTCGCATTTTCCATTCAGGCGTTTGGAGAGGGCGAACCAAACAGCTACAGCTTTGAGCTTGCGGTTGACGGCAAGGACTTAAAGGAAGCCAAAAGCGGTGACATAATAACCGTAACCGTATCTCTGCAGCGAACCGATTCGGACGCGGCTTATACTATGTATTCAATGCAAAACGAAATTGAATATGACAGCACATTCTTTGAATATGTTGAGGACAGCGCGATCTTTATTTCCGATATCAACATCACGAATGTTCAAAACAGAGATTATCACAGCTCACTCTACATAAACTATCTTTCATTTGGCGGCGGTGTCGAATGGAAGTCACAGCGTCTGCTCGGTAGCTTTCAGCTTAGGGTTATCGGAGACTCGGGAGCTTCTTCGATTGAAAGCCGCAACTCGATCATCTCGAAAAAAGACGGAAGCGGAAGCTATCCATGCGGGTCAAATGTGCTGACAGTCAAGTTAAACAGCTCTTGTACGGTTAAATTCGAAACCAACGGAGCAAAGGAGATTCCAAGCATTAACGCTGATTTCGGCGAAAAGCTTTCAATGCCCAAGGCTCCGATTAAAAACGGAGCGGAGTTTGCAGGCTGGTACAAGGATATCGACTTTAATGAAGCGTGGGATTTCAAGAGCGATACCGTAACGGAAAATACAGTTTTATATGCAAAGTGGAACAAGCTTGCGAGCATGACCGACTTTACCGATGTTTCGGACAATGATTGGTTCTATGAGGACGTATTGTTTGTAACTCAAAAAGGGCTCATGATTGGAACGGGAAGCAAGGTATTCAGCCCCAACTCTACTGCAACACGCGGTCAGATCGTGACTATTCTTTACCGCCTCGAGGGTTCGCCCGAGGTTAAAGGTGAATGCCCGTTCAAGGATGTTGCAAGCGGCAGCTACTACGAAAAAGCAATCATTTGGGCGGCTTCGAACAGCATCGTAAACGGCTACGGCGATGATAAATTCGGACCGGATGACAGTATTACCCGCGAACAGCTATGCGCGATTTTCTTTCGATATGCAAAGCTCCGCGGCACTGAGATAGGCGATTATTCTGAGTACAGTCTTGATTTTGTCGACAAAGCGGATATAAGCAGTTGGGCGACAGAGGCTCTTTGTTGGATGAATGCAAACGGCATTATCAATGGTGTCGGCAACAACCGTTTCGATCCATTGGGAAATGCCACAAGAGCGCAAGCCGCCGCAATTCTTCGCCGATTCTCCGATTTTAATTCGGTAGGGTAAATTTTTAGTTTCTTCAACAATAAACAGGAGCAGTCATTAAAACTGCTCCTGTTTATTTATTTTCGTGATTTTATCTTCATTATAATATATAGGATAAGCTCGCAAAGAAGTCCGACAATTAAAGGTATTGCCGCGAAGAATATACCGAAAAGCGGATATTCAATTCCGTTGAGAAAATGCTCCCATCCGCCCCTTGTCTGAGTTATAATCCACATTTCATTAAGCACAAGATATGATATCACAAGGAAGAAAATGACCGATATCATTATCCATGAAAGCGAGGTAACGGCTATCGCCTTCAGATTTACGCCGTCCTTATAAATCCGCCCACGCAGTAGTATGTACAGCAGGCTCACAATGATCGGTGCGGCGTAAAAGACCAGCACATAGAAAAAGTCTGTCGACCTCAGCTCTTCATAATAATCGCCGAGCGTAAACAGTCCCCAAGCGATAATGTTCGCGGCTGTCATTGTGATAGCAGAGTTTTTCAAAAGTCGATTCATTATGCCCTCTCCTTTATGTTATTCTCGGCTAAAGTATAACATGCCGAAAAAATTTTGTCAAGTCATCTGCCAATCCAATCAGCTGTCGCTTGGCGTTTTGCGAAAATCTACAGTATAGACGATACGACGAATTTACCAACAATTTTATAAATACTGTAGACAAAATATTTATTTTGTGGTATAATATACGCATAATCCTTGCTTCGTTAGTCTTGGGGTTTCACCCCTGCCGCGCCTTGCGCGGATGCGTTATTGACGGCTTCGCAAAAATGCCCTTGCAAGCAAGCATTTTTGCTTCATGGTTTAATATTTTTTATAATGCAAATTTTGTTCTTGGAGAGGAAATAAAACTACTACATTTTATCTTGTGAGGAT
>JAZNMQ010000041.1:0-17967 GCA_045579745.1 Candidatus Flemingiibacterium sp. | reverse complement strand
ACATTTCTCCCCAGCAATGCGGCGATTTTTCGATAACTATAGCCTTTATTGTAAAATTCCCGTAGACAACAGCGTTCTTCTATGGTAAAATGATGGTAGCTCATATAAATCCTCCTTGGTTTATTTGTTTTGTGGTTATTTCAATTATACCATGGATTTATATGGGCTTAAATTTTTTTATTTACTGTTGCACTTGATAGTATAACTCACCGTAATATCAAA
The DNA here is from genome assembly GCA_045579745.1 of Candidatus Flemingiibacterium sp. Classification (GTDB taxonomy): domain Bacteria; phylum Bacillota; class Clostridia; order Oscillospirales; family CAG-272; genus Flemingiibacterium. The sequence continues at coordinate 17,745 of JAZNMQ010000041.1, read as the reverse complement.
AAGCTGCACATTTGTGCAGCTTTTTTTATCAATTTACAGGATTGGTTCAATACGGTTGACAAGGTGGGTCAATTATTGTATAATAAAAGTTGATCCTATCGAATCCTGTAGAAAGGAGGCTGCACTTTTGCGTAAAAACGAATATCCTACCGTCAATACAAATGAATTTCATTCCGTAGGTGACGATATACCAAAGCTGCCTGCCGAGCATCGCTCTTTGCCCGATGACTTCACGCGGACAGATCCGCTTCACGATGAATCCGCACGCGAGTTTGCCCCTGCGAAAATCACCCCGACGATACCACGCCGAAGACCGAAGAAGATGCTCAAATACATCATTGGTACAGTTTCGATCGTCGCAGTAGTTCTCACTGCTGCCGTTGAAACGGGTCAAATGTCCTGGAGCGACCTTTTCCCACTGCAAGGCAGTTTCATATATCCCCCCGACTTTACCTATCCCTCCTATACCTACACTATAAGCGAGGGCAATACATACACTGTATCATTTGATGATACCAAGTTAGAGGAATATTTCGAATTCCTAGCCGGCGCCATCGACGAAACCTCCAAAGGCATTCCGAAGGCACAGATTGACGAGGCGGTCAGATTAGGCTCTCCAGAGAATATCCACTTTTTCTCAGCTCCCGAAGGCAGTGTAGTGCCCTACTCAATTGTCGGCTATATTATTAGCTCTGAAGATGACTATACAGATCCGCAATACAATATTGACCCCATCGCCTTTCATTCTTCGTCAGTCTGGAAGCCAGATGGTAACGATCGCATCACTGTTTCAGATTACAATGGCATCATAACCTACGGGGATACAACTGCAAAAGACTCCACAGATCTTTTCTTTGTTCACTTAACCTACGTCAATGATTATCCATTTCATCGTGACAACTCCCTTGACATCTTTCTCGAAATTTATTCGTGGGGAAGTACCCGAAGCTATGACGAAATCCTCACCGAAATCCGAAGCAATTCCGATCTCATAGAAGAAAAGCTGATCAGCTGCTATTCCGACGTGAATTTCACCGTCCTTGATGGAAGTACCGAAATCCTTCTCCCTCTCTTCCTCAAGGTCGATGTAACCCCCGGCGATTCTACCAACCAAACATCAGGCGATTATGAAAACACCTCCTTCACCATTCCTTCATATACCTACCCCATAAGCGAGGGCAATAGCTACCGCATTACTTTTGATGAGGACAAGCTTGATGAGTACTATGACTATATTGCCGCGTATTTTTATCGACTGACAAGACTTCTTACCCCCGAGCGGATTGAGGAATATGAGAGCGGCAGCGGCGCTTCCTTCTTTGATATGGTTCTTGACGAGCTGACCGGAAACATAACTGTAGCGCATCTTGGCGGTGTAATAACATCCGGCACCTCATTCTCCAGCCCATTCCTTTTCCCGATCGGAAAAGCCTGGTCCGAGAAACAATTCGAGACAGGTAATCCCCCGCCGATCACAATACTGCAAAACGGACAGGAGCGTACATACGGCACAACCATGGTAAACGGCAAGCCCCCCGTTTTCCAGATCGATGTTGACCTGCGCGAGGATGCCAAAAGCCTGAGCTTACCCTGGTATCATCTCCCCTACAACAGCGTTGACGGCATTGAGCTGGAAACCCTCTACGAGTGGGGAAGTGATCTGACCTACTCCGAAATCTACGATTATATCCGACAAAATGCCGATTTCTCCCCAAACCGCAGCTTTGACCGTCCCGAACGCCGCACCGTCGAATTTACTGTCATCGATGGCAGCCTCGAAATCTATATCTCCGAATTCCTAAAAATAGAATTGATCAATCCCTAATTTATCAAAAGGAGTATCACCATGGAACAGCAAAAACCAAGCCATCAGCCACATACGATCGCTTCCGGCAAGCAGTCAGAGCCGACCCCTAAAAAGCCGCAGTCCACCAAAAAACACACCGATAAGCCGAAACAGGATAAGCGCATCAGCGTCGCCGATATCGTATGCTTTATCCTCGCGATCTTCTTTGGTGTGCTCTCCCGTCTTCCCCTCGTAAAAGGACAGCCGCTCGGTGCCTTTATTGACGGTATAACCCATCTCGGCTTCTTCGGCAAGACATTTGAAGTGCTCTTTATAATCTTCGGTATGATCTCGCTCGCAGAGCTGACACGCTTTGCCGTCACCAATATCCATCCCACCTCCAAGCGCTTCAACACCCTGCTTGAGCTCTGCTACAGTGCCGCCAATTACATCTACCTCATCTTTGGAGCCATTCTTGTGCTCGTTGCCCTCGGCGTCAATGTAGTCGGTATCGCCACCACCGTCGGTATCCTCGGTATCGTCGTTGGTTTCGGCGCGGAAAGCCTCATCGCCGATATATTCACCGGTATATGCATGGTCTTCGAGAATCAGTTCAACGTAGGCGATATCATCGAGGTCGGCGGCTTCCGCGGTGAGGTCATTCAGATCGGCATCCGTACAACTGCTCTGAAGGATCGCGGCGGCAACATCAAGATCATCAATAATTCCGGCGTCAAGGATGTGCTCAACTGCTCCAATAAGAGCTCGGTTGCCGTCTGCGATATCTCGATCAGCTACAGCGCCGACCTTATGGCAGTTGAAAAGGTCATCGAGAATACCATCGCCAAAATGCTCGGTGACCAGGAAACGAAGCTTGAAGCAGGTGAAAGCCCTGCACCCTACTTTGAGGAAATCACCTACTGCGGCGTAAATGACCTCGCCGAATCCTGTGTTGTTATCCGTGTGATCGCAAAGGCGTCCGAGCAGGACATCTACACCTGCAACCGTATCCTCAAGCGCGAAATGCTCCTCGCCTTCCAGCACTATGGCGTTGAGATCCCGTTCCCTCAGATCGTTGTACACAACGAAGATTAACCGAAATCGTAATCTGAGCTTACCTATTTGTAAGGCTATATAAAACGCTCTCTTTAAGATTTGTCAATCATCGAATATTAGTAGAACTTCTCACCATCCTTGCCGCAATATCAGGCGGCAGGCGAATATTTAACGTCCGATTACCGCTTAACGCCGATAATGGACGGTGCAGCATTTTTTGTTCAAACACTTGACAAGTCAATAAAAATGTGATATAATACAACCACTCTGAACTGAACACGCAATGGGGTGCGCGCGTACGCGAGCTGAGATGGCAGATGCCAAACCCAATGAACCTGTACGGTTAGTACCGACGTAGGGATTTGCAGAATGTTAATGTAGCTATACATACGATTTTCTCCGAACCTGCGCGGTTCGGAGAATTTTTTGTAGTAGCCATGAAACATGGCTGGGAGGTTTTTATGAACTCTAAGCGCATCCACATTCTCGCAACCTGTGCGATTCTTCTTGCGATGGGAACAGTCCTGTCGCTCATCCCGATTTTCGAAATGCCGCTCGGCGGAACACTCACACCGTTATCAATGCTTCCGATTTGCCTTGTCGGTATCATTTACGGGAAAAGGTGGGGCTTTGGAACAGCATTCGTCTATTCGGTAATTCAGCTTATTGTCAGCAAGTGCTTCGCGTGGGGATTAACTCCGCTTGTGCTGATCGTCTGCATTCTTGCCGACTATATTATTGCATTCACCGCACTTGGCGTAACAAGCTTTTTCCGCGGTGGAAAAGGGAAAATGCTCTGCGGAATCACAGTCGCGATGATTCTGCGAATGGCATGTCACTACATATCGGGCGTTACAATCTGGGCTTCCTCAGCACCCGAAGGCTGGAATCCTTGGGTGTATTCGCTCGCATATAACGGCGCTTTTATGCTTCCCGAAACGGTGTTTACACTCATCGGAGCGTATATTCTTCTCTCACTTCCTCAGTTTAAAAAGCTGATTTATGGAAATGTATAATATAGACGCCATACTCACAATTTAAAATACGGTCTGCACCGCAAAAAAGGGGCTGTTGCAAGTTGAAAACTTGCGTCAGCCCCGGGCGCGAATGCGCCCAAATACAGCGGTTTATGTGTGCCAAGCACACATAAATGGAACCCTGAATGGGTGACAAGCTGTATTTTATGGGAGCTGTTGCACTTTAGTGCAACAGCTCCTTCTTTTATTATGATTTTAGAATGGAATTTCGTAGCCGACGCCGGTGATTTTGAACTCGTTTCCAAAATCGGTAACGGTGTAATATTGAGGGCGTTCGGCATCGCTGATCAGGTCATCGCGGAACAAGCCGTCGTTTGCCATAATTTTGTAGGTCACCTTGTAATAGTAATTTGTAACAGCGCGACCGTCCATCTCTGAATCGACTATTCCGAGAATTTCAATGCCCATGTCGTAAAGCTTTTGCATAGAGAGCTTTTCAAACGGCTCGTGATCCTCAAAATAGCTGTCCGAATAGAACGAATTGACCTTCTCGGCATCTCCGTGCATCAACGCATCAAAATAGCTTGCAAAAAGCTCGACGGGCTTTTCAAAAGCCGCGTAGTCCTCGTCGGTTATCATAATCGAATAGCCCGATTGAGTGTAGGTCAGATATCGATTCTTTTCGAGATATTCTTCAAGCTCAAAGATGTTTGTTTCCCAGTCAGGATGGCGAAGCACAGGCTTTATTACAATATCATCATTACCTGCAACCGAGCTGCTTGCATTGTCCTCAAAGGAAATATAGCCCGCATCAAGGAAAAACTTTCCGACAAGCGCCAATACACATACGGAGATGAGTATTGCCGCGGCAAGCTTTTTCTGCTTCTTGCGCTCGGGAGTCAAAACGGTATCAGCAGACTTCTTTTTTTTGTTTTTCACGCTGAACCTCCAAAATTTTCAGTATTTGCAAATTAAAATCCGAAGAAGCTCTTTGTGTTGTTGTAGCAGATGTCTGCAACAAGCTGTGCGAGTGCTTCAATATCGCAAGGATATTCGCCGTTTTCGACCCATTTGCCAATGAGGTCGCAGAGAATGCGGCGGAAATATTCATGACGGGTGTATGAGATGAAGGAACGGGAGTCGGTGAGCATTCCAAGGAAGTTGCCGAAGCTCGAGAGGTTGGCAAGGTCGACCATCTGACGGCGCATGCCCTCGAGGTTATCGCTGAACCACCATGCAGAGCCCTGCATGATCTTAGGCTTTCCGTCGCCCGAGGTTTCAAAGCATCCGCAAAGAGCTGCAACAGCAGCGTTGTCGGTCGGATTGATGGAGTAGAGAATAGTGCGTGGCATTGTGTCGTTAGTATCCATCTTGTCAAGCAGACGGGAGATGGGAGTGATCATGTCGTAGTTGCCGATCGTATCAAAGCCTGCATCAGGTCCGAGCTTCTTGAAGAGGCGGGTGTTCTGATTTCGAAGAACGCCGAAGTGGAACTGCATGACAAGACCTCTTACCTTATACTGAGCGGCGAGGAATGTGAGCATTTCTGTACGGAATTTTGAAACTTCCTCGAATGTAATATCAGCACCGTCGCCTGCAAGAGCCTTCTTGAAGATCTCGTTAAGCTCATAAGGGCTTGAAGCCTCAGCAAAGAGTGTGTAACCGTCAAGACCGTGGTCGGCAGTCAGACAGCCGAGCTCACAGAATGCGTCAAGACGCTGCATGTACGCAAGCTTCAGGGATTCTACATCCTTGATCTCAATACCCGAAGCCTCGGAAAGCTTTCCAATATAAGCGGTGATACCGGGCTTGTCAATTGCAAGACCCTTGTCAGGACGCCATGCAGGAAGAACCTTAACGTCAAAGCTGTCGTCGTCAGCGAGCATCTTGTGCCATTCAAGCGTGTCGATCGGGTCGTCTGTGGTGCAGAGAGCCTCAACGTCTGAGTTTTTGATAATGTTGCGAACGCTCATTGAGGGATCGCGGAGCTTTTCGTTGCAGCATACCCAGATATCCTCGCAGTTGTCCTCGTTGATTATAAGATCGCAGTCGAAATAACGGCGAAGCTCAAGATGTGACCAATGGTAAAGAGGATTGCCGATAAGCTTCGGCATGCAGGAGCACCAAGCCTTGAACTTGTCGTAATCGGATGCGCTGCCGGTGATATACTCCTCGTCAACGCCGCAGCATCTCATAGCGCGCCACTTGTAATGGTCGCCGCCGAGCCAAAGCTCGGTTATGTTGTTATAAACCTTGTCCTCTGCAATCTCCTTGGGAGAAACGTGGCAGTGATAGTCGATGATCGGAAGCTTTTCCGCATAGCTGTGGTACAGAGCCTTAGCGGTTTCGGTTTCAAGCAGGAAATTTTTACCCATGAAGTTTTTCATATTGAATTACCCCTTAAATGAAATTATATTTAAACAAATATATCATATCATACTTTTGTAAAAAATTCAATAAGATTTGAAAAACTTTATCGAATATACTTGCTCTTAAGCCGAAAATGTGTTAAAATATAAAGTGGTTTAGTATATCATGCTTATAATGGAGTAAATATGTACATCCACGACTCACATATACATACAAAATATTCCTTTGACAGCGCGAGGGACGGTACAGCCGAGCTTGAGAGCATTATTTGCGCCTCGATAGCGGCGGGAATCGATGAGATCACGCTGTGCGACCACTGCGACATTGACGATATTTTATATGGAATATATCCCGAATATCCTGCAGATAAAATCCGTGAGGACGTTCTCGAAGCCCGCGAAAAGTACAAGGGCAAAATCCGTGTAAACTTCGGAATCGAGCTTGGCGAGCCACATGCAAGACCCATCGAGGCGAGTGCGCTTCTTGATAGGATGGGCTTTGAATTTGTTATCGGCTCGCTTCACAATCTTCGAGAATATCCCGATTTTGCAATGCTCAAATATGAGATGATGACCGACGGACAGCTCGACTATATCGTAAAGCGCATGCTTGACGAGCTTGTCGAAATTATCGATTATGGCAGGATCGCAACCCTTGCACATATTACATACATTAAGCGATATCTCGATCTGTCGGGCGTGAAATACGACCTCGCCAAGTACCGCGACGGCTTTGCAAGCGTATTTCGTAAGCTTATCGAGGCTGATATCGCGCTTGAGATCAATACCTCGGGGCTCAGACGCGGCTCGGTTACAATGCCCGACCGCGAGCTGATCGAGCTTTACAGAGAATGCGGCGGCGAGAGGGTAACGCTCGGCTCGGACGCTCATACCTCGCTCGATGTCGGAAAGGGAATTGAGGCAACGGCGGCTATGCTCCGCGAGCTCGGCTTCCGCTCTCAGACGGTTGTGCGAGAGGGAAGGCTGACCGATATTGAACTATAGGCTTTTGCTTTGTATAACAGCCGCAAAGAATACAACTTTCGCATATACATAAAATTTGCACCAAGTACAAAAGAAAGGTAGACCGCTTTTGCAGGTCATGGTCATAAAATGCTTGATTCAACATTCAGTCTGCTTTATCCGAATGGCGAGGAGCCCGCAGGTGAAAAGGTGAATGTTTCGGATGAGGTAATAGCCGAGCTCGGACTTGACTTTCTCATCGATCTCAAAAATTCATCACTCTCCGATTATTTTACTACAGATAAGGAAACTATCGAATACCGTATCGATACTATGAACGATTTGCTTGAAAATCCCACGATAGTCGATACCTTAAAGAGCGTGCTCACGCTGCTGAACGACATCATTGAGCTTCGAAGAATCAAAAGCGAAACCGAGGTTGCCAAAAACTATCTCTACAGTATTACGGAGATCGAGCTCTACATAGATATAGTTTCAAGGCTTGCAAGGGGCTTCCGCTCGGTTCGCGACAATGTAAAGTCCTCGGCGCTGAAGAGAATGACAGAAACGGTTACTGAGCTGTCCGAGAGCGAATATTACCGCGACCTCAACAAAAAGCTTGGAGAGCTTACCGCAAAGGTGCATGAGGTCAGATCCATCACAATCGGCGTAAATCTTGATTCGGAATTCCGTCCGGTCGATGCAGGAGTTGTCAGCCTTAACGCCGACCAGTTCAAGTCGGGCAAGGTAATTGACAAGATTCTGCGCATGGACTTCAAAAACGACGATTATACCTGCATCGCGCCGCTCGTTCCTTATACCCACGCTCATACCGATAACGCGAAGATCGCGTTTACAAATGCGTTCAATAATGCAATGAACGATATCTTTAAGGCGGATGTAAGACAATGGCGTCAGCTCGTTCAGTCGTATGTGCTTGCAAACACCGACTTTTTACTGCGAATCATGCCTGAGATCGAATTTCTGACAAAGGCTCAGCACATGCTCCTTGCACTTAAGAGCCGCGGACTCAGCCTCGTTCGCCCCGAGATCGCACCAATGGACGATCGCGAATTCAGCATGACGGGTATCTATAACCCCTGCGTTGCACTCAGAGTTGATGCGCCGATGGTCAAGAATGACATCGACTTCGACGAGAAAGCGAAGATCTATGTGCTCACAGGTCCGAACCGCGGCGGTAAATCGGTAATCACCTGCGCGATAGGCATCGCTCAGGCGATGGCTCAGCTCGGTCTGCCTGTGCCTGCCGATAAAGCTAAGATCTCGCCTATTACGGCGATCTATACACATTTCCCAACCGAATCGGGCGATACGATCGAAAAGGGAAGACTTGGCGAAGAATGCGCACGCCTCAATCTCATTTTCGATACGGTTGATAAATACAGTCTTGTACTGCTTGATGAATCGTTCAGCTCGACGGGCTCATACGAGGCATCCTACATCGCCTCTGAGGTGCTGCTTGGCTTTTCGATCGTCGGATGCCGCTGCTTGTTTTCGACGCACCTGCATGAGCTGTCATCGCAGCTTGACGAGATCAACGAAAAGAGCAGGGAAAAGGGCGGCGTTATGATCGACACGCTCGTTGCGGGAATCCACGGAAGCGAGAGAAGCTTTGAAATTACGCGCGCAAAGCCCGACGGCAAATCCTACGCACGGGATATAGCCGAAAAATACGGCCTGAGCTATGATAAAATAATGGCTCGCGTCGAAAATAAATGATTTATGGGAGATAACAAGATGCAAATCGAACAAAAGCTGTTAACATTACTCGAAAACGATTCGCGCCTTACTGCTGACGAGCTCGCGCTTATGCTCGATAAGGAAGTCGGCGATATAAAGAAAATGATCGAAGCATATGTACGCGACGGCGTAATTCTCGGCTACAAGACGCTTGTTGACTGGGATAAAACCGACCGCGAATATGTAACCGCGCTTATAGAGCTGAAGGTCGCACCTCAGCGTGACCGCGGCTTTGACAAGGTAGCAGAGAAGATCTACAACTATCCCGAGGTTCAATCTCTCTATTTAATGAGCGGAAGCTTTGATCTTGCTGTGTTCATAGAGGGAAGAACTATGAAGGAGGTTGCATATTTTGTAGCACAAAAGCTTGCGCCGATCGATTCTATTGTCGCAACCTCGACGCATTTCGTCCTGCGCAAATATAAGGATAAGGGCGTCATTTACGGACCTTGCGAGATTGACGAGAGAGGGACACTTTGATCAAATGATAGATTACAGCAGCATTATTCCACAAAATATACGGGATATCAAGCCGTCGGGAATCCGTAAATTCTTTGACATGCTCAATGAAAAGAAGAATGTCATCTCCCTTACGGTTGGTGAACCCGATTTCCCGACGCCATGGCACATTCGCGAAGCAGGCATCGAGAGCCTTGAAAAGGGAAAAACACACTACACCTCAAATGACGGCATTTTAGAGCTCCGCTCAGAGGTCTGCAAGTATATGAATCGCCGATTCGGCATGGATTACGACCCGAAAAGGGAAGTGATAATTACTGTCGGCGGAAGCGAGGCAATAGATATCACCGTTCGCGCTCTTGTCGGATCGGGCGATGAGGTAATAATTCCGCAGCCTGCATTTGTTTGCTACGGTCCGATAGTTTCGCTTGCACACGGAGTTCCGGTTTACATAAATACAAAAGCCGAGGATAAATTCAAGCTGACAGCGAGTGCGCTCAAGGCGGCGATTACGCCGAGGACAAAGCTTCTCGTTTTGCCGTTTCCGAACAATCCTACGGGAGCAATCATGACCCGCGAGGAGCTTGAGGAGATAGCTGAGGTGCTTCGCGGAACCAATATTATGGTGCTGTCTGATGAGATATACGCTGAGCTGACATATAGCAAAAAGCATGTTTCGATCGCATCGCTTGATGGGATGCGCGAGAGGACTGTGGTCGTTTCGGGATTTTCCAAGGCGTATGCGATGACCGGCTGGAGGCTTGGTTATCTGTGCGCTCCGGCTGAGCTTGTGGCAGAGATGCACAAGATTCATCAGTATGCGATAATGTGCGCTCCGACAACGAGCCAGCTTGCGGCTATCGAAGCTTTGAAAAACGGTGACGAGGATATCGCTGTCATGGCGGCAGAGTATAACCGCCGCCGCAGAATGATAATCGACGGGCTTAATAGAATCGGTATCGATTGCTTTGAGGCTGAGGGCGCGTTTTACGTATTTCCGAATATCGGCAAGTTCGGACTGTCGAGCGAGGAGTTTTGCCAACGCCTGCTTGACGAGAAGAATGTTGCGATTGTTCCTGGCAACGCGTTCGGTGACTGTGGCGAGGGCTTCGCGCGAATTTCGTACGCGTATTCGGTCGAGCACATTTCAAAGGCTCTCCAAGCTATGGGCGAGTTTGTCAAGACGCTATAATTTGATATGTGGTACAAATGCGATTCTGCAGATATATGCGGAGTCGCATTTTTTGCATCCGTTAGCCCGAGGGGAGTGCTATTAACCGTCCCCATAAAAACCGATATTATTATACAAAATCAAAATTTTGTATAATCGAGGGAAGCGAAATGGGCGAATTTTGCAAAATTTACGCCGAGGCTTGCTTCGAAGCCTCGGCTGATGCTGATTGCTTATTTTTGTTTATGATGCTGATTGGTATTTTAATTTGTGACGCTGATTGTATTATTTTATATTGCGGCGCTGATTGTATGATTTCAAATTGCGCCACTTATAAATAATATCTCCTTGGCATCAGATAACGATCGTATTAAACGAACGAGGCTCCAAGCTGTAGGATTCGCCCTTGAAAACAATATCCTTGCATTCGTTGTACGGATTCATTATAACAAGCACAATTTCGCCGTTCGGATTTTCAAACGCTAAGCAGTTCGGGCTCTGAGCTCCGACCGTGCTTATCAAACGTGCGCCGGGTTTAACAAAATGCGAAAAATGCTTCATTAGATAAAATTCGGGATTAAACACAAATCGGTCGTCGTATACCGAGATAAGCGAATTTTGTCGCCAGCCCCAGCTGCTTTCGCCATCTCCCATTAATGCCATATTCCAATAAACATACGCGCTGACTCCGCATCTGAAATAATGCCTTATCATCTCAAAAATGTACATCGCATACTGCCAGCTGTTGGAGCCATCGCCGCATTCGCTCTCTGATTGGATGAGCTCAAGCTCGGGATAGGCGTCATGGGTGGTCTGAACAGCGAACTTCCCTGCCCATTGGTAACTTATTCCTTTTACCACTTTTTGGCAAATCGGGTCCTCCATGACAGCTCCTGCATAATGATAATAGCGCGTGGACTGACTTCTGTAGTCATTTTCGGGGCCGTTTATAGTACCAAGCCAAATATCTGAATCGATTTTGTGCTCGTCAAACTTAGGTGCAAGAAAATCCTTTATAAAGCGTCTGAATTCCTCGCCCGTCCAATGACAGCTCGGAAAACGCTGAATAGAAAGCGGTTCGTTCTGAATGTGGTATTGATCTATATGGATTCCCTCAGCCTCATAAGCCTCGATAAAACGGCAAATGTACTCCGCGTATGCCTCTTGATAGCGAGGATCGGGGTTCAGATGACCGTTGTTGTATACCTTAGGCACCTTCATCCATGTCGGAGGGCTCCACGGTGAGGCGAAAATCTGGAAATCGGGCTGACGGCTTTGAGCTTCCTTAATGTAAGGAATCAACAGCCCGCGGTCGCGTTCAATTGAAAAATCCTTAAGCTCAAAATCTCCGTCGGTTTCATCATAGCTGTACCATATTTCGGAGAAATCGTTCGCGCCCATAGGCATGCGGTTGAACGAAAAGTTGCAGTTTTCAGGCAAAAACAGCTCGTCAAACACAAGCTTCTGATCGTCCCTTGAAAGCTTTCTGAGAGCTAAAATTCCAAGCTCATTAAAGCATCCGCCGAAGCCTCGTACAGCCTGCTTTTTTTCTCCGAGTGAAATCGGTGAGCTGTTAAGGCTTCCCGATGCTTCACGCTCGTGGAAGCAGTTGTTTTCGGTTGAAGATATCCATTTCATATTTGCACCATCCTTTTATAATTTGTCTTTATTGCATGCTTGCTTTTATAGTAACCGTCAAATTGCTTCTGACGTTTGTAATGCGGTATGTGTTGCTTCTGCCGACATTGTCGCCGTCAAGCAACGCGTCGTATTCCCCGTCGATCTCGATATCGTCGATCGTACAGTCGTCCTGTAGAATGATCTCGAAATTGACCTCACCTCTTCCGTCTGATGAGATGTAGCCCGTTTGGCCGTTCCTTGCGAATGCAACCTCGGCAAGATCAGATTTAAGACTGTAATTTTGCGAGGTAAAGGCTTTCACTACCGCGAAGCTGTCGCAGTTAAATTCGACGGAATAAGAGTCGTTCGGAATCTCCACCCCGAAATAGTCGTCAAGATATTCCATGCGTATTTTAGCAAATTCTATTGCCTGAGTTATGTGATTATGGTCAGCGTTTGGTATATCGCTCCATTTTTTAACCTCGTTTACAAATAGGCTGCTCGGAATACCTGACGAAAAATCAACAAACGCCTTGTCGATGTTGGATAGCGACAACACACCTTGACGAAGCTCCTTGTATCTTTGACAAATCTCGTCATAGAAGCATTCGTAAAGCTTTGTAAAAAGCTCGTTTTTAGAGGCGATCTCCTCTAACGAGGCAGTTTTGAAGGTGTCAACAAAATATCCGTCCCAATAGGTTCCCCACGCGCCGTCCATATCGTAAACGGACGGAAACCATACCTCGCCGTCATATGTAGCCCAAAGAATATTCTTTGCCGTACAGTCCCACGCGCAGATAAATGTGAGGTAGATCAGCGAATCTATAGACCTGTCAACGTTTATGTAGCTTGCAATTCCCTCTTTGAATTCCTCGCCACTATTCCCTTTTACAAAGTCCATCATTCGGTTGAAGCTTTCAGCAACCCAAGCTGTACCCTCTGCCGATTCCTCTGTCGAGCAGTATTCAAGCTCCCAGCCATTGGAAAAATCATCGCTGACGTGCTCCCGAAGCGCAACCGATTCAGTCCATTGATCAGCCATTAAAAGCGCCTGACGCGCAGTTTTGCTGTCCATCCCGAACATCCAATTGTCCTTTGGAATATTCAGCGTGTAAAGCCCCAAATACTCACCGTTATGATAGATAAGGACGGGATAACCGTCTACAGCTCCCGCATTAGATAGGCTTGATATTTCATCGTTCAGATCGCGCGAATGCACAACCTGGCTGTAGAGCTTGCCTGAAACTACATTTCGTGCATGGGAGAAGTCCACCCAATTCGCTTTCAGACAGTATTTGCTCTCCTCGCCCCAGCCTTTTACAAGCTCGATTTTGTTCTTTTTTGTGTAATTGGTGCCATTTTTGAAAAACTGAACTGTAAAATTCTTTTTGGGATAATTTATGGAGGATGCTCCCTGCCATTTGAGCGTTGCGTCGGTTTCGAATTTCCGTTCTCCATCCTCGTAGCAAATTGAAATTTCTACCTTTGTGTCCTTGGAAATTCCGTCGAGCGAGCCGTTTATGTCTATAATCGGGATTTTAATATCCGAATAGGTGATGCTGTCGTAGAAATCTGCGCCGCAGTCGGCACAGCGAAATTTTCCCGAACGAGCTATTCCCTCTTGATTTTCGATAAGCACATCAACAAGCTCACGGTTTTGGTGTGTATCACGCATACTGAGGCAAGCCGTAGATGCAAGGCAGACAGCAAGCATGAAAACCGCAAGGCAGGCTATTTTGATTATATTAATAGAAAAAAATCTTGTTAAACAGAGCTTCATTCAGCCAACTCCTGTCAGAAAAGTGCGAAGGTCTTGCAAATAAGCAACCGAATATTATATCATATATTATATCATAGATGCACAAAACTGTCAAGAAAAGCGGCATGAAGCCGAAAAGTGTCAATTCGTGGGTAAAAAAACGAGCATATCCGGCGATAGTGAAAATCCCGGATATGCTCGAAAAATCAAATGTAAAGGCTAAGCTTATTCAGCGTCGTCGTATGCAACAGCGTCGTCGTAAAGCTTATCAACCTCAGCTGATGGCTTTTTGGTTGCAAGAGTAACCGCAACTGCCGCGATAAGGCTGATGATGAAGCCGGGAGCGAGCTCGTAGATTCCGATAGACGGCAGGAAAACGAGCCATCCGATATCGACGATAGCACCGACGAGAATACCTGCAACCGCGCCTGCGAAGTTGAAACGCTTCCAGAACAGAGAGAGCATGATTGTAGGACCGAATGCGGCGCCGAATACACCCCAAGCGTTTGAAACGAGGCTCATAATGGAGCCGGAGTTAGGATTAGCAGCGACAATAAGTGCGACAATGGAAATTACGAGAACTACAAGACGGCTTGCCCAAAGCATTTCCTTGTCAGAGCTTTTGCTTTTGCGGATAATGGGCTTATAAACATCCGATGCGAACGCAGAGGCTGCCGCAAGAAGCTGGCTGTCTGCGGTACTCATGGAAGCTGCCAAAACAGCAGACAGAAGAATACCCGAGATCAGACCGGGGAAAATCTTGCGAACCATTACGATGAATACGAGCGAATTAGCCTCGTAGCTTGCATCATAGCCGAGCTTAAGTCTGCCAATGATTCCGATAATAGCCGCGAAGATAACAATAAGTACAGTCCAGGTAATGCCGATTTTTGCGGATTTCTTGAGCTCTTTCTGAGATTTAACGGACATGTAGCGGATAATTATGTGCGGCATTCCGAAATAACCGAAGCCCCACGCAAGTCCTGAAACAATATCCTTCCAGTTTGCAAAAGCGTTCCAATAATTTTCGGGAAGTGTCGCATTTGCAGGTTCAAGCGCAAATGCCGCAAAGATCGGAGCGATAAACATAGCACCGAGAATAAGAAGACCTTGGAAAAAGTCAGTCCAGCAAACTGCTGAAAAGCCGCCGAGGAACGTATATCCAACGATGATCAGCGCGGCAAGATACATAGCTACGGTTTCATCAAGACCGATAACCGTGTTAAAGAGCGTACCGCATGCTTTAACTGAGGACGCCGCGTAGATTGTGTAGGCTACAAGGAAAACGACCGCGCAGATAAGCTGAAGTGCGCGTGATTTCGACAGGAATCTGTTAGTCAGATACTGAGGAATGGTGATGGAATCCCCTGCAACGATCGAGAATTTGCGGAGTCGGGGAGCCTGGAAGATCCAGCTTATCGTGTAACCGATAGCAAGACCGACGGGAATCCAAATCTGACCGAGTCCGAGCGCGTAAATGGAGGTCGGAAGACCCATAAGCACCCAAGCACTCATATCTGATGCACCGGCTGAAAGAGCAGTAATCCATGCGCCCATTTTCCTGCCGCCGAGGAAGTAGGTTTTTTCACTGCCGTTTTTGCTCTTCATAAAGAAGAACACTCCTATGCCAAGCATGAATGCCAGATACAGTATAAAAATGACGATTTCAGTGACTTTCATGATTTTCTCCTAAAATAGAATTTTATAACATTAATATTATAACATATTAAAACGCTGATGTGAAGCGACAATTAGTCATGCTAAATGGATATTAATGACAAAAGGTCATGGAACGTGACATGCGGATACACAATGGGGCAACAATTTTGCACCTTAACACAAAAGTCCTTGATTTTCGGGGGCTTTTCGTGTTTTAGGGATGAAAAACATCCATTCTTCACCATTGCACCTTTTACCCGAACTTATGGACTTGAACCCGCGACATGATTTATGGCCTGCAAAGAATCTTATGGATACATAAAAACTCTCTCCTCAAGAGAGTTATACACGCTAACACGGTGGTTGTAAGTTTTTTGAGTATATGTTATACTATATTTGAAGCAAGGCCGAGCTTATAGATTTTTTTGTGAGGTATTCTATGAATAACATTGGACAAAGGATTAAGGAACTTAGGAAAAAGAACGATCTGACGCAAGAGCGATTAGCGGATTATCTTGGAGTAACATATAAAGCCGTATCAAAATGGGAGTGTGGGCTTACTATGCCTGACCTTTCGCTGATCATACCACTTGCAAGAATTTTACAAGTGTCAGCAGATGAATTGTTGGGCGGTAAACAAGAAGAAATAGATGAACGTCGTGCAGAATTTGATGAACATTGTGAGAATCATTTTAAGTATGACACAAGAGAAAATTATCAGATGGCTCTCGAGGCGGTAAAAGAATACCCGATGGATTATAAATATCTTTCGTGGTTGGCATTATGTGAAATGTTTGTAGCATATTGCAGCGAGTACAAGGAGGATCCGACTGCAGAGTATTCCGAAGAAATGATGGAAAGAGCCATAAAGCATAATAATACAGTGATTGCGGAATGTGAGAACACCGAAATCAGAGAAAAAGCTATTTGGAATGCTATGGTTTGCTGTAGAAATGAGAATAAGTATGATGAAGCTTTGAAATATGCGGAAATGTTTCCGAGGGAAACTCGCTTAACACGGGATAAAGCTATGGAAATGTGTTTGCAGGGCGAGCGATTAATTGAGCACCGGAAATGGAGTGCTTATCGGAAATTGCGCGATTTATGTATATCTTTTTCGAGAATTTATTGGTTTGCAGAGTCTAAGGAGCCGTATGTAATTGCCGCTTTGGATACGGAAGAAATGATACTTAAAACTGTATTCGCAGACGGAAATTATTTTGATTTTCATAAAAATTTGTGTTGTGCTTATCAAAAACGAGCCGAATTTGAAATAAAAGAAGGTAGTTACGATAAAGCTATGGAATATTTGCAAATTATGATGAGCCATGCCCAGAGAATTCCAAGCGGCGATAAATGTTGTATGGGGGGAGTATTTGATGGTCTGTCAATACACTTTTTGCAAGATAATATGTTAACTTATATGATCAACGGTTTGGATGATATTAATAAAACGATTCTTGAACAACTTAAAAATAGGTTGAGGTTAGAGATTTATGCACCGCTTCGGGAGCGAGAAGATTTTAAAGCGTTGCTTACATAGTTGCATTTTTGTACTATGAGCCCATAAAAAAACCAAGAGCGGATGCTCTTAGCTATTTTGTGCGAGAAACGGGACTTGTGAACCCTACGAGCAATCGCTGGAGTGATAGCTCGATCAAGAACGCCGTGGGCGTTCTTGAATACGATTTCTGCGGCATATATCACGAACGATAAAAAGACCAAGAGCGGATGCTCTTAGCTATTTTGTGCGAGAAACGGGACTTGCAGAACCCTACGAGCAATCGCTGGCGCGATAGCTCGATCAAGAACGCCGTGGGCGTTCTTGAATACGACTTTTGCGGCACATATCACGAACGATAAAAGAACCAAGAGCGGATGCTCTTGTTTCTTTTATGGTGCGAGAAACGGGACTTGCAGAACCCTACGAGCAATCGCTGGCGCGATAGCTCGATCAAGAACGCCGTGGGCGTTCTTGAATACGATTTCTTCGGCACATATCACGAACGATAAAAAAACCAAGAGCTGATGCTCTTGGTTTTTTTATGGTGCGAGAAACGGGACTTGCAGAACCCTACGAGCAATCGCTGGCGCGATAGCTCGGTCAAGAACGCCGTGGGCGTTCTTGAATACGATTTCTGCGGCACATTTCACGAATGATAAAA
>JAZNMQ010000040.1:0-13731 GCA_045579745.1 Candidatus Flemingiibacterium sp. | reverse complement strand
ATCAAGAGTTAGTCCTGCCACCCTCAAAAAGAACCTGGCGTTGATCAACGCCAGGCCTAAAAAAGTTTTAAATTACAATAATCCTTTGGATTTATTTCAAGATTCTATCAAAAAGTGTTGCACTTAGCTTGACAATTCATCGCAACTCGTTGCATGCCACAAATTGCATGCAACTCGTTGCATGCAAAACAAGCGAGCGAAGAGCCTTTTGGCAAACTTCGCTCGCTTGTTCTATTCAAAATGGTTAACGAATATGTATTGATTGTGCCTGCTTAGTCAGCCTGACGGTTCAGCTCCTCGATGCAATGCTTGCAAACGAGCTTGTTCTTGTAGTAGATAACATCGTCAGCATTTCCGCAGAAAAGGCAAGCGGGAACATACTTTTTGAGAATGATCTTATCATCCTCAACGAAAATTTCGATGGAGTCCTTGGTTTTAATATCCATCTTGTTGCGGAGCTCGATAGGAAGTACGATTCTTCCAAGTTCATCAATACGACGTACAATACCTGTAGATTTCATAAGGGGAATCTCCTTTATTTTAAAATATATTAGTTAAATCCCCTCTGATACCCTTAATCGGATTATAGAGGGAATATTACCTTCGTGTATATATTTTACCATATAAAGGAAATTATGTCAATACTTTTTTCGCGAAAATATTATACAATTTTTATGTCGAGAATCTGTATGATTTGCAGTAAAAAAGGAGAATCTTATAAAATATGTTGGGAATGGTTTTTTCTGTAATTTGTCTTATCTCGTTTGTATGGTCGATAATTTCGGGAACATCAGCTCAAACCGCGGCAGCTCTGCTTGACGGAGCGGGAAGGGCTGTCGAGGTAACACTCGCACTTGCAGGCGTGATGGGGATTTGGAGCGGAGTTATGGCTGTGCTCAGGGAAGCAGGCGCAATTAAGGCTATTGCGAAAATAATGAAGCCGATTACGCGTTTGATTTTTAAGGAGGACTGCGAAGAGGCTGTTGCATGCCTTGCGGCGAATTTTCTCGGCATCGGAAACGCGGCTACTCCGCTTGGAATAGACGCGCTCTGCAGGATGCAAGGCGGTCGGACAAGGGCAACCGATGACAGCGTGATGCTGATCGTTCTGTGTACAGCATGCTTTTCTCCGATACCGACGACGGTGCTTGCAATGCGGCGAGCGGCTGGGGCAGAGATAATGTTCGAGCTTCTGCCGGCGATCTGGATAGTCGGAGGCATCGGAACTCTTACGGCGATTGTTGTTACGAAAATAATGTGTAGGTTTGGCAGAAATGATAATTGAAAAAATCGGAGCGGCAGTCGTACCGTTTATTATGGCGGTCTGTGCTTCACTCATTCTGACCTCGAAAAAATCGCTGTTTGACCGTTTTATCGAGGGGATCCGACAAGGCGTTCAAACGGCAGGCAAGCTTTTTCCGACACTATGCGCGCTCTGCTGTGCTTCGCAGATGTTTTCCACTTGTGGGGCATCTGAGTTTATTGCATCACTTCTTGCCAAATTTGGCTCGCCTGTTCTTGCTTCAATGTCGGAATTCCTCGTTTTGCGACCGATTTCGGGAGCGGCATCAAGTGCCATGCTGCTTGATTTGTTCAGGCGTGACGGCGCGGATTCGTTGGCGGCGATAACAGCCTCCGTGCTTATGGCGTCATCCGATACGCTTGTGTATGTAATTTCCGTCTATGGGCAGGGTGCGGGCATAAAAAAAGCCCGCGCAGCTCTGCCTGCGGCTATCGTCACTATGGTTGTGACGACAGCGGCGGCAGTAATCGTTTGCGGAAAATTATTCGGCTGAAGAATTTGACGAAAATGGCTCAAGCCTCAGATAATCGCCCATTATGCGCTCGGCATAGGTAAGCATATCCGTGGGAGTTGCAGGGTTGTTATAAATCTTTCCCGTGCCGTGAACCAGCGCCTTTTCCTCGGGGTAGTCTTTTAGAAAATACAGATGGGAATTAAGATTATTTGCTCCGTAGAAGAATGCTGTCGGAACGAAAGCGGGTGCTTCGACATTGATCTGACCGTCACTCATGACAGAAAGCTCAAATTCAAAGAATCCGCCGACCATGTTTTTCCAATGGACCATTGCGGAAACCAAATTCCCGAGGGAATAAATGCAAAGCGTTTTGCCATTTTCGGATTCTATCCACTCTATCGGCTGCAAAACATGCGGATGATGCCCGATTATTACATCGACTCCATGCTCATTCATAAGCGATGCAAGACGCCTTTGCTCCTTGTTTACAGAGCCGTTTTCATCGCCCCAATGGATGGAAACGATCGTGACATCGGCAAGCTCATTTGCGAGCTTGCATTGCCTTATAATATCGGCATCCTTGATATAGGGTATAACAAGCTCGCTTGATGCCGGAAGACGGAGCCCGTTTGTTTCGTAGGTGTATGAGAGCCATGCGATTTTCACGCCCTTGGTTTCGGTCACACGAATGTTGTCGTAATCGTCGGCGTTATGAAATGCTCCGATAAGCGTGACATCCGACATCTCCTCAGACTCCCAAAATTCAATCGTTTTTTGAAGCCCGTTTGCGGATTTGTCGCACATGTGGTTGTTTGCAATATTTACAATATCGAAGCCGATATCGCGAAGGTCGCGGCCGAGGTCCTGCGGAGAATTGAAATAAGGATAGCCGGAAAGCGCATAGCCCTCGCCTGCCATCAGCGTTTCCTGATTGATAAATGCAACATCAAAGCTTGCGATGTAGTCTGAGGCATCGGCATACATCGGCTTGAAATTATAAGCTCTGCCGCCTTTTACGGCACGGTTTCGCGCGTCGATATAAATGCAGGGGTGAATTACGTTATCACCTGCCGCAACAAAGGAAATTCGCTCGATCTCATGAATCGGCTCGGGTTCAGGCTCAGGCTCGGGCTCGGGCGGTGGTTCCTCAAGCGAATCTGACGGGTTTAGCTTAATGGAATGTACATCCTCGGAAATAACGGGAATGGACACCCGAAGCGTGCCGTCTGCGACATAACTGCATGCCGAAAGGCTGAGTACTGCCGCGATTAGTATAAAATTTAAAATTCTACGCATATTCGCCTTATTTTTTAACGGCGCCCAAAAATGCGCAAAGACGGGCGTTGTCTGTTGACTCGAAAATTACATCCGGACGTTCATCAATCGCAATAACGCCGTTGTCCATGAAAATTACTCGGTCGGATACATCGCGCGCGAACGACATTTCATGCGTAACAACGATCATCGTCATATGCTCGCTTGCAAGCTGACGCATTACCGCAAGCACTTCGCCCGTCAGCTCGGGATCGAGCGCTGAGGTCGGCTCATCAAACAGCAGAAGCTCCGGCTGTGTCATGAGTGCCCGTGCTATCGCAACACGCTGCTTCTGACCTCCCGAAAGCATAGAGGGCATAGCGTCGATCTTGTCAAGAAGTCCAACCTTTTTAAGAAGCTCCTCGCAGCGGCTGTTAGCCTCGGCTTTGGATAAAAGCTTGTTCGTTATTGGCGCGCAGGTCATATTGCCGCGCACGGACATGTGCGGAAACAGGTTGAAATGCTGGAACACCATTCCCGATTTTGAAAGGATGCGGCGAAGCTCACGCTCCTTAACATATACTCCGTTGTCAACGAATGCCTCGCCACCGATTGCTATACTTCCACCGTCGATACGCTCAAGCCCTATAAGCGAGCGAAGCATGGTGGATTTTCCTGAGCCGGACGGGCCTATGACCGAGATTATCTCGCCCTGCTCGACATTGAAGCTGACACCGCGAAGGACGTGATTGTCTGCAAAGGACTTCATTATGTTGTTTACAGAAAGCATCATTTTTATGTATTCCTCAGTAGTTGGTTTTTGTTTCGATACGCGAGAAAAGATTTGAAAGTCCCAGAATGAAAACTAAGTATATAACTGCCGCAATTCCATAAGGTGCAACATTGGCAAGCGAGCTGACCTGTGCCTTTGTGAGGTGCATCAGATCTTCAAGTCCGAGCGTTGTAACAAGCGCGGTATCCTTGACAAGGGTGACAGTTTCGTTGCAGATGGCGGGCAGGGTGACTTTGATCATTTGTGGCAGAACTATGCGGAAAACCGTTTGCATCCGTGAAAGTCCGAGCACCTGTGCTGCTTCGTATTGACCCTGCTCAACCGATTTGATACCGCCTCGGAAAATCTCGCAAAAATACGCGCCGTAGTTTAAAACAAACGCCACGCACGCGGCAGGGAAGCGGTCCATTGTCAAATACGGACCGATGCCTGGTATAAACGGCAGGCCGAAATAGAAGAACAGGAGCTGCAGCATAAGCGGTGTGCCGCGCATAATGAAAACATAACCGCGGATGAGCCAGTTCAGCGGCTTTATACGGGTGTTCGAGCAAAACGCGGCTAAAAGACCTATTGGAATCGAAAGTATTATAACAACAAGAAAGAGCTTGACGGTAACGCCAAGACCTTGTGCCAATATTCGTAATGTGCTCAAAAAAATTTCTGAAGAAATAACCATCACCCCATTAAAATACTTTGTCAATTTACATTATACCATATCATTTCACTTTTGTAAACAGTTAAAGAGATAAATTTTTTATAAAAGATAGATATAGATAATAATTCACAGCAATAAATGTGTTAATATTTTAGCTATATAGTTGAAATCTGTCGGATTTAGTGCTATAATTGTATTATATAATGATGATTATTGTTTAAATGCGATAATTGCAAACGGCAGGAGTTTCAAGAAAATTGCTGCCCGATTGCGCGACAGAAAGGACGTTGAATGTTATCAAACATATATTTGTAGTTAATCCTAAGTCCGGAAAGGGCGTTGAGTCAACAAAGTTAATTGACGTAATAAAGGATGCCTGCTCCGTTGCATCGGCAGATTATGAGATTTATATTACAAAGGCTCCCGGCGATGCTACAGTGTTTGTACGCGAAAAAATCTCGCAAAAGCAGCCCTCGGAGATTTACAGATTTTATGCGTGCGGCGGCGACGGAACGCTTTCTGAGGTGGTGAGCGGAGCCGTTAATTTAAATTCCGCCGAAAAGCCCGAACCGCTCTGCGGCGTTGAGGTGGGCTGTATACCGGTTGGAACGGGAAACGACTTTGTGCGCAACTTTACACATTCGAAGTTCTTTCTCGACATAACCAAGCAGCTTCTTGCCGACACGATAGTTATCGACAGCTATCTTTGCCGCTACGACGGGAACGAGCGGTACGGCATCAATATGATAAACATCGGATTCGACTGCGAAACGGCAGCCAAGGTTGCCGATATTAAGAAAAAGCGTCTGATTCCAAAGGGGCTTGCGTATATTGCGGGAGTAATAGCTACGCTGAAAGAGAATCCCGGCGTTGAAATTCTCGTTAAACGCTCAGACGGAAGCAGCATTAAGCGCGAATTTGAGCTTGTAGCGGTCGCCAACGGCGGATGGTGCGGCGGAGGCTTCCACTCAGCTCCCAAAAGCTCGCTGACCGACGGAAAGCTTGATATCAGCTTGATTAAAAAAGTTTCGCGAACCACACTTTTACAGCTTATTGGCTCGTATAAGAAGGGAACACACCTTGCTACAAGACTCGGAAAGAAGGTCGTGGCGTACCTTCAGGAGGAAACCGTTTCGTTCGCGATGGACAAGGAAGCAAACATTTGCTTGGACGGTGAGATAATTCGTGCCAGCGAGCTGTCGTTGACCGTTCTTCCAAGGTCGCTTGCGTTTGTTCTTCCGGTCGGTTGCAGATATATTCAATAAAAAATCGATTTTTAAAAATTTTTTTCAAAAAAGTATTGACAAATCGAATTGCTTCGTGTATAATTAATGTGTACCAAAAAGGTATAGATTAGAGGTTGAGTCAATGAGAATCACACAAGAGGCAGATTACGCGCTTCGCATAGTTTACTGTCTTGCAGCTGACGGCGGTATTCTTGATGCCGGAAAGATATCACAAATGGTCGGTGTGACCGATAGATTTACCGTTAAAATTTTGAGGAAGCTCATGTGCGGTGGAATTGTTCGCTCACATAAGGGTGCGCTTGGCGGATATGAGCTTGCTGAAGATCCAAGGGGTATAACGCTTCGAAGTGTGGTTGAAACTATTGACGGCCCGACAGAGATAACAAGATGTCTTGATTCTCAGTACCAATGCACGCGTACACACGAGCTCAAGCATCTATGCGTTTTCCATCAAATTTTTGCGAAGATCAATAAAGATATAGCAGAAAAGATGGAGAAAGTAACACTTGGCACCTTGATCGGCGATGAGGTCGATATTGAGGATATATTATCAAAAATATAGATTGTATGGAGGAAAATATTATGGCAAAGTTTGTATGTAAAATCTGTGGTTATGTTCACGAAGGCGACGCGGCTCCCGAAAAGTGCCCGCAGTGCAAAGCACCCGCTTCAAAGTTCCAGATGCAGGAGGATGGCAAGCTCGAATGGGCTGCAGAGCATAGCGTAGGCGTAGCTCAGGGCACACCTGCTGAAATTATCGAGGGTCTTCGCGCTAACTTTAACGGTGAGTGCACAGAGGTTGGTATGTATCTTGCAATGGCAAGAGTAGCACACCGCGAGGGCTATCCCGAAATCGGTCTTTACTGGGAAAAGGCAGCTTACGAGGAAGCAGAGCATGCAGCTAAGTTTGCTGAGCTTCTCGGTGAGGTTGTAACCGATTCCACAAAGAAGAATCTTACCATGCGCGTTGAAGCTGAGAACGGCGCAACTGCAGGCAAGACCGCTCTTGCTAAGCTTGCAAAGGAGCTCGGACTTGACGCTATTCACGATACCGTTCATGAAATGGCTCGCGATGAAGCAAGACACGGAAAGGCGTTTGAGGGACTTCTCAACCGTTATTTTAAGTAAGATTTGGACAAGCAAAAAACATATAATATAGCATAATTTTGAGGTATTCTGCAATATAAGCGGAATACCTCAATTTTTGTCATTCGGATGAGTCAATAACTTTGTAAAAGCTTAAAATGAGCCACAGTGCGATGATAGAGCAAAACAATAGGAGCAGAGGTTTAGACATCTGCTCCTTAACTGTTTGACATATTGAAATTTGATTAACTCTTATTATATGCTATTGAAACTTCCTTGTCTTTCATTTCTGAAGCTCTAAGAACAACAATTACCGCATCATCGTTCCAAGAAATAGACGCAATGTTGTGTTCACTCGCATTTGCGCCGTCATCGCTAAGTTGAGTAGATACACGCTCGATAATTTTGCCATCGTGATTTTTGAGGGTCAACCTGACATCCGTTGGACCAAAGGGCCATTGCGGCTCACCCATTTGCTCAAAAACAAGCGAATATTCTCCATCTGGACTGTGGTAAGTTGCGATTTCATTTGGGAACAAAAAATTTAATGCACCGCTCCAAAGGGCATCAACAAAAAGGTAAGCACCAATTATTAAAACAACTGCAACTGATATTATTAACAATACGATTTTACCTGTTTTGGTCATATCATTTGCCCTCCTCCAAATTCAGTTTTATCGAACTGTTTTCACATATTAAGTATATCATAAGTATGCGATTCTTTCAATCTGCAACTCTCATAACATATATTAACGTTATGAAAAGCAGAGGTCTAAACCTCTGCTCCTTATCTGTTCGACATATTGGAGTTTCACGATTAGATTATTGCAAAACATCTCACCTAATTACAAAATAACAATAATCAAGAATAACATTACCATTGTCATCTGGGGTAGTATATCGAGGACACAGACAGTTTTCAAACGACCATATTGCACCATTTTCATCTTGCCATATTTTCATACCGTTTTCTATGAGTTTTTGCTTGCAAGCACTGGTATCGTGAACTTCGTTTTCTTTTCCGAATATCCAACAAGTCCCCAAACTCAAGTTTTTGAAATCAATATGTATAAATCCATCAGGAACGGGTGTGTTTTCGGGAGTAAGCATACCTATGTAATATTCAAAAGGGTCGCCTTCGGCTCGTCTTTCAACACCTATATAACCACCGCCATTTTCCCAGAGGGATAGAATTTTATCTGTACCACCCATTGTCTGTTCAAGAAGGTCAAACCAACCATTTTGCCACCATTCTCCCCAGTGTCCGAAGTTATCGTATTTCTTTCCGATAAATCTCATTGAAGGTATGTTTTCTTTGAACACCTTAATAATTTCAGCCATAATCAATACTCCTTAGCTATAGTTTTACAAATTCAGTTTTATCGAACTGTTTTCACATATTCAGTATATCATAAGTATGCCATTCTTTCAATCTACAGCTCTCATAATTTACAAAATTGTTATCAAAAACTCTATGAGGTAGTTTTTCCTCATAGATATTTTGAATTTATCTTTCGTCGTCATCCCAGACAGGATGATTATTTTGTCGAACATCCCGTTAGCTTCTTATTGCGAGCTGTTTTATTTAACTAAAACCGAACCGTAAATTTCAAACACTTCAACGCTTGTAGGTACTATCGCAGATGGCTTATCAGTTGCCTCAACTTCATTCGCATAAGCGTCAGCACTGCATACAAGCTTCAAAGGAGATGAAGCATCAAAAGGGGTATCGTACCGAGAGCTATCCGCTGTTATTCTGAAGTCGGAAGTTTTTACTGTATCTCCACACACAACCTTACCGTTTTCATCAATCGTGTAGTATTTCTGTTCCATCTTGCAATCTATACGAACTGTGACACCAAAATCTCCGACAAGCGTGTCTTCACTTTTTATCGCAAAATATTGAGCAAGGTCGATCGTTTCTTTCCCGTCGGCGCTTGAATCGATTTCTTCTTTTGCAATGATTTCAAAATATTCTGACCAATTATCCAATGTGAGCTCAACCTCTTTAAGCTCGTCGGGGGTTTCAATTGGAGCATCGCTTTGTGAGCCGCTTGGATTCTGCTGAGAGCCGTTTTCATTTGTTTGCGGCTCATTATCGTTACTTGCTTCTTTATTCTCGCCGCAAGCAGCGAGAGAAAAACACATTACCGCCGCCAAGAGGAGCGCAAAAATCTTTTTCATAATACTAAACCCTTTCTTGTTTCTGATATTGTATTGTCTGTTATGCAAGAGTCGTAAAAGCGCGTATTTGTCTGAGCTGTGCTCCTTGTTTATGCTCTTGCGCCCCGCGCTGAAAGATTTCGCTGACTACTATTTGTCAGCTTGTTTTGTTAGTTCGGTCATAAATTCTTCGACAATTATCCCGAAAACAAACGCACCGTCCATTTCAAGATACTTCAATTTGAGCAGATCATTATCCTTAATAATCTCAAATTTCAAAATGCTGCCCATGGCTTCTTGGAAAATAAAGTTGTTTCCTTCTACTTGCCAGGATACATACTGCTCGTCTTTAGTAAAAGTTATATTTTGACCTCTGCTTTTGTTAATAACAGTTCCATCTGCCTTTATTTCAAATGAAACATTATCTGCACTGAGCCAAATTCCTACCATTTCCTCATCCGATACAATAGGCTCCGAATTTACATCAACATCGGAATCGGAGCTTGTATCCCCACTTGTAGGATTGTTTTCGATAGACTCTGTATTTTGCGCAGAATCGCTGTTGCTTATTTGCGGATCACCACCGCCGCAGGCAGCGAGGGAAAAAGTCATAACTGCCGCCAAAAGCAGCGCAAAAATCTTTTTCATATCTTCTTTCCTTTCAAAATATATTACTATCATACAAAATCGTTTTTGTAAGTTCTTCTTGTGTACCTATTCAGTATATCATAATCGTGCCATTTTTTCAATCATCAGCGCCAAATATTTGCAAGTTGTTGTATTTGTACAAATACATTCGTCGCTTATCGTGAAATCGCACAAAGTTAAGGAAGTTCTTTCAAAACTCTTGCTTTTTTGATGGGATTATGATATAATTTTGGCATACCAAAGAACAAACAAAAAACGGGAGGTGATGTTATTGCTCAATCACATTATTCAAAGACGGCATCGTTCGTCGGGCTATAATGATACGGAAATAGAGGTTTTGAAAGCGGCAACAAGGCTTTTTCTTGAAAAAGGCTTCTCAAATACAACGCTGAAGATGATTGCAGACGAAGCTGGCCTGAAGGTCGGTCATGTTAACTATTATTACCGAGCGAAGGAAGATATTTTATATCTGATCATTGAGGAGCTTATGATCTTCCATTCGAGTATTATCGAACGGGTGCTCGAAGAAACTGATGACTGCTTGTTTTCCTATGCAACCGAAATTGCATTGCAAATTGCCTTGTGCGACGAAAACGAGGTTGCACGAGATTTGTACAGCAGTGCTTACACAATTCCCGGTGTTCTTGCCATCATTAAGGATTGGGGCTGCAAAAAGAATATGGTTCTATTCAAGGACCGGCTGTCGCATTGGTCTGAGCAGGATTTCAAAAACAAAGAGAACGTAACTACATATATAGAACTGGCGGCTATAAAAACTGATTGCGAGCCGGGCTTCACTTTGGAGGATAAGGTTTCTTTGATACTTGAAAACATGCTCACCAACTACGAAGTTCCCAAAGATGAATGTCGTGAAGTTATAAGCAAAATTCTTTCCTCTGATTATAAATATCACGCTCAGGATGTGTTCAGTCAATTTGTAGAACGCTTTGAAAAATCGGCGGAGGAATTTAACAAGTGATATAACACAGATTGTTTTTAAAGATTTTCAGGACAGGCTCTTTATTGGAGCTAAGAATAGCATGTACAGCACAGACAAAGGAGGTTTTTAAACTATGAAAACAAAGAGATTTTTAGCTTGGATTTTAACGTTCGCGATGATTATGGTGCTGATTCCAAGCTACGGAATCACCGTTTCGTCAGCGAGTGCGCCGACGGTGACACAAAGCAGCACGATGGAGAATCAGAATCAGGCAGGCGGTATTATATATACCAAGACGTCCACAGCCAAATCTGACGGAACTATCGATATTACACTTACGGCACATACAACGGGTGAGGTAAAACAGCTTAATTCTGTAACACCTACTGATATCGTACTCGTGCTTGACGTTTCAGGTTCCATGGATGATGCATACACCAGCTCATCGGTAACTACATACGAAGAAGCTTTAGGCGATAGTTATACCTATTGGGCAGGGTTCTTTGATTTCGAAACAGGATACGGATTCAATAGCCAAAGAAACTATTATATCAATACCGGAACGAATGCAGATCCCGTATACACAAGCGTTGCCCGCACAGGTCGTGACGCAAACGGATATGAGTTCTTTGAGTATTCAAGAGGTACAGACGAGATTTACGTTTACCCTGAACTCGAAAGCGGAACTCCCACAAACCGTTCCAATAGTTATCCGGTATATCAGTTCTATTCTGCTGTAACCTCAACTACGACCACAAGCAGAATGGAAGTTCTTAAAAACGCGGTTGATTCGTTTATTGATACTACAGCTACAATGAACGACGGACTTGCACAAAATGAGATGCACACTATCTCTATTGTTAAATTTGCCGACGACAGCTATTATAACAGCTCTGACCTGCTTGCTGAGGGTAACCACAAAGGCGCAGGCGGCAACAGCGGATATAACTATTCAGAGGTAGTAAAGAATCTTACTCCCGTAGATGCGGCGGGTGCGACAGCTCTTAAGGCGGCTGTCACATCGCTTGATCCCGGCGGTGCTACCTCGGTTGACTACGGTCTGAACCTTGCTGAGGCTGTTCTTATGAACCGCAGCTTGGTAGCTGATGACAGCGCGGTTGACCGCAATGAAGTTGTTATCGTGTTTACCGACGGTGAACCTAACCACTCCAGCGGCTTCAGCGAGAGCGTAGCAAATTCCGCAATAGCAACAGCAGGCAACATGAAGGGTACTGCGGACGTTACTGTTTACAGCGTTTGTATTGCTTCGGGCGCTGATGCAACCGACCTTGATGCAAATATCAACAAGTTCATGCATTATTTGTCCTCGAACTATCCCGAAGCAGAAAGCATGCGCTCAGCTGAAAGCGGATGTGATATCTCGGCAGGTTATTATATGACTCCAGACGGAACAACTTCGCTTTCGATGATATTCGAATCCATCATTCAGAATATTGACCACCCGTCTATTACATTGGGCGAAGAAGCTACTATGGTAGATACACTTTCGCCTTACTTCGACTTTGCAAACGGCAGTGCTACTGACGTAAAATTGCAGACGAGCGCAAGAAATTCGAACGGCACGTGGGCAGATCCCGTTGATGATCCGAACCTCAGCTTTACAATTTCAGGCGACCGTCTGACGGTTAACGGCTTTGACTTTGATGCGAACTACGTATCGGAGCAGGGCAGAGGCAATAATAATAATTTCTACGGTAAACAGCTTGTAGTCAGCTTTACGGTTGTTCCGGACTACGATGTAATCGACGCCGCTTCCGCAACTTTGATGGATGGCATACTTCCTACCAACAGCGGTTTCGCTTCTATTGTAGACAGTGACTCTACCCCTGCGGCAGAGGTTTCGACTCCTAAACTTTCGACGCATCAGGTTACCTACAAGGTTGACGGCGCGGAATATACAATCTACAACCGTTTCACGGGATCTGACGTAACTGTTGACGCTATCCCGACCAAAGAAGGACATACGTTCAGCGGCTGGTCGATTGGCGGTGCTCCGGTAGCTGCCGGCAGCGCTTTCGCAATGCCTGATGAAGACGTTGAGATCGTAGGTACATTTACAGCAAATACTTATAACGTAACCTATCAGTATTCAGGCACTCAGCCGGCAGGAGCAGACGCTCTGCTTCCGAGCGGCGGAAATCCGACACAGGTTTCGTATGGCTCGCAAGTAACTGTAGCGGCAGATCCGACTCTTGCAGGATACATATTTGTTGGCTGGTATGCGCTGCAGACAGACGTTGACGCTTCATCTGGCACATTTACAATGCCTGCAAAGGACGTAACGCTCGTCGGTTATTTTGAAAGCTCAACTTCCACACCGTATAAGGTTGAACACTATTTGGAAACTCTGACTGACGGTGTTTATGAAACCAACCCTGAGGTTGACGAAACGTTCTACGGTACAACCGGACATAACGTGACAGCAACACCTCTTAACAGATTTACAGGATTTACCTATAATGCAGCACAGAGTGCGGCTACAATTTCAGGCGATATAAAGGCTGACGGTACTCTTGTACTTAAGCTTTACTATGACAGAAATGAATACTCCGTAACGTACGGCTATGAAGGCGATACCGAGATCAGCGGTCTTCCCGCATTACCGGCAGGCGGCACGTACAAGTACGGTGAAACTGTAACTGTAGCGGCAAAGGCGACCGCTCCGGCAGGATATGAGTTTACCGGTTGGTACAGAGGTGCTGATGATAATCCTGCAGACGGAACCTTTACAATGCCGGCATACAGCGTTCATTTGCTCGGTTACTTCACAGCAAATTCCGGTACACCCTACAAGGTAGAGCATTATCTGATGGGTACAGACGGCAACTACGCAGGAACAGCTGAGGTTGCCGAAACACTTTACGGAACAACAGGACACAGCGTAACTGCAATACCTCTTACAACGTTCGTGGGCTTTACCTATAACGATACGGAGAGTGCAGCAACAAAGACAGGCACAATCGCAGGCGACGGCTCGCTCGTACTCAAGCTTTACTACGACAGAAATCAGTACAGCGTAACGTACAGCTATGAAAGAACTATCCCTGCAGGCGCACCGGCACTTCCTGCAACGATTTCCTACTATCACGGTGAAACCGTAGACTTAGCGGCAGCAGCGGCTGTACAAGGATATACGTTCAGCGGATGGCACATTCACGGTGAGGACG
>JAZNMQ010000039.1:0-32136 GCA_045579745.1 Candidatus Flemingiibacterium sp. | reverse complement strand
GGGGCGTTTTTCCTCCTACGGGAAAATAAAAAAATTCCTGTTCCGAGGAACAGGAATTTTTTTGGCGGAGAAGCAGAGATTCGAACTCTGGAACCCTGTTACGGGTTACACGATTTCCAATCGTGCGCCCTCGACCAACTAGGCGACTTCTCCACATCGATGGTACCTTTGTATTATATCATAAGCAAATGGCTTTGTCAATAGGTGAACCGTAATTTTTTTGAATTTTCGCCGTAATTTCGTACGGCGAAAATTCAACTGCATATTCAGAATGAGCTTGCAATGCGATCAGCCGCCTCTTTTATCAAAGCAGAAAGGGGAGGATTTCCGACGCCGGCTACAAAGCTATCACATTTATTAACGGGAATAAGCACTCTTTGAGCTTTGCTTTGGCCGATGTGGGTTGAGATTGCAGGCGTAACCTCGCCATAGAGCGAATCGGCGATTACAATACCTATCGGGCCTACAATAAAATCTGCATCTCGACATGCGACAATTACGGGGTTTTCTCCGGTTGCGGCAGCGTTGGGGGAGCTTTTAAGCATATTTGCGGTTGCGATGCTGTTTGTACCTATTGCAATTATTTCTGCCTCGGCACACTTTTCGCGGATTGCTGTGATAAGCTGTGCGCCTATCTTTCCGCCCTGACCGTCAATAACAACGATTTTCTTTCTCAATTTTATTTATCTCCTAACAGGTTAATAGCATTTTCTGAGTAGATTTTGCGCTTTAGGTCGGCTGAAATGTCGAGCGATTCAATGTACTCAAGTTCGCTATCAGCTCTATACCACGGGAAGTCGCTTCCAAATAAAAGCTTGTTCGGGTCGTGATTCTTGAGTATGCGTTCGCATTGCTTTTTATCAAGCTCAAACATAGGTGCAAGTGAGGTGTCGATCCACAAATTTTTGCCTACGAGCAGCCGTTCGACGTCGTCCCAAAGTCTATTTGCACCGACATGTGCGGCAACAAGGCGAAGCTCCGGAAAGCGATTAAGCACGCGAAGAATCCTCTCGGGCGTGCAATGGATGAAGCTCGGCGAGATAAAATCCCAACCCGAATGTGAGATAACAAAAAGATCGTTTTCAATGCATGCCTTGAAAATAGGGTCAAATTTTACATCGTCAATAGTTGAATTCATATATTCGGGATGGATTTTTATGCCGCGAATACCGGAGTCCTTCAAACGTCTTGCTTCCGTTTCGATGCAGTCGCTATCCGGATTGAGCGAGCCGAGCGCATAAAGACGCGGATTTGCATAATTAATCTCAATCGCGAAATTATTGACGTTAGTTTGCTGTTTGGGATTTGTAGCGATATTTAAGATAACCGAGCGGTCAACCCCACATTCATCCATTTTGGCAATCAGGTTTGATACAGTTCCATCGCCGAAGTAAGGAATGCCGCCTTTTTCTGCAAGCAGCGGAACTGCTTTTGATGCAAGAAAGTCGGGAAAAGCATGTACATGAAAATCTATTAGCACATTATCACCTCAACAATTGTTGATTCTTAAACATCATTAAACCATGAAGCAAAAATGCTTGCGTGCGAGGGCATTTTTGCGAAGCCGTCAATAACGCATTCGCGCATAGCGCGGCAGGGGCGAAGCCCCAAGACTTGCAAAGCAAGGCTTATGCGTATATTATAACATATTTCAAATAAAAAGAAAATAGCAATTTGTAAATTTAAAGTAGTCCAAATTGCTATATTTATATATAAAATTATTTCAAAAAAAAGCAGATTACATATTGCAAATTTTTTCGAAATGAATTATAATAGTAATATAATGGGGAAGAATGGTGTTTGTATAACTTCGTTTTACAAGTTTTAGCAAATATCCGCTCGACCGAAATAGAAAATAATTAATTTGGAGGTAAAATATGGAGAAAATTACGCAAAACGGTGCACCGAAAATCGCTTCGGCAGCAGAATTGCGCGAGCTTGCCCTCGGCGAAGCTTCCACAGCAAAAGAGCGCATTCATGCACTTTTTGATGAAGGTACCTTCACCGAAATCGGCACGTTTGCACATAGACTTGCTGCAGAGTTTGGCGGCGCCGAAAAGAATGAGCTTGAGGGAGTGGTCTGCGGATACGGCGCGATAGATGGCAGACTTGTATTCGCTTTCGCTCAGGATTACACAAGAATGAAGGGTGCGGTCGGCGCAATGCACGCAAAGAAGATTGCTGACCTTTACGACCTCGCAATTAAGAATGCGGCACCGATCATCGGTATTTTCGATAGTGCTGGCGCTTACATTCTTGAAGGAGTTGAGGCTCTTGCAGGTTATGGTAAAATCATGAAGAAGGTATCGGACGCATCCGGTGTTATTCCTCAGATTGCAATCATCGCAGGCAACTGCGGAGGCGCAATGACAACCGTAGCTTCCATGTTCGACATTGTAATCGGAGTTGAATCTACAGGTGCATTGTATGTTAATCCTCCTTTTGCACTTGCAAAGGAAGCAAGTGGAGCAGAGCTCGGCACGATCAAAGCTGCAGCAGCAAACGGACTTGTTCAGAAGGTTTGCGCTACCGACACCGAGGCAATGGCATACACAAGAAGCCTTCTTTCTTACATTCCTCAGAACAATACCGACGGAACAGCTTATTCGATGAGCACAGATGAAATCAACCGCCTTACACCCGATGTTGATGCGATTATTTCCGAGGATGGCTATTCGATGGCTGAAGTAATTACAGCCATTTCTGATGACGCGGCATTCCTTGAGCTTTCCGCAGATTTTGCAAAATCAATGTTGACAGGCTTTATCACTCTTAACGGAATGGTTATCGGCGTTGCTGCAAACCAGCCCTCCGAAAATGGCGGCAAGATTACTCCTTGCGCTGCAAAGAAGGCGGCAAGATTTGTTTCCTTCTGCGATTGCTTCAACATTCCGCTCCTTACACTCGTTGACACAGAGGGCTACGATGTATCCGTTGCTGCTGAAAACGCTCAGTACGGTGCGGCTCTTGCAAAGCTTGCAAGCGCATATGCAAGCTCCGATAACGCAAAGGTTACTGTAGTTCTCGGAAAAGCATACGGAACCGCTTATACCCTCATGGGCTCCAAGGCAATCGGCGCAGACATCGCGCTCGCATGCGAGAATTCCAAGATCAGCGCAATGCCTACCGCAAGCGCAGTTGCATTTGCATGGAACGACAAGGTTA
This sequence comes from Candidatus Flemingiibacterium sp., assembly GCA_045579745.1. GTDB lineage: Bacteria > Bacillota > Clostridia > Oscillospirales > CAG-272 > Flemingiibacterium. The sequence continues at coordinate 28,971 of JAZNMQ010000039.1, read as the reverse complement.
CCGACAACGCAAAGCGCGGCGAGATTGAAGCAGAGTGGGATGCAGTTATGGCATCTGCTGTAGTTGCCGCAAAGGCAGGCGAGATTGATGATATTATCAGCCTTGATGAGCTTCGTCAGCGCGCTGCTTCCGCTTTTGAGATGCTCGGTGCAAAGAATACTCTCGGTGCTATCAAGCGTCACAATAATCTTCCCTTATAATTTAGGAGGAAGAAATTATGAATTTATTTAAACTTTTCCTTACCGACGGCATAGGCGAGGTGACTGAGGCTGTTGCTGAGGTTACCGAAGCTGTCGCATCTAACGGTTTCGGCGCGGAAATGCAGAGTACATTAACCTTCGCGGAGCGTATCTCACTCGGTTTGCAGGTTGCAGGACTCGGACTTGGCGTAGTATTCTCTATTCTTGCAATTTTGTGGGGAGTGCTCACATTGTTCCGCGTTGTCTTTTATGACATCCCGAATAGAAAAAAATCAGCGCCGAAAGCGGCGACACCCGAACCTCAGGTGACAGAGGCTCCTGCCGCTGTTGCTGAAATCGAGGCAGTGGCTGTTGAAGCTGATGAAGCAGAGCTTATCGCCGCTATCACAGCAGCCGTTTCCATAGTAATGGATAAACCTCAGACATCTTTCCGTGTTGTTTCGTTCAGACGCACGGCATCCAAATAATTATAAAGGAGTAAATAAAAATGAGAAGATTCAGCGTAACCGTAAATGGTAATGTATATGAAGTAGAAGTAGAAGAGCTCGAGGGCGGCGCATCCGCTCCCGTAGCAGCAGCTCCTGTTGCAGCAGCTCCTGCAGCTCCCAAGGCAGCACCTGCAGCACCTAAGGCAGCTCCCAAGGCGGCAGCTCCCGCAGGCGCAAAGGGCGCAGTATCTGTAAACGCTCCGATGCCCGGTAACATTCTTAAGGTTAATGTTTCCGTAGGTCAGACTGTCGCAAAGGGCGATATCATCTGCGTACTCGAGGCTATGAAAATGGAAAATGACATTCCCGCTCCTCAGGATGGCACTATTGCTTCTGTTAATGTTCAGAAGGGTGCTTCCGTTAATTCCGGTGATGTCATTGTAACCATGAACTGACACCTACTGCCATAAATCAGAGGTGTGATAAATGTTAGAAACAATTCAAAACTTTCTGCAGACAACCGGTGTAGCACAGGCGATAGGTGAGCCCGAAATGCTGATCAAGACATTGATCATGTGGGGCATCGTAATTATTCTGTTCTACCTCGCGATTGCAAAGAAATTTGAGCCACTGCTCCTTTTGCCAATCGCATTCGGCATGCTCCTTGCTAATCTCCCCGGTGCAAATCTGTTCCATATGGAGCTGTTCCTCGGCGAACATCTTGATGGAGCAAGAATCCTTACCGAGGGAAGCCTTATTGACTTCCTGTATCTCGGTGTTAAGCTTGGTATTTATCCGTCACTTATATTTATGGGCGTTGGCGCAATGACCGACTTTACCGCGCTTATTGCTAACCCGAAGAGCCTTCTTATGGGTGCGGGCGCTCAGTCCGGCGTTTTTGTCGCGTTCTGCGGTGCGCTTCTTCTTGGCTTTGTTCCCGAGGCTGCGGCTGCTATCGGTATCATCGGCGGTGCTGATGGACCTACAGCTATCCTCGTTACAAAAACTCTCGCTCCGTCACTTCTCGGCGCAATCGCGATTGCCGCATATTCCTACATGGCACTTATCCCGATTATTCAGCCTCCGTTCATGCGTCTTCTCACGACAAAGAAAGAGCGTGAGATCGTTATGACCGAGCTTCGTCCCGTATCTCGCACAGAAAAGCTCATTTTCCCCGTGCTTGTTGCAATCGTTGTTACCATCATCATTCCCGATGCAGCGCCGCTTATCGGCTTCTTGATGCTCGGAAATCTGCTTAATGTTTGCGGAGTTACCGAACGTCTTTCAAAGACAGCACAGAATGAGCTTATGAATATCGTAACCATATTCCTCGGCGTTTCAGTCGGTGCTACAGCAAGTGCTGAAAACTTCCTTCAGTTCAAGACTATTGCGATCGTAATTCTCGGTCTTGTTGCATTTTCGATCTCGACATGCGGCGGTCTTCTTACAGGTAAGCTCATGTGCGTTATCACAAAGGGCAAGATCAATCCGCTTATCGGTTCTGCGGGTGTTTCCGCGGTTCCTATGGCTGCGCGCGTAGCTCAGATTGAAGGTCAGAAAGCAAACCCCGCAAACTTCCTGCTCATGCACGCTATGGGCCCCAATGTTGCAGGTGTTATCGGTTCTGCAGTAGCAGCGGGAGTATTCCTCTCGATGTACAAATGATTACATATCAATCGCTTGTATACTTAATGTTTGATTTTTGGAGGATATTATAAATGGCTAAAGTAAAAATTACAGAAACCGTCCTTCGCGACTCGCATCAGTCACTTGTTGCGACCCGAATGACGACCGAAGAAATGCTGCCCATTCTTGAAGCTATGGACGGCGTTGGATACCATTCTCTCGAGGCTTGGGGTGGCGCTACATTCGATGCCTGCATGAGATTCCTTAACGAGGATCCGTGGGAAAGACTCCGCAAATTCCGCGATAAGGTTAAAAACACAAAGCTCCAGATGCTCTTCCGCGGTCAGAATATTCTCGGATACCGTCACTATGCTGACGACGTTGTTGAATATTTCGTACAGAAGTCTATCGCAAACGGTATCGATATTCTTCGCATTTTCGACGCGCTCAACGATCCCCGTAACCTGAGAACCGCAATCAATGCGACCAAAAAAGAGGGCGGTCATGTTCAGGCGGCTATCAGCTATACCACAGGTCCCGTTTATGATACTGAGTATTTCACCAAGTATGCAAAGCAGCTTGAGGAAATGGGCGCAGATTCCATCTGCATCAAGGATATGGCAGGACTTTTGAAGGCTTACGACGCATATGAGCTCGTTAAGGCACTCAAGGAAACTGTTAAGGTTCCGATTCAGCTCCATACTCACTATACCGCAGGCGTTGCTTCCATGACCCTTATTAAGGCGATTGAAGCAGGTGTAGATATTGTTGATACTGCAATTTCGCCTATGGCTTTGGGTACCTCACAGCCTCCTACAGAGCCGCTTGTTGCAACTCTTGCAGGAACTGAATATGACACAGGCCTTGACCTTGGAAAGCTTGACGAGATCAACAACTACTTCACCCCCCTTCGTGAAAAGTATCTTGCAAGCGGACTTCTTGACCCCAAGGTTCTCAAGGTTGATGTCAATGCGCTTCTTTATCAGGTTCCGGGCGGAATGCTTTCTAACCTTGTTTCACAGCTCAAGCAGGCAGGCAAGTCTGATAAGTTTGCAGAGGTTCTCGCGGAGGTTCCGCGCGTTCGTGCAGACGCAGGCTATCCGCCGCTTGTAACTCCGTCCAGCCAGATCGTCGGTACACAGGCCGTTTACAACGTAATCATGGGTGAGCGTTACAAGACTGTTACTAAGGAGTTCAAGGGTATTATTCGCGGCGAATACGGTAAAACTCCCGTGCCGATCAAGCCCGAATTCCAGAAGCAGATTATCGGAGATGCAGAGCCAATCACCTACCGTCCCGCAGACGCTATTAAGCCTGAGCTCGATGAGCTTCGCGAGAAGGTAAAGCCGTGGGCTGTTCAGGATGAGGACGTGCTCTCCTACGCGCTCTTTGAGCAGGTAGCGACTAAATTCTTCGAATGGAGAAAGAATCAGCAGTACGGAATCGATGCAGATCACGCAGATGCGCAGAACAAGATTCATACTGTCTAAGGTAAAATAATGCAAAAGGTGATGCGAGCTTGCTCGCATCACCTTAGTGTTATACAAAATGGGTGAATGATGGAAAACAAATCAGAAAAACGGCTTGATGAAAATAAAATGGGCTATATGCCCATAAATAAGCTTATTCTGTCGATAAGCCTGCCTATGATGTCATCAATGCTCGTACAGTCGCTTTATAATATCGTAGACAGTATATATGTGTCGCATCTCAGCGAAGCCGCGCTGTCAGGTGTAACACTTGCATTCCCAATGCAGATGATAATGGTTTCTGCGGGCGCGGGAATGGGTGTCGGCGTTAACTCGGTGCTTTCAAGAAAATTGGGCGAAAAAGACCGCGACGGGGCAAGCCTCGCCGCAAATAACGGTATATTCCTGTCGATATGCAGTTATCTTGTATTTCTTGCTATATCGATTTTTGCAGCACGTCTGTTTATTTCGGCTCAGACGGATATTCCTGAAATAGTCCAAAGCGGTACGGTTTATCTCCGATATGTTCAGGCGCTATCCTTCGGCATGTTCGGGCAATACATATTCGAAAGGCTGCTGCAATCAACGGGAAAAACCGTCTACTCCATGATAACGCAAATGACAGGCGCGATAATAAACATTATTATCGACCCGATTCTCATTTTCGGTTATTTCGGAGTCCCTGCTATGGGAGTATTAGGTGCGGCGGTTTCGACTGTAATCGGACAGTCAACGGCAGCGATCATTGCGCTGATTTTTAATCTTAAATATAATAAAGAAATAACGATCAACCTGATAAAATACCGCCCCAATCTTAAGTTGATTGGTCAAATATACGCCGTCGGTATTCCCTCGATGATTATGTCGTCTATCGGTTCGGTAACATCGGTTCTGATGAATCGTGTACTGCTTAGCTTTACCTCGACCGCAACAGCAGTGCTCGGCGCGTATACAAAGCTTCAAAGCTTTATCTTTATGCCGAGTTACGGACTTAATAACGGAATTGTTCCGATTATCAGCTATAACTACGGCGCGCGCAACAAGGAACGAATGATGAAAACAATTCGAACTGCATTTATATATGTAGTTTGTCTGATGATTGTTGGAATTTCCTTGATGCAGCTGATTCCCGACAAGCTTTTTGCGCTGTTCGATGCCTCGGATTATATGCTTTCTATCGGAGTTCCGGCGCTCAGAACAATATCGCTCGGCTTTATATTCTCGGGGTTAAATATTACAACGGCATCAGTTTTCCAAGCACTTGGAAATGGCACATACAGTATGATAGTTTCAGCCGCTCGTCAGCTTATAATATTGCTGCCGATTGCACATTTGCTTGCGCTTAGCGGCAAGCTTGAATATGTTTGGTTCGCATATCCAATCTCGGAGATTGGAGCATTTGTACTGACCGCTTTCTTGCTGGTGCGCATTTTGAAAAGGGTTGCAAAAAAAGATTGAATAAGTTGATCATTGTCAAGCGGTGAATTGACGAAGTAAAAGGGGCTGTCACAAATACGTTAAGTGTATTTGTGACAGCCTCGATGCTTTTTGTGATGGAATAAATGAACGGTTACATTCGACCCCTTTATTCATAAAGATCCATTTGGAAGAATTTGTAAAAAATATCCAAAAATAACTTCCATATTTTGGCATATTAATTCTAAAAATGGTATTGCATTTTCTGTAAATAAATGGTATAATATAGAAGCAATGGAAATACACGCCGAATGCGGCGAAATAATAATATAAGGGGTAGAATAAAATGATTACAGAAAGAACCAACAAACTTTTGGTTTGCGGTGCTGATGCGCAAAGACGTGCGGATATGACAAATCTGCTTGAACGAATCGGTATGGGTCTATACGATGAGGCATCGAATTACAAGGACGCGGATAATCTCATCTGTGAGCGGATGTATGAGCTTGTAGTGTGCGACACCTCTATCGGAAGCGGAGAATCTATGCAGCTCGCATTCAGCGAATCAAAACGAAGCGCAAAAAGTGGAATGCCCTCACCTGCATTTCTGTTTATCGGGGACGGAAGCTGTTCAGATATGATAGAGGAGATGTGCCGCATTACGGGCGCCGAATGGCTGCTGCGTCCTTTTTCGATTGCAGAATTCTGTGACGCCGTGTTCGGAACTCTTTCGGGACGCAGAAATTCTATGGAGCAGAGAGGCGGATTCTCAAATGACCATTCTTCAAATAACATAGAATCGCTCGAAGCGCAGATTACAAACATTCTGCACAATCTTGGAATACCGGCGCATATCAAAGGATTTACTTATTTAAGAAGTGCTATCGGGATGACCGTAAATGACCCTGAAATGATTAATTATGTCACAAAATCGCTTTACCCTGGAGTTGCAAAGCTTTACAGCACGACTACATCTCGGGTTGAGCGTGCAATACGCCACGCAATTGAGGTTGCGTGGGACAGAGGTGACCTTGAAACTCTAAACAGATATTTTGGCTACACAATCAGCCGTCAGCGCGGAAAGCCGACCAATTCAGAGTTTATTGCAATGATTGCCGACAAGCTTCGTCTTGAGGCGCAAAAAGAAGAGATGAAATAACCAAATCCCCTCGATCACATACGAAATTGGAGTGAGTCGAGGGGATTAATTATGTTAGTTCAAATATTCAACAGCGGTTTGAGCGATTGATTTAAGTGCGCCGTCCGTAAACGGATTGATGATATCGGCAGTTTCGCAAAGACCGACAAAGGTTTTCTTGCCGCCCTCGCAAACGAATTTGTAGTAGCGCTCCCACGCATTTGCATAATCCTTTTGCGAAAGGCTCCAGAATTCGAGCGAAACGGTTTGAGCAAGGCAGTAGTCGATGTAGTAGAAGGGATAATGATAAATGTGAAGCTGTCTTTGCCAACCGCGTCCAAGCGCGTAGAAATCAACATCGCCGAACTGCATATATGGGCGATAGATTGCTTCAAGCTTAAGCCATTCCTCATGGCGCTCGGCAGGTGTAAGGCTCGGGTTGTCGTAAACGATATGCTGGAAGTGGTCGACCATACAGCCGTAAGGGATGAAAATCAGCGCGGATTCGAGGTGCATGTATTTTGCACGCTCAACATCGTTTCCGTAGAAGAGATGCAGCCATTTCCATGCGAAAAATTCCATTGACATCGAGTGGCATTCGCAGGATTCCATAGTCGGCTGTGCATTTGCGCTGTATTCGAAATTGCGTGTGGTGTAGAACGCGAATGCGTGGCCTGCTTCGTGCGTGAGAACATCGACATCGCCCGCGGTTCCGTTGAAGTTGGAGAAGATAAACGGAGCTCCGTATTCAGCAAATTCTGTACAGTAGCCTCCAACAGCCTTGCCATCCTTGGCGAGAACGTCAAGAAGCTCGTTGTTGTACATGAAATTGATAAATTCGGATGTTTGAGGTGACATTTCCTCGTACATCTGCTTGCCTGCGGCAAGGATGTCGTCGGGAGTGCCAATCGGCATCGGATTGCCCTCGAGGAAGCTGAAGGCGTCATCATAAATGCGCATTTCATCAGGCGTCAAGCCTATTCTTTCAGCCTGACGGCGCTTTAGCTCCTTGACGATCGGAACAAGCTCGTCTACAACCTGCTTTCTGAAATTAGCTACCATTTCGGGGTCGTAGCAGTTGCGGGTCTGACGCATATAAGCAAGCTCGGTAAAATTCTTGAAGCCGAGCTTGTGCGCGATTTCGGTGCGTACCTTAACAAGCTCGTCATAGATATTGTCAAGCTCATCCGAATGCGACATGTAGAAATCGCTTTCTGCCTTGTAAGCCGCATGTCTGATCTCGCGGTCGGGATTCTGCTTATATGCCGCGAGCTGCGAGATATTAAGCTGCTTCCCGTCAAAATCAATCTTGGCAGATGCAATCAGCTTTTGATAATCGCTGACAAGCTTGTTTTCCTTTCCAAGCTCCTCAATAACATCGGGGGAAAAGGTTTTAAGCTCAAGCTCGAGATTTTTGAATACAAGCTCGCCCGTTTCCTGTTCGACCTCGCTGCGATATGGCGAATTGAAGATCGCAAGCATAAGATTTTGCGAATGCTCGTTGAAAGCAGGAAGATTAAAGTCGTAGAACTCCTTCTCTGCCGCGTAAAATTCGTCTTTGGTATCAATGGTATTTCTGACATGCGACAAGGAAATCATAGTCTGTGCGTGCTTTCCGAGCTTTTCCTGCTCGCGATAAGCCTCAAGCACCTCTGCGCCGCTTTTGGCGTTGGTAATCCTTTCGGTCAGCTTGTCATATTCGTTTCCTAACGCTTCGAGGTTAACTCGCTCATATGGTATTTCGCTGAATTTCATATTATGACCATAGCATTTGCACGGGTTGAATGACGATCGTGCAAAACGCTTCCTTTCTTTTGTATTTTAATCGGTCGGAGCGGCAAGGCTGATGCCGTTTGCCACAAGAAAGTAGATTATTTCTGAAATAGAACAGAGCCGTTTTGAAAATCGCGGTTATCAGTTACCAAGCTTATAGTAGTTAATAAGGCAGCCGCTGAGAATAATTGTGCGCTCATCATCGGTCAGCTCACCCATTTTCAGTGTTATCGGGTTTACGGTGCCGTCAGCCTTGATGATGTAAGCTTCAAAGGAATACTCAGCCATTTCAACAGCCTTTCGGATGTTCGGAACAAAGATGTGGTCGCCAATTTCAAACGCCGAAGCATTGTCGAACAAGAACGGAAGCATACCCCAGTTAATAAGATTGCTTCTGTAACGCTTGGTTGCGTATTCGATAGCGATGTTAGCCCAACCGCCGAGAACCTTCTGGCAGGATGCCGCTTGCTCACGGGCAGAGCCGTCACCGGGCTTATTGGCATAAACGACGCTTCCGATACCTACGTTGGCAGGGTTAACGTCCGACTTGATCTCGCGGAGCTTTGCGAAAATCTCGGAAAGCTCTCCGGTTGATGTGTCCTCACCTGCTTCGCGAGCCTTTTCGAATTTCTGAACCGCTTTTGCCCTTTCTACATATTCAGGATCCTTTCTTGAAAGAGTGAATTCAGAAAGCTTGAGCGGATTAGAGCGATATGATGAGGTTTCACCCGAGGGGATAAGCTCGTCGGTAGTGGTTACGGGATCGGTTATCACAGAAGCTACGCGAAGGAGAAGATCCTCGGTAAGCTCAGACATTACAGGCCAGTCGGCAATATTCGGACCGATCTTTAATCCCTTCTCAGGGTCAGCCTTGCCATAGCCTTGGTAAACGCGGTGATCGTATACCGTGCTGTCGAAACGGTAATCGGGAGTTGAATATTCGACTTCAATATCGGTTGCGGGAGTGAGTATACCGCCGTTTCTTGCTGTTGCCGCAATACTGCGCGCATCCATGAGCGCAACGGAAGCTATTTGACCGTTGCCGGGCTTTGAACCCTCACGGTTGGGGAAGTTTCTTGTGGAGTGGCGAATGGAAAGACCGCCGTTTGCCGGAACATCACCTGCTCCGAAGCATGGGCCGCAGAACGCTGTTCTGAGCGTTACGCCTGCTTCCATGAGCTTTGCCGCCGAGCCGTTTCTGACAAGCTCGATATATGCGGGCTGGCTTGCAGGATATGCCGACAGCGTGAACGCGCCGCAACCTGTTGAATAGCCCGAAAGAATGTCGGCAGCCGCAACGAGGTTATCAAATGTACCGCCTGCGCAGCCTGCGATAACACCTTGATCTACCTTGATTCCCTCGGCGGTGATCTTGTCGGTAAGCGACAGCTTGATATTTGGGTTGTCGAGCTGTTCGGAGGCGCTCTTTTCAACCTCGCGAAGAATGTCCGTGGCATTCTCAATAAGATTTTTGATAGTGTACGTATTGCTCGGATGGAACGGGAGTGCAATCATCGGCTCGATTTTGGAAAGGTCAACCTTAACCACTCCGTCGTAGTAAGCAAGCGAGCCGGGAGCAAGCTTTTGGAATGCGTCGGAACGGCCGTGAAGGTCGAAATAACGCTTGGTTTCATTATCTGTAATCCAGATAGAGGATAGGCATGTTGTTTCGGTTGTCATAACATCAATGCCATTTCTGTATTCTATCGGCAGATTAGCAATACCGTCGCCGACAAATTCAAGCACCTTGTTCTTAACGAAGCCGTTCTTGAATACTGCACCGATAATCGCAAGCGCAACGTCCTGCGGACCGACGCCGAGCTTTGGCTTGCCGGTCATGTAAATTGCAACGACCTCTGGACGCTTGATGTCATAGGTGCGGCAGAGAAGCTGTTTTACAAGCTCAGGACCGCCCTCGCCTATAGCCATAGTACCGAGTGCGCCATATCGGGTATGGCTGTCTGAGCCGAGGATCATGCGTCCGCATCCGCTCATCATCTCGCGCATGTATGAGTGAATTACCGCGATGTGTGCGGGAACATAGATTCCGCCGTATTTTTCTGCGGCAGAAAGACCGAATACATGGTCGTCCTCGTTTATGGTGCCTCCGACAGCACAAAGGCTGTTGTGGCAGTTGGTAAGCACATATGGCAGCGGGAACTTTTCAAGTCCGCTCGCGCGTGCGGTCTGAATGATTCCGACATATGTTATATCATGCGAAGCCATAGCGTCGAATTTTATTTTCAGGTCATCCTCGCTGTCAGATGTATTGTGAGCGTTCAGGATGCCGTATGCGATGGTCTGCTTTTTAGCATCTTCCTTTGATATACCATCCTTGCCGAGTGCCTTAAGCTGCGTCATGGCACCCTCGTTATCCTCGATGAGTGTATTACCGTATGCGAGGAATGCGCCATTTTTTATTAGTTCTACCATTTAAATTTAAACCTCCGAATGAGTTTCTTTTTTTATTAGACAATCATGTTTCTATCATACCACTAAATTGTGAATATTTCAATATGTTACCACGAAAAAGTAGAAATAATCTGAAGAAAAAAGTTGTGAATATTAAATATAAACGATAGTTAGTTCGCTTTTTTTAAAAGAAATTTACAAAAGGCTATTTATATTTATAAAGAAGTGTGGTAAAATAAATATTATGATATTTTATTCTTTTGGAGGCTATTATGGCAAAATACAGACGCGGCAGAATTAACGAGGAAATGACGAAAGAGCTTGCTTCAATTCTTCGTGAAATCAAGGATCCTCGCGTAGCTGACAATTTTGTAAGCGTTACGGCTGCAGATGTTTCACCGGACTTAAAATTCGCAAAAATATACTTTTCGTCCATGACTGGCGATAAAAAGGAGATTCGCAAGGGACTGATGAGTGCGTCGGGATTTATTCGCAGAAGAATCGCAGAAACGCTCAATCTTCGTGTGACACCCGAGCTTTCGTTCGTTGCCGACGAATCCATCGAATACGGTGCTCATATAAATTCACTTCTCAATAAAATCGAGTTTTCCGATATTATCGAGGAGGATAATGACAATGAGTGAGCTCTCTAACGTCACCTTTAGCGAAGTGTGCGATATAATCGAGGGCGCAGGCTCGGTTTTGATACTTACGCATATGCGCCCTGACCCCGATACAATCGGAAGTGCGTTTGCACTCCGAGAGCTTATTCGCGGACTTGGCAAGGCTTGCGAGGTGATAAATCCCGATGAAACCGTTCCAAGGCGCTTGAAATTCATCTTCGGAGCCGATTCAATGCGCCCCGAGCTTCTTCCCGAGGGCTTCAATCCCGAGCTTATTATTTCGGTCGATGTTTCTACGGCGAAGCTTCTTGGCGACCTTGAGTCGGTATATTCTGCGCAGACGGAGCTTGCGATAGACCATCACGCGCTCGGAACACCTTTCGCAAAAAAAACTTATGTTGGGGATGTTGGAGCGTGCGGCGAGATTATATTCGACATCTTTTCCGAATTTAAATCACGCGGCAGGGATCTGCTTACAAAAGAGGCGGCTATTGCGCTCTATGCGGCAATTTGCTCGGATACAGGAAGCTTCAAATTTGAAAGCGTAACTCCAAAGACCCATCACCGAATCGCATCGCTTCTCGAAACGGGATTCAATCACGCCGAGGTTGCTCGCAGACTTTACGATTCCCGACCGATATCGCAGGTAATGGCTACAAAGGTTGCGCTTAATAATCTGCATTTCTACAACGACAACCGTGTTGCCGTGATTAATTTTACTCACCAAATGATGTCAGACAACGACCTGACCAAAGAAGACATCGATGATATAATCTCGCTGACACGCTCTATTGAGGGCGTAGAGCTTGGCATGTCAATAAAGCAGGATACGGAGAATCATAGCTTATTCAAGGTTTCAATGCGCTCAAATCGAGTTGTAGACGTATCAAAGCTGTGTGCCGTTTTCGATGGCGGAGGGCACAAACGCGCATCCGGATGCACCTTGACTGCAGAAAATGAGCATGCAGCAGAAGCCGCATTAATCGAAGCTATAAATCATGAGTTTGAGTTGCTTGATGCTTCGGGCGCATTCCTTGATGCGGGTGAGATCTGATGGAACCGTCGGGAGTGCTTTTACTTAATAAGCCTGCAGGAATGACCTCGCACGACTGTGTGAACAGAATTCGCAGGCTGTATAATACCAAAAAGGTTGGTCATACCGGTACGCTTGACCCAATGGCGACGGGCGTGCTTCCAATACTTATCGGCCGTGCGGCAAAGGCGGCAGAGCTACTTGTCAGCGATAGCAAGCGCTATAAGGCGGGCTTGAAGCTTGGGATTACAACGGATACGGAGGATACTACCGGAAAGCTGCTTACGCAAACGGACAATATCCCGTGTGAAGCAGATGTCAGACGGATTTGTGAAGGCTTCACAGGTGAGATTATGCAAATTCCGCCTATGTACAGCGCACTCAAGGTAGATGGCAAAAAGCTTGTAAATCTTGCGCGAAGCGGCATTACAATTGAGCGCGAGGCGAGAGCGATTACCGTTCATTCGTTGGATGTTGAAGCTACTGACGCGGTCGATGAATATATACTTAACGTACATTGCTCAAAGGGAACATATATTCGCACACTGTGCGCTGATATCGGCAAGGCGCTCGGATGTGGAGGAGCAATGAGCTCGCTTTGCAGAATGCAGAGCGGAGGCTTCAGGCTCGAGGACTGCGTAACGCTTGAAGAGCTCGAGGCTATGAATGATATTCAGCGAATCGAGAAACTGCGTTCGACGGAATCGCTGTTTGCCGAGCTTGATTCACTAAAGCTGCAGCCGTTTTACGAAAAGCTGTCGCGAGATGGAAATGAAATATACCAAAAGAAGATCAAAACCGATTATCCGATCGGAACTCGTCTGCGTTTGTATGGAGCGAGTGGCTTTTTTGCGCTCGGAGAGGTTCGGGACTATCCCGAGGGAAGCGCGGTAAAGGTAATAAAGCTTTTTGTGTTATGAGGTGAAAATGTTTCATCAAATCAAGGCATTAAACGGTGTACAATATCTTCGCTCGGATTTTCTTACCTGCCGTCACGGCTTTGCAACAAGGCTCGGCGGTGTCAGCAGAGAAATACATACATCCGAGCTGAATCTCGCATTTGGGCGTGGCGATGAAGATTCGATTGTGCTTGAAAATCTGCGGCTTTTTTCCGAGGCAATAGGAATTGAAGCGCAGAGCGTGATCAGCCGACCGCAGATTCACTCATCCGAGGTAATAATCGCAGATAAGTCCATGTGCGGTGAGGGCTATTTCAAAGCAGCAGAAGCCTGCGACGGATATGTTACCGACTGCAGGGGCGTAACGCTTGGCGTGAAAACTGCTGACTGTGTTCCGATATTAATGCAGGATGCGCAGTCGAATATAATAGGCGCAGTCCATGCCGGCTGGCGCGGAACTGTTGCAGGTATTGCATCAAACTGTGTTAAGTGTATGTGTGAGCTTGGTGCAAAAGCCGAGCGAATCAAGGTCGCGATAGGCCCTGCAATACACAAGTGCTGTTATGAGGTCGGCGAGGATTTCTTTGACTCGGTTGCCGCATACGTCGGAGTCGAAACGGCAAAGAAATATATTGCGCCGATGGGCGAAAAGCTTCATGCGGATATTGTCGGATTGAATTTGCAAATTTTAGTTGAGGCGGGCGTTTTGCCATGCCATATTGACGTGTCGCAAAGCTGCACATGCTGTGAGCATGAGCTGTTTTATTCGCATCGTTACACTCACGGAGAACGTGGAACGATGCTGTCGGTCATTGCAATTTAGCACAATTTTTTGTTTGTGAAAGCCATGCGTTTGCATTGTGATGACGTTGTGACAGGTTGTTGTATGATTATACATTTTTCAAAAAAGATTTCAACTTTATTTTGTATATCATGCATTTGTTCAAGCTTTATTCAAAAATGTGTGTTATACTTATTCAGTGTTGATTTATCGCACATACGGCAGAATGCTGTCGGAATTATGTAAAAATATCACCAATATTTTTGGGGGAAATTTCAATGGTACAAATTCAGAACCTTGTAAAACGGTTCGGTAGCAAGTATGCGGTGGATGATATCAGCTTCACTATCGGCGAGGGCGAGATTGTAGGCTTCCTCGGCCCGAACGGAGCGGGAAAATCCACTACCATGAATATGGTCACAGGCTACATGTCATCGACCTCGGGAACTGCTTCAATCGGCGGTATCGATATTCTCGATAATCCGATGGAAGCTAAAAAGCTTATCGGATATCTTCCGGAACAGCCGCCGCTTTATACAGATATGACGATTCGCGAATATCTCAACTTTGTGTACGATTTAAAGGGCTGCAAGCTTAACCGCACAAAGCATTTGGCGGAAATCTGCGATGTTGTTAAAATCGCAGACGATTACAAAAAGAACCGTCTTATAAAGAACCTTTCAAAGGGTTATAAGCAGCGTGTCGGAATTGCTCAGGCACTTGTCGGAAATCCGCGCGTTATTATTTTGGACGAGCCTACGGTTGGTCTTGACCCTAAGGAAATCATCGAGATTCGCTCACTCATTCGTACACTCGGTGAAAACCATACGGTTATCCTTTCAACTCACATCCTTTCTGAGGTTCAGGCTGTATGCGACAGAATTCTGATTATCAATTCAGGAAAGATTGTCGCTGATGAGAAGACAGAAAACCTCACGAGCATGATTGAGGGAAATCGCCGCCTGAATGCGCGCATTTGCGGTCCGCAGCGCGATATTCTCCGTGCACTCCGCGCTATGGGTGAGGTAACTCACGCGGAGGTTGTAGGTGAGCGCGAGGCTGACAGCTTTGTTTATATGATTGAGAGCACAGCGGGTGTTGATATTCGCAAAACGCTGTTCCATATGCTCGCTCAAAACGGCTGGCCGCTTATAGGCCTTGAGCAAACGGGCACAAATCTCGAGGATATCTTTATTTCCCTCGTTGACAAAAAGCAAAAGGAATCAAGAAGCTCACGACAGATTCCGAGCTTCGAGGTCAAGCTTCCTGGCGACACCGCAGTTCCCGAAAAGGAGGACAATAACTGATGCTTGCAATTTATAAACGCGAGATGCTGTCTTATTTCACATCTCCTATCGGATACGTGTTTATCGCAGTATTCCTTGCTCTTAACGCATTTCTGTTTTCGTTTTTTACGCTTTTAATGGGTGAAGACAGCAGCGTCAGCATGTATTTCACCATAATAATGTTTATCTTCATCGTCCTCATTCCTATGCTGACGATGAAAATGTTCAGTGAGGAGCGCAGAACACGCACAGAACAGCTCCTTCTTACCTCTCCGGTCAGCCTTATGGGCATGGTTTTCGGCAAATTCTTTGCTGCATTCACAATGTTCGCAGGAACCTTTATTGCCGGAAATCTCATCAATTTCATAACGCTCTATAAATACGGTGAGCCGAATACCGCTACTCTTATTAGCAACTCTGTGGGCATTCTTCTCATTGGCGCGGCGTTTATTGCTATAGGTCTTTTCGTATCTGCGCTTACCGAGAATCAGATCGTTGCCGCTATCGGTACGATGGGTATACTTATGCTGATGCTGCTTATAGGTTTTCTTAACAGCTTTATAGATGTATATTTTATAAGAGTTATTCTTAGCTGGATATCTATTTTCAGCCGTTATGGAAACTTCGGCTACGGTATTTTGGACCTTGCTTCACTGCTTTACTACTTCTCGATTTGTTTTGTGTTCAACTTCCTTACCGTGCGCATTTACGAACAGCGCCGTTGGTCGTGACATATGGTACAATGGAGGTTGAATTAAGCTTATGAATATGCAAATGAATAAATTTAATCCCGCAAAAACGAGAAAATTCAAATACGGTGCCACAGCCGTTATACTTACTGCGGTAACAATAGCTGCTGTTGTAATAATCAACGCAATTTTCTCTGCACTTGCGTACAATAATAATTGGTATATTGACCTTACAAAGGAAAAAATATACGGACTCTCCGATGCAGGACGTGCTATTCTTGATGAGATAGATGATGAAATCAACATTCATTTTCTGACGCCGTTTGACCAGCTTGAGGCAGACGGATATACGAAGATGGTGTTTGAGCTTGTCAAGGAAATGGCTTCTTCCTATGATAATATTTCATACGACTATATCGATATGATAAGCAATCCTACCGCAGTTAACAAGTACAAGACAACAACGGCGACAAATATCGGACTCACAGACGTTATTGTTGAATGCGGCACGGAATTCCGCGTGTTCAAGCTTCGTGCATTGTTTATGTTTAACCAAAACGACAGCATTACACCGTGGGCATTTAACGGTGAAAAGAAGCTGGTTACCGCGATATCTCAGGTAACTCAGGCTGAAACTCCGATAGCATATTTCACGGTGACTCACGGTGAGTATATTACTCAGGAAATGATTGATCTT
This sequence comes from Candidatus Flemingiibacterium sp., assembly GCA_045579745.1. Taxonomy (GTDB): domain Bacteria; phylum Bacillota; class Clostridia; order Oscillospirales; family CAG-272; genus Flemingiibacterium. Next base: position 12,501 of record JAZNMQ010000039.1, on the reverse strand, counting down.
TTCTACGACGCAGGCTATCTCCCGATGTCCATTGATCTCACTAAAGAGGATTTCGATCCGGACGGTCGCCTACTCGTTATATCAAATCCTATCTATGACTTTGAAGGTATCTCAAAGGATACAGAAGGCAGAAAATGCGAGATCGAGAAGATTGACGATTTTCTTGACGGCTTTAACAGCGTTATGGTATTCACTGACCCCGATACAGAGGAACTTCCTGAGCTGTACGAATTCCTCACAGAATGGGGTATATCGTTTGAGGATGCCGTGCTTAAGGACCCGTCAAATTCTATTGATACCGAGCATTATTCGCTCGTCGGTCAGTACCCTGTAGAGGAAACTCTCGGCGCATCGCTTACGAGCCAGATAACAGGACTTGGCACGCCTCCTAAGGCGATTGTTCGTTACGCGCGTCCTATCGAGCTCCTTTGGACTGAAAAGGACAACCGTATGACATCAACTGTCCTCTACTCCTCTGAAAATGCCGAGAAGTATGTTGACGGCGAAAAGGTCGATGAAGGCCGGTATCCGCTCGTAACCCTTACACGCGAAACCCGTATAATCGAAAATACTTATCACTATTCGTATCTCTTTGCAATAGGTTCGCAGTATTTCACCTCGTCCGATTATCTCTCGAAGAAAACCTACAGCAACAGCGATATTATTCACGCAATGATGATTGCTATGGGTAAAGCTCAGGTGCCGGTTGACCTTGACCCGAAGATGTTCGAGAACGAAGCACTTGATATTACAACCCAGGATGCTTCAAGCTGGACGATATTCCTGACAATCGTTATCCCGGCATGCTTCCTCATCGCAGGAATCGTTATTTGGATTAGGAGAAAACACGCATGAACGAACAGAACAATTTTGGTAACGAGAATGGCGAGCAATCATCCCCGAAAAGTGAATCTACGCTTTTTTCTGCACCGCCTCCGGAAACTAAAAATCTGAGTGCGCGTCAGCGTCAAAGTGCTCTTAAAAAGCAGCTTCGTACTGTTCTCTTTTTGGGCGTGGGCGTTATAGCGGCTGTTTGCTTATACTTCGTTGTGGTGCTTCCTATTGTCAACTATATCGAAGAGGTTTACAAGGAACCGATCGAGCTGCTTGACGGCGAAATACTCGGTCTTAATGATCGCATCATGATGTACGAGCATCTTGAGCGCTCTGAGATTCAGGAAATTGAGGTTCACAACGAGCACGGTGAGTTTGGATTCTATTATGACGAAAAGGACGAGTCGTTCTATGTCAAGGGATATCCGGCAGCACCGTATGACAAGGAGAAAATTTCAAAACTGTTTGTCAGCGCGGGCTATACGCTTTCAATTGAGCGTGTAACTACAAAGTGCGAGAATTGGGAAGAATACGGACTTGCCGAAAGTGATAATCCCGCTTGGTATACCATTACAAGCCGTGAGGGCAACAAGCATACGGTATATATAGGCGATATTATCCCGACAGGCGCAGGCTACTATGTCAGGTACAAGGACAGAGATGCTGTGTATATTCTTGATGAAAGCCTTGGCACAACAATGTTAGAGCCTCTTGAAAATATGATTACTCCGACACTTGCTCTGCCTATGACGCAAAACGATTATTTTATGATTGAAAATTTTGCGCTTATGAGAAATGAGGAGCCGGTTGTAGGTATCACTTATCTCGACCAGACACAAATGGAGGATTCAGCGTCTACTTCACCGTACAAAATGCTATATCCGGGTGGATATACCGTAAACAGCGGCAACTACTCTATCGCGCTTAATGTTCTTATGAATTTCCAAGGCATGTCAACACTTGTATACGACCCGACTGACGAAGAGCTCATGGAATATGGGCTTGATACGCCGGAGTATGCGCTGTACTACAAGTATAAGGACATCGAACAAACGCTGATGTTTGCTAAAAATGAGGAGGGCAAGATTTACGCTTATTCGCTTCTGTTCGACCTCATCTCAGAGATTAACGCCGATGACATGAAATGGCTCGACTGGGATCTTATAAGCTGGGTTGACACTCCGCTTTTCCAGATGAACATCAATGATGTAAAGACGATAAAGATTGAGAGTGATACGGCGACGCGAACATTTGATCTTGTCGGAACGGGTAGTGACCTTGTTGTTACCGAACGTGCAACCGGCTTTAAACCCGATGTTACGAATTTCCGCCAGCTCTACAAGACTATGCTTTCGCTCGATTTCGAGGACTATGTAGGTCTTACCGAGGAGGAAATTGAGGCGCTTGACGACAGCGAGGACCTCTATATGACAATGACTATAGAAACTCGTGCAGGTCAAACGACGGTATACAAATTCTATCCGTATACAACAAGACGCGCATACTACACCGTAAATGGCGAGGGTGAGTTCTGTATCATCCGCGATAAGGCAACTAAGGTTATTACAGATGCCGAAAAGGTAATGATTAACGAAATTGTTGATTCGGATGCCAACCATTAAATTTTGCATGCTTTAAAAATCAAGCTCCCATCAGTGATCTTTCACCGATGGGAGTTTTGCTGTTGTAAAGATGCGTGAATTAACGACTGAGAATCGCCGTGCGCCGAGGTTAAATTATGATTTCTTTGCAGCATGATGTAATATTATCCGAAATGATAGAAGAAGATTGCTTTTATTTACAGAACATCCTTATAATTCGATTGACAGAGTTATAATTATGTGATAAAATAATATAATACAGATTTACGAGCGGAGGGAGCGACATGAGCGATAAATCGAAAAATCTCAGCGATATAGACAACTTTTGGGACCTCAACAGCCTGCTTCCGCAAAAGCGTCCGGTTATGCCGTCAAACCGTGCGGTCAACACCGATACGGTTGAGCTTGAGTTCAGCGCAGGCAGCAGCTCGGATTCGGGAGCCGCGATTCCACCTCGCATCCCTGATGCAATCCGTAGCAGCAATACGCCAAAAGCGGAACAAGGACATGCAACAGGGATTCCATCAAGCAGGCTCGCGCAGGAAAACCGTTCAAGACCGCTTGAGCCTTATTTGATCTATTCACCGGAAAACCGATTGATTCACCGTGTTGGCGTTTCAAAATGGCAGACAAGGTATAATTTCTACGAAAAATTCCGCGAGGATGCTCGGAGATATTGGGATAGAAAGCCGTCGGAATGCGAAGCGGTCAATTTCTTTTCATATATACCGCAGTATAATCAGCTTAAATACGCACAATTGAAATGGTATATCTTTTGGCGAGATAATGTGCGCCGCGGGATATATCCGCATACGGATTTTTCGTATATTCTTCTCTATATTTTTGAGATAATCAACTGTCCGGATCTGATTGAACCAAAAGAGGGAATCGAGTTGCTTTGCGATATTTGGCTCAACTACAGGGCACAGCATCGCCGCATCGACAGCTATCTGTCGGAATGGCTTTGCGACTACTGCCTGATTCATAAGCTTCCGTGCCCGATAAAAAAGCTTGAACCGATTCTTGTGGAGGTCGTATCAAATTCCGAATTTAAGGAATTTTATATGGATTCCGATAACGGACTGAGCTCTGCCGCGAGTATTCTTGCCTATTCGTCGATATATAATTGGCGCAACAGCCGCTATGTCACAAAGGAAAACATCGGGATTTTTTCAAAGCACATAAAGAGTGCATTCGATAAAGCGTATGTTGAGGTTCTGTCGCAGAAATTCGATGAAATAGCGGCAAAGGAAGCGCATATTGAAAGAGATGCCTACAACGGCGCGCTCTGTGCGTATGATATGAAGCGCACGCTTTCCATAGATTATATTTCTTATGCGCGCTCTCCGAAATTCCGCTTTGTGGTAACTGATATAATAAAATACAGCGAAAATCGTGTTCGCATGGCACTTGGTATTAAAGCGCGATTGAAAACAGACGCCCTGAGCGATGTGCTAAAGGCTTGTATTGACGAGTACTTTGATGCAAATCTTCCGATTCCGAATAAAGTAGGCTCAAAAGCAAGGGCTGAAGAATATCAGAGTCCGGAATATGAGAAGCTTTACGAGCCGACATCAAAGGAGTTTTCACTTGACAATGCGCTCAAAATCGAAAAGGATTCCTGGAATACGACAGCCGTTCTTACGGCAATGCTCAGTGACGAAGATGAGAGGGCAAATGAACCGATTGGTCACGTCGATGCGCCGCCAAAGCAAATCGCAGCAGAGAATGAAGTCGCGCCTCAGATGCTCGGCGAGGGCGAGGCGAATGAGTTTTATGAGTTGATAAAAGCCTTGGACGATGCCTCATGCGAGGCTTTGAAGCTTGTAGCCGGCGGTGACGGAATGGGAGTTGAAAGGGTTGCAAGGCGAGAGGGAATGCTCGTCGATGCGCTTGCTGACAAAATTAACGAAACCGCTTTTGACATTATCGGAGATAGCATAATTGAGGCTGACGGATCATGCTATAGGCTGATAAATGAATACGAAGGAGAACTTAGTAAATGGCTGAAATGACCGGACGCGTTCCAAAAAGAGTATTATCGAGCCTGCTTTCATCTGTAGCTGCCGGTGTTGTTCCGCGCATGGGAGCACCGTATATAGCTATCGGCAGAGGTGATGAGATAGAGGCGCTTTTGTCAGACCTTGAGGCTATAAACGACGGCGGCGGCTCAATGCGCTTCGTGATTGGCAAATACGGAAGCGGCAAGAGCTTTCTCATACAGCTTGTACGCGGATTTGCACTCGAACGCGGATTTATCACCGCGGATGCAGACCTTTCACCCGAACGCCGTATATGCGGTACTAAGGGTACGGGAATTGCGACATATCGCGAGCTGATTAAAAATCTCGCTTCAAAATCCGCTCCCGATGGCGGAGCGTTGACGCAAATTATTGCAAAATGGCTGTCGGAGCTTCAATCAAGGGTCGCGGCGACGGGGCTTGAAATTGGCTCAGAGGCGTTTGTAAGAGAGCTGAATGCCCTCATCTTTTCGCAAACACGCGAGCTTGAAGCGCAAATAGGCGGCTTTGATTTTGCGGCCGTTTTGTCGCGGTACTATAGGGCCTATCTTGATGGCGATGAGGACAAAAAATCCGCCTGTATCAGATGGCTCAGAGGCGAATACTCTACCAAAACCGAAGCAAGAAACGCCATCGGCGTAATGCTCGGCGGTATTATTGATGATGATAATTGGTACGAATATATCAAGCTTTTAGCCGTATTCTTCAGACAGATTGGGTATCGCGGCTTCCTCGTATTTATAGATGAGTGCGTCAATCTATATAAAATTTCAAATCGTATCTCCCGCGAAAATAATTATGAAAAGCTGCTGTCTATGTTTAACGACACCTTGCAGGGAAAGGCTGAGGGGCTCGGGCTGATTTTCGGCGGAACACCGCAGTTTTTAGAGGATACTCGCAGAGGACTTTTCAGCTATGAAGCACTTAAGAGCCGTCTGTCTGACGGTCAGTTTCAAAAGCAGGGCTTTAAAAATCTCATCGGACCGGTCATTCGCTTGCGCCGCCTATCCGATGAGGAGCTGTTCGCTTTAATAAAGAGAATCACCGTGCTTCACGGACAAAATTACGCATGGGAACCGAGAGTTACCGGTGAAGAAATGGCATCATTCCTTCGCATTTGCCTTGATAGGGCGGGAGCTGATACGATGATCACTCCGCGTGAAATAATTCGTGACTATATGTCCGTATTAAATATTCTCCTGCAAAACCCCGAAACAACCTTTATCGATGTAGTTGGAAGCGGAGTTGTTAAGCTCTCGCACGGCGATAATGATGATGAAGCGGTTATCGAGGATGCACCGCAAACGATTAGCACACAGCAAACGGCGAAATTTACGCTTGAAGATATCGAGCTTTGAATTAACTCGGATATTTCAGACAAATATAGAAAATGGAGGAGCATATGACCGATAATGAGATTTTTTACCGCTTTTCACCCTTCATTCAGGATTTTATTTATAACAGCGGATGGCAGGACCTTCGCGCGGTACAGCTTGCGGCGGCGCGCGTTATCTTCGAGTCGGACAAAAATCTCCTTATAACCTCCTCGACTGCATCGGGAAAAACAGAGGCGGCTTTTTTCCCTATTCTCTCACTCATGTGCGAGGAGATGCCGAGCACTATAGGCGTTTTGTATATTGCTCCGCTAAAAAGTCTTATTAACGACCAATTTTCAAGGCTTGACGAGCTGCTTGATATTTCGGGGATTCCGGTTTTTCATTGGCATGGTGATGTCGCGCAGTCGCACAAAGCAAAGCTGCTTCGCGAGCCAAAGGGAATATTGCAGATCACGCCCGAATCGCTTGAAAGCATGCTGATGAATCGCTCTAACGATCTTGTGAGGCTGTTCGGCGATTTGCGGTTCGTTGTAATTGACGAGATCCATACGTTAACGGGCTCTGACCGCGGCAATCAGATAATCTGCCAGCTTGTCAGACTTGCACGTCTTATCGGTCACACGCCAAGGCGAATCGGCTTATCGGCGACCATCGGAGATGCAAAGCTTGCCGCTGAATGGCTTGGCGGCGGAACCGATGTTGAAACGATTGTTCCGGTAATAAATGAGGGCAAAACAAAATGGCGCCTCGGAATGGAGCATTTCTTCATTCAAGGCGATGATTTTGACCAGAGCAGCGATTTCACGCATATGGGCGAGAAAAACGATCCCGAGGCATCGCACGGAAAAATCGAGCTTGACCCGGGCTATGAGTATATTTACGACTGCGTTAAGAATAAAAAGGCGATTGTCTTTTCGAATTCGCGTGAGGAAACCGAGTATGTTACGGCAACGCTGAGGCAGATTGCCGATAAACGTCGTGAGCCTGACAATTTCCTCATTCATCACGGAAATCTCTCTGCTTCGATACGCGAGGAAGCAGAGAGCAAAATGAAGGACGACGAACAGAAAAATGTAGTCTGCGCAACCGTCACAATGGAGCTCGGAATTGATATCGGACGGCTTGAACGAATAATTCAGAATGATGCGCCAAATTCGGTATCGAGCTTTCTCCAAAGACTCGGACGCTCCGGACGGCGTTTGACACCGCCCGAAATGATGATGGTCTTCCGCGAGGAGAATCCGCTGCCGAATGCGCCGCTCCCTCAGCTTATACCTTGGGGATTCTTGCGTGCGATTGCGATAGTTCAGTTATATATTGAAGAAAAATTCATCGAACCTCCGATGGTCAAGCATCTGCCGTTCAGTCTTGCTTTTCAGCAAACGCTCAGCACGCTCGCATCGTCGGGTGAGCTCTCTCCAAAAAAGCTTGCCGAGCGAATCCTGTCCTTGCCGCCATTTCGTGAGATTGACAAGGAGGATTATCGGGCTTTGCTTCTCGGTATGCTCCAAAACGATTTTCTTGAAATGACCGAGGAAAAGGGGCTTATAATCGGACTCAAGGGAGAGAGGCTGATAAACAGCTTTAAATTTTACGCGGTTTTCAAGGACAGCGAGGATTATACCGTTCGGTGCGAATCCGACGAGATAGGTACAATCACAACTCCGCCTCCGGTCGGCGACCGTTTTGCGCTTGCAGGACGGCTGTGGGAGGTTGAGGAGCTCGATATTCCACGAAAGCTCATATATGTAAAATCCGTCCAAGGAAAGATGGAGGTATCCTGGCCCGGCGATTACGGCGAGATTCATACACGAATTCTCGAAAGAATGAAGCGGATTCTCGAGGAGGATACCGTGTATCCGTATCTGAAGCCGAACGCGAAGCATCGCCTTGATATTGTCAGAAATCTTGCGCGCAATACGGGAATGCTCGGTCACTCGATAGTTCCGCTTGGCGGGTATACATGGTGTATGTTCCCGTGGCTTGGAACTCGCTCGTTCAGAACGCTCAGAAAATTTATTGCGCAAAATTCTGCACGGTTCAAGATATCAAATATTGAATTCGACGGATGCTACTATTTGATGTTCAAAATGGAGAACGCAAACGATTATGCGTTAATAAAAGGGCTGTGCGATATAATTGAGCGAGAGGGCATTGATAAATCAAGGCTTGTAAGTCCAAACGAAATGCCTGTTTTCGAAAAATACGACGATTTTATACCGGCAGAGCTTCTTCGCCGTCAATACGCCGCGGACAAGCTTCGTGGGGATGAGCTGATGTACAGACTTCCGCAAATCCTGGCAGAATATCAGGATTGACGTTCTCGCTCGTTTATATCAAGAAGCAGTGCTCCGCCGACTATCAACAAAAGCGACATCAGCACATGTTCAATCATCGAAATGCTTTGAAGATACAGCCTTGCTGCATCGTATGTATCAAGGCAAAACATATGTATCTCACAGTATAGCAAAGCAAGTGCAACGATAGGCAAACCGCATTCAAATACTGCGGATGCACGCTTTGACAATAAAGTTTTCAAGTTTTCACCACCTTAGTTTTTCTGTTTTTATTATATCATAAATTTCCCTTAAAATTTGAAATGATGAAAATTTATGATCAAATAAAAGCTTCCTTATTCTCGCCGTAGCAGAGCGAAGGCATTTACTGCTTTTATTATACCATGAAGCAAAAATGCTTGCTCGCAAGGGCATTTTTGCGAAGCCGTCAATACTGCATCCGCGCAAGGCGCGGCAGGGGCGAAGCCCCAAGAACTGCGAAGCAGGGCTTTATGCAATTATTATACCATATTATTTGTGTTTTTTCATCAATCGGATTATGGAGGCAAAACCGTTCTTTTCCTCCGAGTTCGAAGCAAGGGAGGTCATCCTACGACGAATCCAAGAATCGGATTATCAAGCGCATGCTTTTACCCTGATGACGCATATGAAGCGATAACAAGATGCATGCGCCTCGGATTCAAGAATATCGAAATTTTCATCAACACCTTTTCAGAGCTTGAGGAGCCTTTCTTAAAAAGGGTGGTTGAGGCAAGCCGAGAATATGGCGTAAACATCACATCAATTCACCCGTTTACATCGGGCTTTGAATACATGATGTTCTTTTCGGCGTACAAAAAACGTGCAAGGGAGTCGGCTGAGTTTTATCGAAGATTTTTCCATGCCGCGGCATATCTCGGAGCAAAATATACCGTTTTTCACGGTGATGCCACAAAGGCGCCGTTCTTCGGAATGGATAATTACTGCGAGGTTCTGGAGCTGCTCATGCGAACTGCTAAAAGCGAGGGCTGCACACTCGCACATGAAAATGTGTCTACCGCAAGAGGCGGCAATCCTATCTTTATGCGTGAGCTTCGTGATCGCTTCGGAAAAGGAAATATTTCATTTGTATTAGATATAAAGCAGGTCGTTCGAGGCGGATATGACCCGTTTGACATGATTGATGCGATGGGAAGCGATATCGCGCATGTTCATATAAACGATTACTCGGAGCTGGGGTGCAGACTCCCGTTCGCGGGCAAGCTTGAGCTTGAAGCAATAATTTCAAAAATCGAAGCGCATGGCTATGACGGGAAATATATTATTGAGGTTTATCACGGAGATTTTGAAGACGATGCGGATATAATCCGCTGCGCAGCCAAATTAGAAAATGCAAATGTTATAACGGCACGATGAAAAATCGTGCCGTATTTGCGTCTTTTTGAACATCATTTTTAAGATAATTAAAAATGAACAAAAACCGACATAAATAATCAGTCATTTTAACAATTGACTTTTTTTAAGATATGCTATATAATAGATACTGCACCGACAAAATACTATATATAGTGGTAGGTAACCCATATGTGCATACTATATATAGTATTAGCGTGCTAAAGCGAACAAAGATTCTTATTATTAATTCCAAGACAAAAAACCATAAATTATTACGTTTTCAACGAAGGAGTTCTCTATGATTACAAAGATTATTAAACGCGACGGACGCGAAGCACCGTTCAATATCGAAAAGATTTCCAACGCGATTTTCAAGGCTGCCGAGGCTGTTGGCGGTCACGATTACAATACTGCTATGAATCTTGCGTGCAAGGTAGCAAATGAGGTTGAAAAGCAGGTTGGCGAAAATGGAGTGCCGACAGTTGAGCAGATTCAGGATACTGTTGAAAAGGTGCTCGTAAATAGCGGACATGCCCGTACCGCAAAGGAATATATCCTTTACCGCGCTACACGTACCCGTGTTCGTGAGATGAATACAAAGCTCATGAAGACCTACGAAGACCTCACCTTCAAGCCCGCTAAGGACTCCGATATCAAGCGCGAAAACGCGAACATCAACGGAGATACCGCAATGGGTACGATGCTCAAGTACGGCTCCGAGGGTGCTAAGCAGTTCTATGAGATGTATGTTCTTGACCCTGTACATGCAAAAGCTCATCGCGACGGAGATATTCACATTCACGATCTCGATTTCCTGACGCTTACCACAACCTGCTGTCAGATCGATATTATCAAATTGTTTGAAAACGGATTCTCCACCGGTCACGGCTTCCTGCGTACTCCGAACGATATTGCAAGCTACTCTGCGCTTGCTTGTATCGCGATTCAGTCCAATCAGAATGATCAGCACGGCGGTCAAAGCATTCCCAACTTCGAATACGGCATGGCTCCCGGCGTTAAGAAAACATATAAGAAGCTCTACAAGCGCAATCTTGCAAAGGCTATCAGTCTGCTCGCAGATGACGAGAATGCCGACCAGAGCGCTGACAGAATCCTCTCTGCGCTGAGCCTTGAGCCCACGCTCTCCAATGACTCCGCATTCGTTTCTGCAATTACAAACGCTCTTAACGACCTCTACGGCGCAGAAACAAGCGCAAAGATGGTTGCCTTTGTTCGCAAATACACTCTTGCTGAAACTGAGCGCGCAACATTCCAGGCTATGGAAGCGCTCATCCACAATCTCAACACCATGCACTCCCGTGCAGGTGCACAGATTCCGTTCAGCTCGCTCAACTACGGTCTTGATACCTCTGCCGAGGGACGTCTTGTAATGAAGTCCATCCTTCTTGCAACAGAGGCAGGACTTGGAAACGGCGAAACTCCCATCTTCCCGATTCAGATCTTCAAGGTCAAGGAAGGCATCAACTACAATCCGGAAGATCCTAACTACGATCTGTTCAAGCTCGCTTGCCGCGTTTCGGCAAAGCGCCTCTTCCCCAACTTCTCGTTCATCGATGCGCCCTACAACCTGCGCTACTACAAGCCCGGCCATCCCGAATCCGAGGTTGCTTACATGGGCTGCCGCACACGCGTAGTCGCGAACAACTTCGATCCTAACAACGAGATCGTATATGGACGCGGAAATCTCAGCTTCTCGTCCATCAACCTGCCGCGTATCGCGATCAATGCCAACAAGAATGTCGATTGGTTCTTTGATGAGCTCGATCGCAAGATTGCTGTTGTCATTGAACAGCTGCTCGATCGTTTCAAAATCCAGTCTGAAAAGACTGTGCGCAACTATCCGTTCCTGATGGGACAGGGCATTTGGATTGACTCGGACAAGCTGAATATCGACGACAAGGTTGGAGAAGTATTGAAGCACGGAACACTCACCGTTGGATTTATCGGACTTGCTGAGTGTTTGAAGGCTCTTGTTGGCAAACATCATGGAGAATCTGCCGATGCACAAAATCTCGGCTTGGAGATTGTCGGCTTCATGCGTCAGCGTACTGATGAAGCAAGCAAAAAGTATGGACTCAACTTCTCGCTTATCGGAACTCCCGGCGAGGGCTTGTCCGGACGTTTTGTCCGCATTGACAAGAAGAAGTTTGGTTCTATCGAGGGCGTAACCGATCGCGAATACTACACCAACTCCTTCCATGTACCGGTATACTACGGTATCTCCGCGGCACAGAAGATCAAGCTTGAGGCTCCGTATCACGAGCTGACCAACGGTGGCCACATCACATACGTTGAGCTTGACGGCGACCCGATGGAAAACCTTGATGCATTCGAAGCAGTAATTCGCTGCATGAAGGAAGCGGGCGTTGGCTACGGCTCGATCAACCACCCTGTTGACCGTGACCCTGTATGCGGATACACCGGCATAATCGGCAACGAGTGCCCGTGCTGCCACCGCACCGAGGACGACGGCAAGGGTAAGTTCGAGCGTATTCGTCGAATCACCGGCTACCTCGTAGGTACACTTGACAGCTTCAACGATGCTAAGCGCGCTGAGGTTGACGACCGTGTTAAGCACTCGGTTGTGAGCGATATCACAATGCTATAATCAAAGTTATACAGATTTGACAAGCGCTTTAAAAACGGACATTATAAATAAATACCTCCTATGGTAAAATTATATGAGCTGCCCCGAAATGTGTTGATTGCACAAATTGGGGTGGCTCATTTTTGCTATACAGTAATTTTTTCAAAAAACTATTGACAAAACAAAATGCTTATGATATAATATTAATGTTCTCAACAAGGCCTGTTGGTCAAGCGGCTAAGACGTCGCCCTCTCAAGGCGAAAACATGGGTTCGATTCCCGTACGGGTCACCAAAATAAAAACACCATCCATCGGATGGTGTTTTTGTTTTGTTATCTGCGCGCGGAAGCAAAGCCTGCGAATTGCAGGCTAAACTTTTAATTACAGCCAAACATGACGCAATTCGCCGCGAATCCGTAAGGATTCGC